>JAFSWN010000189.1 GCA_017450185.1 Clostridia bacterium | reverse complement strand
GCCTTTCTTTATTTTGCTTTCTCCCAAAGCGGCTCCCCTGCCGAGATTCGCGGCCTCGCCCGGGGAAAGCTTTTCCGCCTCAACGGCAAAACCGGCGGGTGAATCGAAACGAACGCCCGGGCTGTAGGCGGTCGCCTTCTTTTCATGCCTGACGTCGCTGTCGAACGCAATGCCGTTTTCTGCCTCGTCTTCGGGGTTTATGCCTGTGAATTTATCTTTTTGTTTGTCAACCGTAAAAATATCCATATCCGTAATAGGCGCCTTGCCGATATCGTCCTCAAGCTGCGCTATCCTTTGTTTCTGCTTGTCCAGCTTGCGGCGCGAACGCTCCAACGCCTCTTCCCTGCGGGCGTCGACCTCCATCTGCTCTTTTCGCTTCCGGGCTTGTTCAACGATCTCCTGCCAGTGCTCGTCCTTATATACGTTTTCGCCGTCAAGCTCGCTTGAAAGCTCGCTGAGCACGAGGCTGTCTATATTTTGGGTTTCTTCCTTTGTCAGTCCGTCGCTCCCGTCGGTTTCATCGGTTCCGGTTTTTCCGCTGAGCGCGGAGTCATTTTTTTGTTCTTCGGAAAAACCTTCCGGAAAAAAAGACTTTTTTCCGTCGTCGCTCTTTTTTTGTTCTTCACGCGCTTCGCTCTCGCGTGGAGCGGAAGCCGGCTCGTCGTCCTCGGCGCGGTATATCTCTCTTGTTCCGGCGTCGAGCTCCTCCTCGAGAGGATCGATAAGCCTCGAGCGCACGGGATCGCGCCTCGCTATTTTTCCGGCGCCGGTAAACATAAACTGCTGTCTCGCGTATTCGGAATCGCCCCTGAGCATGTTGCTTCTGCGCCTTCTCTCAAGCTCGGCGGCCTTCTGCTTAGCTTCGTCCTCCCAGTCGGCGTCGTAAACCACGCGCTGCTCGCTCTCGCCCACTCCGTAAACGGGATAGCGCACGCCGCCGTCGAGGGTGAATTCGGGACGCACCGCGTTTATCGTTTCGCGGTCGTAGGTCTTTCTGTGGTCGGGGTCGACCTTTTTCGATATGCGGCTCTCGGCAGCCTTCCTTCTTGCTATCGCCTCGTCGGCCTCGGCGGAATAATCCCTTTTTCTGAGGCCCGCGGCCCCCATGCTCTCGTCCATTTCGGGAGAGACCCTGCCGTGGTATTTTGAAAACTTATCGCTGAACTCGGAGCTGTAGGCGCCTTCGGGATTCAGTATCTCGCTTATAACGTCGTCGACCTCGCGGGCCTTATCCGCCTCTTGAAGCACGCTGTTTATCTCTTTTATCGCCGCGTCCAGTTCTTTTTTTTCTTTATCGTCCATAAGCGCTCCTTCCGGTCAGTTTTCGCCGTATGCGGCAACGTTTTTATAGGGGTTGTCAAGTGAATTCTGGTTGTACCATACCTGGGGCATACGTCTGTTTGTGTTCTGATACGCGCCGCTGACGTCCACCGTTTCGTCCTCTCCGGGACGCACAAGCCTTGCGAAAACAACACAGCGCATATCATAATATTTGCTGGCGTTCATCATATAGGTGCAGGTGGAAAGGCACAGGAGCTTGTCTGATTCAGTGATATCCACGGCGGGATTCACAAACCAGCTGCGCGTGAGGATCTCGTCGCAGAAGGCAGAAGTGTTTTCGTCGGAGATATACGGGTTCCAGTAGTAGAACATATGGCCGTTGTCGTCGGCGGCGTCAACGTTCGTTACGATGCACCCGAAGATCTTCCACTTATAGTTTTCGTATATCGTGTTCATCTCGATAACGGGATGGGTCTTGTAGTACTCCACGTCCCTGTAGTTTTCGAGCTCCGCGAAGATGCACTCGTCGGAGCTGAGATGGTGGCCGTAGATTATCGTGTTTTTATTAAACCACGTCCTGTTCACGCCAACGCGGTTGCGGTAGTCCATCCAAATGGAGCCGCGCTTGCTGTATTCGTTGTAAAACGTGGCGCGCTCGTATTTTTTGTTGTCTTCGGCGTGCATCACGGGATAGTCGATGCTCGTTCCGTCAATACGTATCCAGCCGACGACGTCCTGATTTTCGGAATATATCATTTTGAAGGAATCCTGCATTCCCTCCGGATATTTCACCCCGTTTATCGTAGGCTTTAACTGACCGTCGAAAACGGCGGCCGAGTCGTAGAGGTTTACCGCAGGAACCGTTTCGGCTTCCTTCGTTACGCTGTCGAACTCGCCCGAATTTCCCGTAACGCGAAGAAACACCGCGATGAACACCAGAAGCGCGGCGTTTAGCGCGGCGAAAACGGAGATATATATTTTATCTCCCCTCGTGGCCTTTTTTTTGTCGATCTTTTTCAGATCGCGTATATCCTCGGCGGAATCGTCGAGGGTATCAAGATATACGTTGGAAGCGTCCGGACCGCCTTTTGCGCCGGGAAGCTTTGTGTTTACCGTCACGCGTGATCCCCCATTTAATAAATAACGGATATATATTATCATAAAAAAAAAGATAATACAAGAGTAAATTAACTCCAAAAGTATAAAGTAAATTTAAAAAAATAACGAAAAGTAAAAAAAAATTATTAAAGTGTCTTTACTAAAAAAAAATTCCTGATATAATAAAGTGGATATATTATGCTCCAGAAGAGGCACGTTTACGCTTATGCGCAAAAAAAAGCTTTACCTCTCAGTCTTCGCGCTGTTTTTTTCGTTAATATCCGTTTTTTCTTCCTGCGGCGCAAATAAGGCGGCGGGCTTTACGTCGACGTCGTTCTCGATGGGCAGCGCCGTAAGCTCGAAGGTTTTCTGCGAAAGCGAGCGGCAGGCGAAAAGCATAAGCGGGGAGATCTTTTCTTCGATAGACGCGCTTGACCGCCTCATAAGCGCAACCTCTGAAAGCTCCGAAACCGCCGCGCTCAACCGCGGCGAAGAGGTCCCGCTCAGCGACGACACCCTCGATATTCTCACAAAAAGCGTCGGGATATACGGGGCGACCGGCGGCGCTCTGGACGTAACGCTCGGCGCGCTCACAAAGCTATGGGGCTTTTCGTCCGACTCCCCCTCCCTTCCCTCCGAAGGCGACGTAGAAAAAGCTCTTTCAACCGCGGGAACGGACAATATTGCGTCCACGGGAAAAAGCTATACGCTGAAAAACGGGGCCGAGCTCGATTTCGGAGCCGTTGGCAAGGGCGCGGGCTGCGACAAGGCCGAAGAGATTTTAAGACGATATGATTTTTCCGCCGTCGTTTCGATTGGAGGGACAATACTCCTGCACGGCGAAAGGCCGGACGGCGAAAGCTGGAGCGTCGGTATAAGGGACCCGAAGGGACAGGCAAACGACGTCATGGCGACGCTCAGCCTCAACACGGGCGGCGACGCGCTTTTCGTTTCAACCTCGGGAAGCTATGAAAAACGCTTTACCGAAAACGGAAAAACCTACCACCACATACTGAACGGGAAAACGGGCTACCCCGTGGAAAACGGGCTTCTGGCGGTGACCGCAGTTTCGAAGGAGGGCTTTATAAGCGACGCGCTCTCAACGGCGCTCTTCGTTATGGGGTTCGGCGAAGATTCTCTCGAGCTGACGCGAAAATACCTTGAAGGCGCGGTTTTCGTTTTTGAGAACGGAAGCGTTTACGTGAGCGACGGGCTTAAAGACCGCTTTGAGCTTACGGACGCCGAAAGCTACGATTTGATAACAGATGAAAGCATCAACTAAAATAAAAGCCGGCGACGCGGCGGTGCTCGCGGCGGTGCTCGCGCTGGCGGCGGCAGTATTCTTTTTTTCAAGAGGGAACGGCGGCGCGCGCGTGCTCGCCGAAATAATTGTCGACGGGCAAACGGTTTATGAATACGACCTTCGGGAAATAACGGAGGAACAAACGCTCGAGCTCACAAACGGAGTGGCGGTTGAGATAACTCCGGGCGGCATACGCTTCGTTTCGTCGTTTTGCAAGGGGAAGGACTGCGTCAGGTGCGGGCTTCTCACAAAGGCCGGGCAGAGCGCCGTGTGCGTGCCCGCGAAAACGGTTATTACGCTCGAGGGCGTTCCCGAAAAGGACGCTCCCGACGCCATAAGCTACTGATATGAAAAAACCGGACACAAAAAAAATTTCAGCCGCGCAGAAAACTGCGCTCTCCGGCATGCTCGCCGCGGCGATGCTCGCGCTTTCGTTCATTGAAAGGCTTATTTGCGCCTCCCTTCCGCTTCCGCCGGGAGTGCGCCCGGGGCTGTCGAACGTGGCGGTCATGTTCACGTGCGTAACGCTCGGGCTGCCCTTCGCGCTTTGCATGATCGTTATAAAGGCGGGGTTCGTCACGCTCGTTTCGGGAGCCTACGCCGGTATAATTTCGCTTTCGGGCGGAATGCTCAGCGTACTGAGCTTTTACGCTTTATCAAAGCTTTTTTCAAAAAAGCTTTCGTATACGGGTTTCTCCGTTGTGAGCGCGGTCATGCACAACACGGGACAGATGGCGGCGGCCTCGGCGCTCGTGGGGAGCGCGCTTTATATGTATCTCGCTCCGGCGCTGCTCGTTTCGGGAGCGGCGTTCGGGGTAGCGACGGGAGCGCTTCTTAAGGTCGTGCTGCCTGCGCTTTCCAAAACCCCTTTGTTTGCCAATAAACCTGAAAGTCAGGATATCGATAATAATATCTCGGAGGAAAAAATATGGGAAAAACAAGACCCGACGCGATCTTAAAGCCAGTGGCGAAAGGTCGGGGAGGCATTTTCGCGGCGCATCACAAGCTGACCGCCGAAAGCGAAACCGTGCGTATGCCCGCTCCCGAAAGGGTGGTGCTGCCCATGCTGCAGCACATCGGCGCGCCGTGCGTTCCCACGGTCAAAAAGGGCGACACGGTCGCTGTGGGACAGGTCGTGGGCGACAGCGACAAGTTTTTGAGCGTCCCTATCCACGCTTCGGTTTCGGGAACAGTTGAGAGCATTGCCGACGTTAAGCTCGCCAACGGCGCCGTGGCTCCCGCCGTCACCATTTTAAGCGACGGCGAAATGAGGCTTTTCGAAGGCATAAGCCCGCCTGTTGTGAACAGCAAGGAGGAGCTTGTGAAGGCAGTGCGGGCATCGGGGCTCGTGGGCCTCGGAGGGGCGGGCTTCCCGTCGTTTGTGAAGCTCACCGTTTCACCCGAAAAGCCCATCGACACGCTTATAGTCAACGCCGCGGAGTGCGAGCCGTATATAACCGTGGACTACAGAGAGTGTATTGAAAATTCGTGGAACATAATGAACGGGGTGTATACGCTCGCCGAGCTTTACGGCTTCAAGCAGGTTATAATCGCCGTTGAGGACAACAAGCCCGAGGCGATAAGAATACTCAAAAACATCGCCGACAGAGATAACGACAAGGGAAACGTGGTAAAGCTCATGGCGCTCAAATCCCGTTACCCTCAGGGCGCGGAAAAGATGATGGTGCTCTCGGCGACGGGCAGAGTGGTCCCGGCGGGCGGGCTCCCGGCGGACGTGGGCTGCATTGTAATGAACGTGGGAAGCGTCGCGTTTGTGGCGAGATATCTCGCTACGGGCAAGCCCCTCACGAGCCGGACCGTCACCGTCAGCGGCGACTGCATAAAAAACCCGATGAACATAAGAGTGCCCGTCGGCACGCTGATGAAGGATATCGTGGACTTCTGCGGAGGCTTCACAAAAGAGCCCGTCAAGCTGCTCTCCGGCGGTCCCATGATGGGGACTGCGATAACGGATCTGAACGTTCCGCTGCTTAAGAGCAACAACGCCGTTCTCGCCTTCAGCAAAAAGAACGCGGGGCTCAAAAGAGAAACTCAGTGCATCCACTGCGGCCGCTGCCACGAGGCTTGTCCCATGGGCCTTATGCCCACGGATATCGAAAAATACGCCGCGCTCAAGGACGCCGAAACGCTGACGAAGCTCGGCACAATGGTTTGTATGGAGTGCGGAAGCTGCGCCTATTCGTGCCCCGGCGGGAAGCCGCTGGTGCAGTATATGAGGCTTGCGAAATCCGTTATAAGAGAGGCAGGTAAAAAATAATGGAAGACGAAAAAAAGCTCTTTACCGTAAGCGCGTCGCCGCACGTTAAATCGCCGACGACCGTCAGAGGGATAATGCTTGACGTCATCATCTCGCTCATACCGGCGGTGTTTGCCGGAGTCGCCGTTTTCGGCTTCAGGGCGGCGCTGGTGGTAGCGGTGTGCGTTTGCAGCTGCGTGGCGTTCGAGGCGATATCCGTTAAAATAATGAAAAAACCGATGAGCATCGGCGATCTGAGCGCGGTGATAACCGGAATTCTGCTCGCCTTCAATCTGCCGGTGACGATACCTGTATGGATGTGCGTGCTCGGCTCGTTCGTCGCCATAGTAGTCGTAAAGCAGCTCTTCGGCGGCATAGGCCAGAATTTCGCGAACCCCGCGATAACCGCAAGGATAGTGCTGCTGGTCTCGTTTGCCTCCGCAATGACGAACTTCACAGCCCCCAAGGCTCTCGACGCGGTCACGACGGCCACTCCTTTAGCCCACCTCGGCGCTATCGACCGCGCGGGCGACGCCACGGCCGAGATCATGAAGCTTGTAAGCTCCGGCGACCTTCCCGACCTTGTAAGGATGTTTTTCGGCGTAAGGGCCGGGTGCATAGGCGAGGTCTGCGGCGCGGCGCTGCTGCTCGGCGCGATCTATCTTATGATAAGAAGAGTGATAAGCCCGATAATCCCGCTTTGCTTCATCGGCACCGTGGCCGCGCTGATGTTCGCCTTATCGCGCGGCGACGTATACTACACCGTTTACGAGCTGCTCGGCGGCGGACTTATCCTCGGCGCGTTCTTCATGGCGACCGACTACTCCACCTCGCCGATAAATAAAAAGGGCAAGGCGCTGTTCGGCATAGGCTGCGGGCTTGTTACGACCGTTATAAGGCTCTACTGCTCGCTGCCCGAGGGCGTTTCTTATTCGATACTGCTGATGAACATCCTCTGCCCGCTTATAGAAAAGGCTACCGCTCCGAAATATTTCGGATTTGTAAAAACAAAAAAGGATAAAAAGGAGGCGGCGTGATGAATAAGAAGGATATCGGATCAATACTGAAGACCGCAATATCGCTGTTTCTGATATGCGCCGTCGCCTCGGGGGTCGTTGCGTTTGTGAATTCCGTTACGGACCCGACGATAAAAGCCAACGAGCTGGCCGAGGCGAACGCCGCCAAGAGCGCGGTGCTGGGCGCAGCCGAAAGCTTCGAGGATATCGCCCTTTCGGACGGGACCACCGGATACGTCGGCAAGACTGCCGAAGGCGTGACGGCAGGCTATGTTTTCCCGTCGTCGGCTTCGGGCTACGGCGGAAAAATCGAGATAATGACAGGCTTCGACACCGAGGGGCTCATTACGGGAGTGCAGATACTCTCGATTGACGAAACTCCGGGCCTCGGGCTAAACGCCAAGAAACCTTCTTTCCTCGAAAGGTTCGTTTCAACGTCCGGCGAGCTGACGGTCATTAAGAACCGCGAAGCCGGGGAAAACGAAATACTTGCCCTCACAAGCGCAACGATAACCTCGCGCGCTATGGTAAAGGCGGTAAACCAGGCGAGAGCCTATTTTAACGAAGTAACTCAGGGAGAGGGGGATCAGTGATGGCTGAGAAGAAAAAGATAAGCTACGGCCATGAATTTGCCAAGGGCATACTGAGGGAAAATCCCGTTTTAAGACTCGTGCTCGGCACCTGTCCCACGCTCGCCACGTCAACAAGCGTTGTGAACGGAGTTGGCATGGGAATCGCCGCGACGATAGTGCTCATTTGCTCAAACGTCGTTATTTCAGCGCTGAGGAAAGTGATACCCTCTAAGGCGAGGATACCCGCCTACATAGTTATAATAGCGTCCTTCGTCACAATGGTGCAGATGCTCGTGAAGGCGTTCGTCCCCGCGCTCGACCAGAGCCTCGGCGTTTTCCTTCCGCTCATCGTCGTAAACTGCATCATCCTCGGCAGGGCCGAAGCCTTCGCCGGAAAGAACCCCGTGCTTGCCTCCGCCGTAGACGGACTGGGAATGGGCATCGGCTTCACCGCCGCGCTGTTCTGCATGGGCACCGTGAGAGAGCTGTTAGGCTCGGGCACCTTCCTTTCGGGAATAGACACAATGATAGGCTCGTTTGTTGACCTCAAGGGCTTTTCAGGCTTCGATTTCACCGAGGCTATAGGCAAAATAGGCCTTTCGCCGATGACGCTGTTCGTTCTTCCCGCCGGCGGATTCTTTGTGTTCGGCATTCTGATGGCCGTTGTGAACAGGCTCGCCGAGAAAAAGGGCCGTCCGAAGGCCGCTCTCGCGGGCTGCGAGGGCTGCCCCCACGCCGCCGCCTGCGGCAAAACCGAAAAAGAGGAGTGTGAAGCGAAATGAAATTCTATATAGCTCTGCTCGTTATGGGCGTTCTCACACAAAACTTCGTGCTCTCTAAATTCCTCGGCATATGCCCCTTCCTCGGCGTTTCAAAGAAGCTCGGCACGGCTGTGGGCATGAGCGCGGCTGTTATTTTCGTTATGCTGCTCGCCACCGCCGCGACATATCCGCTGAACCTTCTGCTTGAAAAATTCGGTCTCGGCTACCTGCAGACCATCGTTTTCATTCTTGTTATCGCGGCTCTCGTGCAGATGGTTGAGATCGTGATGAAAAAATACTTAAAGCCTCTTTATAACGCGCTGGGCATATACCTGCCCCTAATCACCACCAACTGCGCCGTTTTGGGCGTCGTTATCCTGAACATCGACAATATTTCGGAATACTCGGCTTACGGCTTCGGCTTCGGCCACGCGATGATGAACTCCTTCGCCGCAGGCGCGGGCTTTATGCTCGCCATGGTAATTTTCGCCGGCGTGCGCTCGAAGCTCGAAACGGCCGACGTGCCGAAGTTCATGAGAGGGCTGCCGATAACGCTGGTTGCCGCCTCCATTGTTTCCCTCAGCTTCCTCGGCTTTACGGGGCTCGTTGAGGGGCTGGGGCTTCTCGGATAAGGAGGTTGAACATGAATCCCATTCTGCTTGCCGTTATCATCGTCGCCGGAATAGGCATTATTGCCGGCGCGCTTTTAGCGATACTTTCAAAAATAATGGCGGTTCCCGTCGACGAAAAGGCCGCCGAGCTCGAGGAGATCCTCCCCGGCGCGAACTGCGGGGCATGCGGCTTTTCGGGATGCTCCGGCTACGCCGCAGCCCTTTCATCGGGCAAAACCGTGAATACCGGGCTTTGCGCCCCCGGAGGGAATGAGGTTTCCGCCAAGGTTGCCGCCGTCATGGGCCTTGCCGCCGAAAACGTCGAACCGATGTCAGCCGTTGTGTTCTGCAGCGGAAACGAGGAAAACGCCTCAAACAAGATGGTGTATTCGGGCGTGCAGAGCTGCCGCCTTGCAACTCAGCTTTTCGGCGGGCCCAAGGAATGCGTCTACGGATGCGTCGGCCTCGGAGACTGCGTAAGCGTCTGCCCCTACGACGCAATAAAAATATGCGGCGGAGTCGCCGTAGTGGATCCCGCGCTTTGCCGCGCGTGCAAGAGGTGCGTGAACGTCTGCCCCAAAAAGATAATCGGCCTCGTGCCTAAATCACAGGCGTCCGCCGCGGTCCTTTGCAAAAGCCACGACAAGGGCGCGGTTACCCGCAAGGCCTGCAAGGCCGGCTGCATTGGCTGCACAAAGTGCGTGAAGGCCTGCCCGAACGAAGCCGTTTCAATGGACAACAACGTGGCTGTGGTTGACCCCGCGAAGTGCACCGCCTGCGGCGCTTGCGTCGAAGGCTGCCCCACAGGAGCGATAGAGATTATTATGAGAGTATAGATCTTAGAGTTTAGTTAATTCGTAATTCGTAATTCGTAATGCGTAATGCGTAATGCGTAATTCGTAATGCGTAATTCGTAATTCGTAATGCGTAATTCGTAATGCGTAATTCAGACCGTGCAGGGCGGCTCCCCTTTTTTATATAATTAAAACGCGCAAGCGTTTTCCTTCTTTCATCTTTCATCTTTTTTCTTTCATCATTTATCAATCCCTTTTCCCTTTTCGATAAAAATTATAAAGCTTTAAGGAGGCTATCATGAAACCATTCCTGGACAAAGATTTTCTTCTATCCACCGATACGGCGAAGGCGCTTTTCAAGGCGTGCGAAAGCGAGCCTATATTCGACTGGCACTGCCACCTTTCACCCAAAGAGATATACGAAAACAAGACCCCCCGCGATATTGCCGAGCTGTGGCTCGGGGGCGACCACTATAAATGGCGCGCCATGAGAGGCTGCGGGATACACGAGGAATATATAACCGGCGGCGCCTCTCCGCATGAAAAATTCAAGGCGTGGGCAAAGTGCATGCCGAAGCTCATAGGCAACCCGCTTTACCACTGGACCCATCTTGAGCTTCAGCGCTATTTCGGAATAACCGAACCGCTTAGCGAAAAAACCGCCGACGCCATATGGAAAAAGGCGAACGCCATGATAGCCTCCGGAGGCTTTACCCCCAGAGAGCTCATTGAAAAAAGCAACGTGCGCTGCGTTTGTACCACCGACGACCCCGCCGACACGCTCGAATACCACGAGCTCATAAAAAAAGACGCGTCCTTCAAAACCGAAGTGCGTCCCGCCTTCCGTCCGGACAAGGCCCTCTCAGTTGAAGCGCCCACCTTCCTTCCCTGGCTTTGTGCTCTCGAAAAGGTGTACGGCAAAGAGATAAAGAGCTTTTCTGAGCTTAAAGCCGCGCTCGTTTCAAGGATAGCCCGCTTTGAGGAGATGGGCTGCCGCGCGACCGACCACGCCTTCAACCCCGTGCCTTTCAGAAGGATGAACGAAAACGAGCTCGAGGCCGTTTTCGCAAAGGCGCTGAGGGGCGAAGCGCTCTCGTTTGAAGAGGCCGAGGGCTATAAAACCGAGCTGCTCATCTTCCTTGCCGCCGAATACCATAAGCGCGGCTGGGCAATGGAGCTGCACATGGGCGCCATGAGAAACAACAACGCAGCAATGTTCGCACGGCTCGGGCCCGATACCGGCTACGATTCCATAGCCGACGACTGCGTTGCCTTCAAGCTCTCGCGCCTGCTCGACGCCATGAACAGCGACGGCGCTCTTCCCAAGACCATCCTCTTCACGCTCAACCCCAAAGACAATCAGGTGCTCGGCTCCATGACCGGCACCTTCCAGAGCGACGAGGCCGCGTCAAAAATACAGTTCGGCACCGCCTGGTGGTTCAACGACAACATAAGCGGCATGCGCGCCCAGATAGACGCTCTCGCAAACACCGGCGTGCTTTCGAACTTCATCGGCATGGTGACCGACTCGCGCTCCTTCCTCTCATATCCGCGCCACGAATACTTCAGAAGGATACTGTGCGAATACATAGGCTGCCTTGTTGAAAACGGCGAATATCCCTGCGATATGGAAACGCTTTCGGATATCGTTAAGGGAATCTCTTTCGGAAACGCGAAAGAATATTTCGGGATTTAAGATTTTGTTAACTTAATCGGAGTATACTTATACCGAAGTACAACTCAGGAGCTGTTTTATGAATATCATGCACTTCCTCACGCCTAAGGCGGAGGTGGACTACATAAGCATCGAATCCACCGTCAGGCAGGGGCTTGAAAAGATGCGCTACCACGGTTTTTCGGCGATACCCGTTGTTGACGCCGAGGGACGCTACAAGGGCACCGTTACCGAGGGCGACTTTTTGTGGGCGCTTTATAACGATCGCAAGCCCGATCTCAAAAAGCTTGAAAACACCGAGCTTTGCTCCATTATACGCCGCGATTACGCGGCTGTGAACGCGGGAGCAGATATAAACGAGATACTTAACACCGCCACAAAACAGAACTTCGTCCCCGTTGTGGACGACAGAGACGTTTTCATCGGCATCATCACAAGGAAAAAAATAATACAGTATCTCGCGACAATCAAAACCGACCTTGAATGACCGTTCAAACTGAAAACCGCAGGTTTCCGATTCAACTGTTTGCGGAAGCGAACAATAAAGCTTTATTACGCTAAGAAAAAGCACAAAAAATAATCTTACAAAATGTGGAAATACGATTTAGCACATTTTAATGATTGAAAAAAGATTTTGTTACATCCGTGTTACATTGTAACACGGATGTAACGTTCATGTAACAAAATGTAACACAGAGATAGAGATAGAGAT
>JAFSWN010000188.1 GCA_017450185.1 Clostridia bacterium | reverse complement strand
GAGGTCAGCCTTTGTGAAGAGATATTCGTTCACGGCGACGTAATGAAAAGAGCGCTCGCCAAAATGCCAAACGACGATCTTTTGTTCGATCTGGCGGAGCTTTATAAGATCTTCGGCGATTCCACGAGGATAAAGATACTTTATCTGCTTTTTGAAGAGGAAATGTGCGTGTGCGATATTGCCGAGGCTCTTAGAATGACGGTGTCCGCAATATCTCACCAGCTCAGGATCCTTAAAAACGCAAAGCTCATTAAATTCCGCAAGGAGGGCAAGAGCGTCATATATTCGCTCGCCGACGAGCACGTAGGCCTGATTTTGGCTCAGGGGATGGAGCACGTTTGCGAATGACCGCGTAATATAATATGAAATGAGGGAAAGGCATTGAAAAAAACATTTAAGCTTGAAGATCTCGACTGCGCGAACTGCGCGGCAAAAATGGAAAGGGCGATAGAAAAAATAGAAGGCGTTGAGCTCGTAACGATAAGCTTTATGGCTCAGAAAATGGTGCTCGAGGCGGATGAAGCGCTCTTTGAAGGCATATTCGAGAGCGCCGTCAAATGCATTAAAAAAGTGGACCCGAACTGCTCGGTGATAATAAAATGAAAGAAAAAATAAACGCTCTGTCAAAAAAGCAGAAAAAGCTTCTGCTTCGCATCCTCATCGCCGCAGTGCTGTTCGCGGCGGTGTTCGCCGTTGAAAAGCTCACGCAAATAAACAGGCTTTTCTATCTCATTATGTATCTTGTCCCGTATCTTATAGTCGGTTATGACGTGCTGGTAAGGTCGGTGAAAAACATAGCGAGAGGCCAGCTTTTTGACGAGAGCTTCCTTATGTCAATCGCAACCGTCGTCGCGCTCGTGATAGGGGAGTACCCCGAAAGCGTGTTCGTCATGCTGTTTTATCAGACGGGCGAGCTGTTCCAGTCGATAGCCGTTGAAAAAAGCCGACGCTCCATAAGCGAGCTTATGGATATAGCTCCGGTTTCGGCAAGGGTCATAAGGGACGGCGACGAAACGGAGGTGGACCCCGAGGAGGTAGTGAAGGGCGACGTTCTGGTGATACGCCCCGGCGAAAAGATACCCGTTGACGCCATTGTGATCGACGGTTCCTCCGCCGTAGACGCCTCCGCTCTTACGGGTGAGAGCGCCCCCGAGGACGTGATACCGGGCAGCAGGCTTGTTTCCGGCTGCGTGAACCTCACCGGTGTTCTCAGGTGCGAGGCTCTTTGCGAATACGAAGACAGCTCCGTCGCCAAAATACTCGAGCTTGTGGAAAAATCGAGCATGAACAAGGCGAAGAGCGAGAATTTTATAACAAAATTCGCAAAATACTACACTCCCGCGGTGGTCGTCGCCGCCGTTTTGCTTGCGCTTATACCTTCGATAATAACGAAAAACCCCTCAGAATGGATATACCGCGCGCTCATCTTCCTTGTGGTTTCGTGCCCGTGCGCCGTTGTGATAAGCGTTCCTCTCGCATATTTCGCGGGCATAGGCTCGGCTTCAACAAAGGGTCTGCTCATAAAGGGCGGAAATTTCCTTGAGGCGCTCGCGAACGTAAAAACTGCCGTGTTCGACAAAACCGGCACTTTAACCCACGGCTCCTTCACCGTTACCGAGGTCCTTCCGGCGGAGGGACTCACCGAGCAGCGCCTTCTCGCGCTTGCCGCAGGCGCTGAATACTATTCCAACCATCCTCTCGCCGTTTCAATAAGGAACGCGGCGAAAAACATAAGGCTCACTTCCCCCGACAACGTAACGGAGGTGGCGGGGCAGGGGATAATCGCCGAGTTTTCAGGCAACAGAGTACTTGCGGGAAACGCCGTTCTGCTCAGGAACGAGGGTATAGATTTTGTCGCTCAGAAGGACGACGCGACCTTTGTTTATATAGCCGCCGGAGATAAATACGCGGGCGTAATAAAGCTTGAGGACGCTCCGAAGAGCGAAGCGGGCGAGGCAGTCTCGGCGCTTAAAAAGCTCGGCGTCAAAAAGACGGTCATGCTGACGGGCGACCGCCGTATGAGCGCTCAGAAGGTCGCCGACAGCGTCGGCATTGACGAAGTATACTATTCCCTTATGCCGCAGGACAAAACGGCGAAGCTGTCCGAGCTCATAGAAAAGAGCAAAAAGCACGAAAAGCTGTTTTATGTGGGCGACGGAATAAACGACGCTCCGGTTTTATCGCTCGCTCACGTCGGTATAGCCATGGGCGCGCTCGGAAGCGACGCCGCCATTGAAGCTGCCGACGCAGTTATAATGGACGACGACGTGAAAAAGCTTGTGGACCTTGTGAAAACGGCTAAGAAAACCCACAGGATCGTTACCGAGAACGTTGTTTTTGCTCTTGCGGTCAAGTTTGCCGTTCTCATTCTCGCGGCGTTCGGTTTCACAAATATGTGGGGCGGCGCCCTCGCCGACGTGGGTGTGGCTATGCTGTGTATCCTCAATTCGATGCGCATGCTCATCAAAAAGGATTGACACGCGCCGGGTTTGCTGATATATTATGAACGGATTTCCGTGAAGGCGTGGATCATGTTCTTATAAATGATATCGTAGATCCGGAGTAAAACAAAAATTCGGATATATTTATTGAATCACTGCGACAGGAAAGGCTCAACCGCTTTTTCCTGTTTTTTTGGGAGAATTTCGAAGGGTCATGAAATTATCGGAGAAAGCAAAAGGACGGTTTCTGATTATCGCAACGGCGCTTTTTTGGGGGCTTGCCGGGGTTTGCGTCAAGTCGATAGAGTGGAACGCTCTTTCGATAATGGCGTCGAGAAGCCTTATAAGCATTATCATCCTCGTTATATCGCGCCGCAGCTTTAAGCTCACGCTCAACCGCCGCACCGTTCTCGGCGCGGTGTTCGAGAGCGCCACCGGCATACTCTATATGTCGTCCATCAAGCTAACTACCGCGGCGACCGCTATTGTGCTTCAGTATATAGCCCCGATACTCGTGTTCCTTTTTACGGTGATCGTAAAAAAGGTCAAGCCTAAATTATATGAAACTCTGATCGTCTTTGCCGTTTTCGGAGGCTGCGCGCTGTCGTTTGCCGACGGAATAGACCCGACCCGCGTGGCGGGAAACCTTCTCGGGCTCATGTCGGGCTTTACCTACGCGGGGCAGATAATAGCCTTTTCCGATAAGAAGGCGGACGCCTCCTCCGGCATACTGCTGAGCAACGTCATAAGCTTTTTCGTGAGTCTGCCCTTTATGTTTTTTGACAAAAACCTCGTTTTTTCTCCGAAAAACATTATCTGGGTGCTCGTTCTCGGAATATTCCAGTACGGGCTCGCCAATCTCTGTTATTCGAAGGGCTGCCAGAAGATAAGCGACCTTGAAACGTCGCTGCTGCTCACCATAGAGCCCATATTCAATCCATTTCCGGTGCTGCTCGTAACGGGCGAAAGGCCCGGCGCGCTTGCCATAGCGGGCTTTGTTATCGTTATCGCGGGCGTCGCCGCCTACGGCGTTCTGAGCGCAAGGGGAAGCGAGAGCTTGAAAAAAACATAAAGAACGCGGTAATTTGCACAAATATCATTCGTTAAATTCTGCGATATGGCTATTGAAATTATAAAAAATCTTTTATATAATAAAACATACACGGTTTAATTATCGATTTTTGTTATCGGGGGAAGAAAAAATGAAAAAATCATTTATAAGGACAGCTCTTATTCTTGCGCTTGTTCTGACCCTTTGCCTCGGCCCGGTCTCGCTTGGCTTTTCCGCCGGAGCCGCTTCAAGGGGAACATGGCTCACAACCTGGGGTTCGAGCCTTGTAAACGGCTCTATTTCGCTCGGGTCCGCCAATTTCAGCGATATCATTCTCGCCGGTTCCACTATCCGTACGGAGGTTCCCGTTACCACCGACGGCAGAAAGCTAATTTTCACCTTCTCGAACCAGTACGGCAACAAGCCAATTACTATAAACGAGGCGAGCGTCGCGAGAACTAAAGGCAACGGCAGGGCGAATATCGTTGACGGCACTCAGCTTCCGATCACCTTCAACGACGGCGACGCTTCGGTCACGATCCAGCCCGGAGAGAAAGTAGAGTCCGACGATATCATTATGGATACCAAGGCTCTCGAATACATAAGCGTTTCGCTCTATTTCGAGAACCTCACGTATATGTCGAGCGTGGGACTTTCAAACGGGCGCACCTTTATGAAAAGAAGCCTTCTCGACGGCTCCTCTCAGGTGAACAGCACCTATTTTGTGGGCGCTAACGAGGTCAATATCAGCTCCGGCACGATAACCTACCACACTATCCCGTTCCTTGAAAAGATAGAATCTCTTTCTTCGAGCCCCGATGGCTGCACCGCCGTTTTCATCGGCGATTCCACCCTTGTCAACAACGCCTATCTCCACTACGCGAAACGCATAATTTCGGCGGGCAGGAGCGACATTGGCATAGTTAATGAAGCCGTCATAGGCAACAAGCTCCTCAGCGACGGTTCCGGCATAATCGGCAACCTCTACGGTCAGGCAATGCTCGACCGTTTCGCAAGGGACGTGCTCGATCTCTCCGCCGTTAAATACTGCTTTGTAAAAATAGGCCTCAACGACATCCTTCACCAGTTCTCAAAAACCATTTCCGCCACCACTCCCAAGCACTCCGCCGAGGATATTATCGCCGGCTACAGGACGCTAATTAACAGGTGCCATGAACGCGGGATAAAAATATATTTCTTCACAAAGAGCGCGTGGAACGGCTATGAGCGCAACTTCCTCGGCTCAGGCGTCGACATCGAGTGGACTAAGCAGGAACAGGATATGTGCGACAAGCTCACAAAGTGGGTGCTTGAGAACAAAGAGGCCGACGGATATATCGATTGCTCGCCTCTCGCCGATCCCTCCGATCCCACTAAGCTTTGTTCAACGCTCACTCTTGACGGCGCCCATCTTTCCGAGCTCGGCGCAGTAGCGCTTGCCGACCTTATCCCGCTTCAGTACGTGGGCGTCGGCAATTCCGGAAAAACGGCCGCTCAGATCGCGGGCGTGAATCCCTATAAGGAAAAGAACGAGATCCTTGCCAACATGAAGGCAAACGAGACCACCACCAAGGCTCCCGAAACCACCACGGCGGCTCCCGAGACTACTACCGCGGCTCCCGAGACCACCACTCTTCCTCCCGCCACCACGCAGCCCGATAATTCGCCTCCTCCCTACACGGTTTTTGAACAGGAGTCGGAAGAGCAGACCGTGGCGTATGAGATCCCCGGCGTCGATACGAACGCTACGGAGGCATCGCCTCCCGCCGCCCCTGTGAATCAGGACGTAAACTACGTCGTCACCGACGATAACTCCGACACCCGTTCTTCGATTGGCAACGGCTCGAGCATCGGCTTTATCATGGCCTTCGTTCTTGTCGGAGTAGTAGCTCTCACAATGGCTGCGCTCACCCTCTTCAAAAAGAAAGAAGTCTGATCCCGGTTTTCTCCGGCGGGCCTTGAACGGTTCGCCGGTTTTTTTCGCCGCGGGTTTCGTCCCGCTTGACTGTGAATTGAAAATCTATTATAATCTAATAGAAGAAAAGTTACCCAACTTTTTTGTGCGGAGGTAAAAATGGCAAAAACAAAGCTTGCTTTTATAGCGGACGTTCATTATTATTCCCCGCGTCTCGGAATAAAAGGCCGGGCCTATGAGCTCAGAAGCGGCGGCGACCAGAGAGCGCTCGCAGAATCCGGCGCGGTCGTCGACGCGGCCTTTGAAAAACTGAAAAACAGCGATATAAGCGCTCTTGTCATCGCGGGCGATATCACGAACGACGGCGAAAAATGGAGCCACGAGGAGATATACGAAAAGCTCTGCGAATTCAATAAAAACAAAGAATTGTATATGATAACCTCCACTCACGACTGGTGCACCGACGGCAATCCCCGGCGGTTTGAGGGGGATAAGGTGTATTCTGACGTCGAGGCGATGAGCGCCGAGGAGCTCGACAGAATGTATGAGAATTTCGGCAGGGATAAGCTCGTTGCCGAGTTTGAAACTTCAAGGGGCTTCCATTCACGCTGTTTTCAGGTGAGCGACGACTTAAGGCTCCTTTGCATAAACGACGACGCCGACGGGCAGGGGGGAAGATCCGGCTACAGCGAAGAACATATCGCGTGGACGGTTGAGCAGATAAAGGCCGCAAAGGACGCAGGCTGCTGTGTTTTAGCCACCGAGCACCATCTTCTGCTTTATAACGTGTCGGGGCTTATAAACAAGGGCCAGAGCATTGCCGACAACTACGAGACGGCCGCCCGTCTTGCCGACGCGGGCTTAAGGCTCATTTTTGTGGGCCATTCGCATTTCCAGCGCACCACCGAATTCGTTTCGCCCGCCGGGAATAAGATCACTCAGGTAAACGTCGGCGCGCTTTGCGGCTACCCGGCCCCGATAAACTACGTTACCGTTGAAAACGGCGAGGCCCGCGTGAAGGTGGAGTTTATGGACGGCTTTACCTATAACGGCAAAGAATACGGGGCGGAGTTTTTTAAGGACCATTCCGCCGACGTGCTGCTCAATATCCTGAACGCCGCCGCGACCGACAAAAACGAACTGAGGGACAGGCTCGGCGCGCACGGCCTGAAAATAAAGCCTCTCGACAAAATTTATTTCATCGTCAAAAAATTCGCGAGGACCGCCCTTAACATAAGCGTGGGCAGGGCCGGAAGGCTTATTAATTTCTTCACCTTCGGTAAGGGCGTAAACAAAAAAGCGGTTAAGGCCCACAAAAAAGAAAGGCTCCTGCCCTATATCCTCAACATATTCCTCTGCCTTTTCGACGGCTCCGCCATTGCGAAGGATATGCCCGAAACCGTCAAAACGGTGGCGTGCGACGTAGGCTCCCTTCCGGGAAGGATAGTTTCCAAGCTTCCGATAAAAAAGGCGAAAAAAGAAAAAATAAATAAAACCACAGACGAGATAAAAAACATCGTGACCGAGCTTGTTTATCCTTCTAAGCCCGATAATCTGGAATTTAATGTCGAACTTTAACATAAGCCTTAAAAAAGACGCCGTAGAGATAGTGTCTGCGGCAATAAGGGCTTCGCTGCCCTATGAAAATACAAAGAAGCTCCTTTCGGAGCTTATAATAAATGGGCCCGTTACTGTATTTTCCGTCGGCAAGGCCGCCGTCCCAATGGCGAAGGCCGCCGAAGAGATACTCGGCGACCGCATAAAAACCGGGTTGCTTGTTACAAAATACGGCCACACCGGAGATTTTCACTCCCCTCGGTTTGAAGCGATCGAGGCGGCGCATCCCGTCAGCGATGAAAACAGCGAAAAAGCTGCCGAAAGAGCAATGAATATCGCAAGGGGTCTCACACCCGGCGATACCGTCCTGTTTCTGATTTCGGGCGGGGGCAGCGCTCTGCTTGAAAAAAGCCGGATAAGCGCCGAAAAGCAGCGGGACGTCACAAAAAAGCTCCTATCGAGGGGCGCTGAGATAGAAGAGATGAACGCCGTCAGAAAACGGCTGTCGCTTGTCAAGGGCGGAAAGCTCGCCTCTCTTTGTTATCCCGCGAAAGTGATAACCGCAGCCCTTTCCGACGTTATATCAAACGATAAGGGCACCATAGCCTCGGGGCTGACCGTGGCCGACGGTACGCCCGACGAAAAAATAAAGAGTATCGCTGAAAAATATCTTTTTGACGTGCCCGCAGAAACCGTTTCGGCTCTGTTTGAAAAGGAAGAAACAAAAATCAACGACGGCGGCTTCTTTTTTGCCGGCGACATAAACATGCTGTGCGACGGCGCGGCGAAAAAAGCGAACGAGCTCGGCTATAAAACCGTGATAGTCAGCCGATCGCTGACAGGGGAAGCGAGGGAAAGGGCAAGGGAGATAGTGAAAACTCATTTTTCCCAAGAAAAAACCGCTTTTATCTATGCCGGCGAGACCACCGTTACGCTTAAAGGCGACGGCCTTGGCGGAAGGAACCAGGAGATGGCGCTCGCCGCCGCTATTGAGCTCAAGGGAAAAAAGGACGTCGCTTTTATATCGGTTGGCTCCGACGGCACCGACGGCCCCACCGACGCCGCGGGAGGCTTTGCGGACGGCGAAACGTTCGCGCGCATAACAGCCGCCGGGCTCGATCCCGAAAAAGAACTGGAGAGCAACAATTCATATTACGCTCTGAGGGCCGCCGGTGACCTTATTGTGACCGGCCCCACGGGAACGAACGTGAACGATATCGCAGTTTTGCTCAGTATCGGTCGGGAGAGTTAAAAGGCGCAATTCCCGGCGCCGCCAATATACACAGCGCAAATGATAATATGAAACAACAAAGCTTTCACCGGAGGTTTTTATGAAAAAGGTTTGTCTGACCGGCGCGACCGGACACGTGGGCTACGCCATCCTCATGGAGCTGCAAAAGCATGAGGACAAGGATATAAGGATTCTTATTAGAAAGGATTCGTCGATATTCGACGGCCTGAGATGCGAAAAATTCAAGGGCGACATAACCGACTATGAGTCGCTGCTTAAGGCGTTTGACGGCTGCGACATCGTTTACCACGTTGCGGGCTGCGTTGAAATAAAGCCCGGCAACGAGGACTTTGTTTACAACGTAAACGTCAACGGCACAAAAAACGTTATCCGCGCCTGCCGCAAGAAGGGCGTCAAAAAGCTCGTTTATATGTCGTCGGTGGACACCTACGTGCCGCTTCCCGACAACGAGGTGATGCGTGAAGTGTATCACTACGATCCCGACGAGCTCGAGGGCACCTATGCCAAAACAAAGGCGGAGGCCACTCAGCTCGTGCTTGACGCCAACGGCAGGGGAGGCGTTGAAACGGTGGTGTGCCAGCCCTCCGCGTGCATGGGACCGTATGATTTCAAGGTCTCGAGCGTGGGCAGCATGATAAGGATGTTCTCTCAGGGCAATTTCCCGATAACCATGACCTTCGGCGGATACAATTTCGTCGACGTAAGGGACGTTGCCTTCGGTACCGTCGCCGCCGGCGACAAGGCCCCCGGCGGGGAAGTCTATATTCTCTGTAACAAGAGCGTCACCGTTGACGAGTTCATAAGGCTGCTCGGCAAGGTAAGCGGACATAAGCCGCCGAAAATAAAGCTCGGCAAGGGCATTATCGATTTCGCCGCGCCGATAATGGAGCAGTACTATAAAACGATGAACAAGCCCGCCATTTTCACCCGCTACGCGGTCAGAAAGCTCTGCTCAAACTGCAATTTCTCGTATGAGAAGGCGCAAAAAGAGCTCGGCTACGATCCCCGTCCGCTTGAAGTCAGCTTAAAGGAGACTCTTGAGTGGATAGAGGAGACCGAGAAAAAGCAGGCTGAGGAGGAAGCCGCCCGTAAACAGGCCGAACAGGCCGCAAAGGAGCAGGCGCAGAAAGACGCCGCCGAAGACGAAAAGGCCGAAGAAAACAAACAGTAAATCAATAAAAAGTCACTGCCGCGGGGTTGACGCGGCAGTTTTGTTTTGATCAGTTTTTTCAGTTTTATTCTGTTATTCCTCGTTTTGTCCGAGGTCAACCTTGCCGATGTAGTCGCCGCTCATGAGGTCAAACGCCTTCAGCGCGCTTGTTCCGCTGCTGTAGTCGGTTACTAAGAAGTAGAGAGTGTCGTTGATGAACGCGACCTTGAGGATGTTCGAGAATTCCTGTTCGGCGGTGACGGTGCTTTCAACCTTTATATCGCCGCCGGTCACGGTGAAATAGATAACTCCGCTGTTCCCGGTGCTGTATTTATTGAAGATAACAATAAATCCGTTTTCGCCCTTTTTGATGAAGTTTTTATATTCTGTGTTGAGCCATGCGCTCGAAATCGTGTAGTTGTCGGATTCCACGGGCTTTTCGGGGTCGCTCACGTCAAAAGCGCTTATCTTCGCGCCGTCGTTCAGACCCTCCTCGGTGCCGTCGTAGCCTATTCCCACAAGATAGTCCTTCCCCGCGGGGTGCAGGTACGCGGAAAAGCCGGGAAGTGATACTTCGCCCTTGAGTTCGGGCTTCGCGGGGTCGCTCATGTCAAAAACAAACAGCGGGTCGGTGTTCCTGAAGGTCACAACGTAGGCTGTATCGCCCATAAAACGCACTGAGCGGATGTATTCATCCTTTGCGAATTTTTCGCTTGAGCCGAGCGTTTTCATGTTTTCATCGAGCACGGTGATGAAGTTTGCGCCGTCTCCCGAAAGCGCGATCCTCAGCTTGCCGTTAAATTCATCGATGCTGAACGTGTCGTTTATCCAGCCGTCCTCGATCTCGGCGTCCGCAACGAAAACGGGGGCCTCGCCGCTGACGTTTACCTTGCTTATAACGGTAACGCTTTTGTAGCTGCCTGTGTTGTAGTATCTGCCCTTTTCGCCGTAAACGTAAACGTTCTCGCCGGAGCAGTACAGCTCCCATGCCTGCCCGAGCAGCGAAACGCTCTTCACTTCGGGTTTATCCACTATCGAAACAATGGAAACGGTTGTGAAGTTGCTCTCTTCCTTGTCCAAAATAACAATGTCGTCGGCGTCAACGAATTCATTTTTTTCTCCCGCCTCGGGTATGAAGGTCTTGTAGTCGGAATAATCAAAGGTTTCATAGTCGGGGCAGTAGCGCGTTACGGCAACGAGCTTCCCTCCCGTTATGCGCGAGCTTAAAAACGTGCCGCTGAAATAAACGTCGTTTTCGTGCTTCGGGGCTTCAACGTCGCTAAAATCATAGAAGCTCACAAAGCAGCGGGTCTTGGTCTCGATCTTTTCGGGGTCGTCAAAATCCCAATACCCCTCCTCTTCGTTGTATTTAAGCCCCTTGCCGGAGTACTGAGTTTCGTTTCCCGTGAAGATCACTCTGCCGTCATAGAGGAAGAAGCCGTCGTAGGAACGCTGCGTCATAACGCCCTCTGAGTTTTCATCAACCGCCGAAAGCTTTGTTTCGCTGATTTTGTTCAGGTCCTTGTCGAGCACGCTGAAGGTATATTCAAAGCTCGCTCCGTAATAAGGATAGGCGTAGGAATAGGAATAGGCGTAATCATACGCGAAGTATCTGCGGCCGGCGTTGCCGTTTTTTGAGCTTAGCACGTAGATATATTTTCCGTCGGTCTTCATAACGTCCTCTTCGTCAACGCCCTCGGTGCGGGTGTTGAGCTGAGAATAATCGCCGTCGGCGGTCGAAAACTGCTCTGACGAGGGAGCGGCTGCAACGGATTCTTCCGCTACGGTGTCGTAATCCGCGGCGGCCTTGTTAACTGTCCCGCTGAAGAAACTCTTTATCCCGCCGCCCGAATATTCGCGCTTATGTTTTTTGAGCAGCTTTGCTATCTCGGAATAATCCGAGGTCTTTTTTTCGGGTTCGGCGCTTTCGTTTTCGCCGGTCTTTTCGATTTCGCCGCTCTGTGAAACGGGAGGAAGCTTCACTTCGGGCTTGTTCCCGAGCACTCCCGTGCCGAACAGCACGCCGAAAACAATGGCGAAAACCGCCGCCGCGCTTACAAGGTAGGGCACGATATTTCTTTTTTTCGCCTTTGCCTGCGTTTCGTTCGCAACAAGAGAAACAATGCTGTCGCCGCTTAAGGTCTGAGGAAGCTCGACGGCTTCATTTTGCAGCCTTTCCTTTATAAAATCTATATCCTTTTTCATTGTTCTTTCTCCATTTCCGTTCTTAAAAATCGAAGGGCTCTTGAAAGGCGCGAGCGCACCGCAACGGAGGTCATGCCGAGTTCCGAGGCGATCTCGCCGCTCTTGAAGTCTCCGAGCGCCGACAGCAGAACAATTTTTCTGTCTTTGTCGTCGAGCTTTCTCAGGTGGCGCGTAACGTCGCCGCTCTCATAGCTGTCGTAGTAGGGCAGGTCCGCGAGGACTTCCTCGGGGGACGACACGTTGTGAGTTAGCTTCATTTCGCTTAAAACGTCCCTGCTGCAGCTGAGCACAATGCTCATGAACCAGCTTTTGAAGGACGCGGCTTTTTTCAGGTTTTTTATTCCCTTATACGCCTTGAGAGCGGCGTCCTGCACCGCGTCCTCGGCGAGGTGCGGGTCCTTTATGTACCACAGCGAAAAACGGTAGGCGTCGGCGGCAACAAAGGAATAAAGCTCGCCGAACGCGCGCGCGTCGCCGTCCTTGGCCCTTTCGACCTTCAGTTTAATTTCGGAGTCTGTCATAGCGCTATCAACATCCCTTCGTCTATTAGACGGAAAAATGAGTAAAAGTGTTGCAGGATAATTTCTTTTTTTCAGTATAAACGAAAACAGGCGGGATATCAATACGATACCCCGTCTGTTTTACAACGTTTTATTGCTTTGTGTTTGGTTACGGCATTTTCTTCAGCCAGTCGGCGGGATCCTCGAGCTTGACCGCGGCTCTCAGAATGCTTCTGGCGTCGTCGGCGGTTATGTCGCCGCTGAAGTTCACGTCGCCGTTCTTGAAGTTCACGCTGTCGGGAGCAAAGCGCTCGAGCTTAACAGCCTGCCTCAGAGCGAGCCTCGCGTCTTCGGCGGAGATCTCTTTATCGAGGTTCATGTCGCCGAGCATGAAGCCCTCGGGCATGGTCTTCGGTATCTGTTCGGTCTTCGTCGCGCCGCAAACGGAGCAGGTGAAGGTGCGGACGCCCTCTTTGGCGGCGGTGGCGGGTGTGGTCACTTTTCCGCCGTCCCATGCGTGATCGGCCTTTTCAACGTGTGAAGCGTCGTTCGCGCAAACTCTCTGGTGCTGCTTTTCGTCGAGCTTTGTCCACGCGCCGTAGCTGTGGCCGAGAGCTGCAATCTCTTCGTAGGTAGTGTAGTCGCAGCGCGAGCAGGTCTGATATTCTTTCCAGCCCTTTTCCGTGCAGGTGGCCGCCTTCGCCTCATGGCTGACAAGATCGTGGCCGAGCATCGGGATAACGACCTTTTCTGTCTGCGAGTAGAAACGCTTGTTGTTGAACGCCGCGGTATACGCTCCTTCGCCGTCCTCGGTGCAGGTGGGAGCCTTTGTTTCCTCATAAGAGGCCTTCGCGGTCTCGGTTATAACGTGGACCGTTTCTCCCGCGGATACCGCCGTTGCGGTGCAGGAGCGGCCGAGAGCCGTTTCGATCCATTCATAGGCGGGACCTGCAAAGTAGACCTTCGCTGAGGCGAGAGCGTCGTTGTTTTCGCCTGTTTCAACGTCCGCCCACTGCTCGGCAGTTCCGGCAAAGTATACGGTGCCGAGGTTTTCGTCATCCTCGAAAGCGCCGTTGCCGATGAATTCAAGCGTGTCGGGAAGAAGGATGGCGGCAATTCCGCTCTGTTCCTCAAACGCGCCGGCGCTGATGCTCACGGTGTCGCCCTTAAGAGCGAGAGAAGTGTTTTCGGGAACGGTTCCCTTATATGTATAGGCGGCCTTGCCCGCGTAAACTATGCCGTCGGGCTGCTGCGCCAGCCAAATCGAGCGCTCAAACGCGAAGAATCCGGCTTTAACAAAGGTTTCGGGGAACGTAAAGCTTTCAATGTATTCACAGTTGAAGAAAGCTCTTTCTCCGGCTCCGGTGACGCCTTCCTCAAATATAACGCTCACTATTCTCGAATCGTTTCTGAAGAAGCTGTCGTCAACTTCGCCCTCGCCCCATACGGTGAGGATGCCGCTTCTTGTAAGTGAATAGAAGGTGTTTTCGCCGCAGCGGCCCTCTTCAATAACGGGATCGTAATCAAAGATAATAGCGGCGTTCAGAAGGGCTTCGTTGCCTTCCTCGGTTATTTCAATATCGTTCCACTCTTCCTCGCTGCCGCAGAAAAGCACCGTTTCAAGTGCGAAGCAGTTGCCGAAAGCGTAGGCTTCAATGGTCTCAGCGCTCTGAGGTATCTCAATTTCTGTAAGGGCGTTGCAGTCAAAGAACGCTTCGGGGCCTATAGCCGTAAGGCTCTCGGGAAGGGATACGCGCTCAAGGTTGTTTGCGCCGATGAAAGCGTCCTGACCGATGGATGTGACGCCGTCTTCAATAATAAGGTCGGTTATTGCCCATCCGTAGTATGCCCACGGCGCGCTTTCGCCTTCCGCGTAATCAAAGATGGCTCCGTCTCCGGATATAACGAGCGTGTAGCGGGTTTCCCAGTGAATGTCTTCGGGATTGCAGGAGTCGGGGTCGTCCACAGGCGAGCCGTCCTCGTTCCACGCCCAGAAGCCGTTTCCGTTTTCCTCAAGGCTCCAGAATACGTTTTCGCCGCACTGTCCCTGCATGAAGTTTTCTCTGAACCAGCTGTCGAACCACTCGGAGCCCTCGAAAACGCTTCTGACTCTGTCGGGCTGGTACCAGTTTTCAATATCCCAGTCGGCGTATCTGTCGCCCGCGAGACACACGGAAATGAGGTCGCCGTCAAAGTTTACTTCCGAAAGGAAGTCGTTTCCTCTGAACGCGCCGTCGCCTATAGACTGAACGCCGGAGGGGATTGTCACGCTCTCAAGGGTGCCGGTGAGCTCAAACTCCTCGGCGTCCTCGTGCCAGATGCCGGAGCGGCAGCTCTCAAACGCCCATTCGCCTATAGAAACAAGGCTTTCGGGAAGAGAAACGCTTCTCAGGTTGTCGCACCAGCGGAAAGCGTTGTCTCCGATGGAAGTAACGCCCTCTTCAACAACAACGTCGGTTATCTGCCAGCGCATATTGTCCCAGGGCTGCGGTACGCTGTCTTCATCGTTTTCGCCGTAGTAATAGTTGTCCATGTCGCCCTCGCCGTAAACGGTGAGAGTGTAGCGCGGCGACCAGTGAGTGCCTTCGGAGCCGAAATCCTCTTCGTTTTCAACGGGAACGTTTATCTCATCCCACTCCCAGAAGCCGTTTCCGTTTTCCTCAAGCTTCCAGAAAACGTTTTCGCCGCACTGACCCTGCATGAAGTTTTCAACGTACCATGCTTCATACCACGGATCGCCGTCAAACACGTTCTGGACCTTGTCGTGCGGGGCCCAGTTTTCAATATCCCAGTCGGCGTATCTGTCGCCGGAGAGGCAAACGTCTCTGAGGTCGCCGTCAAAGTTCACTTCTGTAAGATAATCGTTGTGCGCGAAAGCGAACATGCCTATAAAGCAAACGCTGCCGGGGATGGTCACGCTCTCAAGGGTGCCGGTGAGCTCAAACTCCTCGGTGTCCTCGTGCCAGATGCCGGAGCGGCAGGATTCAAAGGCGTTTTCGCCTATGGAAAGAAGGCCGTTCGGAAGAGAAACGCTCCTCAGGTTGTCGCACCAGCGCAAAGCGTTGTCTCCGATGGAAGTAACGCCCTCTTCAACAACAACGTCGGTTATCTGCCAGCGCATACTGTCCCAGGGCTGCGGGATGCTGTCGTCCTCGTTTTCTCCGTAGTAATAATTATCCATATCGCCCTCGCCGTAAACGGTGAGAGTGTAGCGGGGAGACCAGTGGGTGTTTTCGGAGCCGAAATCCTCTTCGTTTTCAACGGGAGTGTTTATATCGTTCCACTCCCAGAAGCCGTTTTCATTTTCCTCAAGCTTCCAGAACACGTTTTCGCCGCACTGTCCCTGCAGGAAGGTTTCGCCGTACCATGATTCATACCACGAATCTCCCTCAAACACGTTCCATACTTTATCCTGGGGAGCCCAGTTATCAATATCCCAGTCGGCGTATCTGTCTCCTGAGAGGCAAACGTCTCTGAGGTCGCCGTCAAAGTATATTTCGCTGAGATCGTCGTTGTGAGCGAAAGCCCACGCGCCGATGAAGGTCACGCTTGAGGGAATTGTCACCGACTGAAGAGAGCCTGTGAACTCGAATTCCTCGGTATCCTCGTGCCATATGCCGGAGCGGCATGCTTCAAAGGCGTTTTCACCTATGGAGACAAGACCTTCGGGAAGAGAAACGTTTCGCAGATTGTCGCTCCAGCGGAAAGCGTTGTCTCCGATGGAAGTAACGCCCTCTTCAACAACAACGTCGGTTATCTGCCAGCGCATACTGTCCCAGGGCTGCGGGATGCTGTCGTCCTCGTTTTCTCCGTAGTAATAATTATCCATATCGCCCTCGCCGTATACGGTGAGAGTGTAGCGGGGGGCCCAGTGGGTGCCTTCGGCGCCGAAATCTTCTTCGTTTTCAACGGGAACGTTTATCTCGTCCCACTCCCAGAAGCCGTTTTCGTTTTCCTCAAGCTTCCAGAACACGTTTTCGCCGCACTGTCCCTGCATGAAGTTTTCGTTCTCCCAGGCGTCGAGCCACGCTGTGCCGTCGAAAACGTTGCGGACCTTTTCACGGGGAGGAAAGTTTTCAAATTCGGTTCCTTCGTATCTCCTGCCGGCGAGGCACACGTCGCTAAGGTCGCCGTCGTATAAAACTTCCGTCAAAAAGCAGTTTTGTCCGAAAGCGTGCAGGTCGATGCGGCTCACGTTCGCGGGGATATAGATTGACGAAAGAGAACCGGTGGGTTCAAATCTTTCTTCATCTTCGTGCCAGATGCCGGAAACGCAGTCGGCAAAAGCGAATTCGCCGATAGCGGTCAGGGTTTCGGGAAGAGTAACGCTTCGAAGGCTGTCGCTCCAGCGGAAGGCGTTGTCGCCAACGCGCGTAACGCCCTCTTCAATAACCACGTCGGTTATCTGCCAGCGCATGTTTTCCCATGGCTGAGGAACATTGTTTTGGGGATCTTCGGTATAGAAGTAGTTGTCCATGCTGCCCTCGCCCGAAATTATGAGGGTGTAGCGCTGTTCAAAATGAGTGCCGTCAACGCCGAACTCTTCTTCGTTCTCAACGCGTGAGCCGTCTTCGTTCCACGCCCAGAAGCCGTTATCGTTTTCTTCAAGCCTCCAGAACACGTTTTCTCCGCACTTTCCGCTCATATAGTTGTCGCTGAACCATTTTGTTCCGAAGAGCACGTTATATATCCTGTCGAAGTCGCTTAAATTTTCGGAGCCTTCGTTGAAGGCAAGGCAGATATCTGCGAGCTGCCCGGAGTAGTTTATTGTTTCAAGCTGAGCGCTGTGCCCGAAGGACCAGTCGCCCAGAGCCTCAACGCCGGCCGGAAGGTTTATCTCTGTAAGGCCCGTGCTGTTGAACGCGCCGTTATCGATATGCACGAGCGCGTCGGGCAGGTCGATGGAAGTAAGGCTGCGGCAGCCTTCAAACGCCGATTCGCCTATGTAGGTTATGCTGTTTGGAAGCGTGACTTCTTTGAGCGAAGTACAATTGATGAACATGCCGGACTCGAGTCTTTCGGGCTCGCACAGGACGACGGCTTTTTCAAGGCTTTCGCAGTTCGCGAACGCCCAGAGCTGAAGGTCTGTTACGCTCTCTGGAACGGTGATGCTCTTAATAGCCGAGCCGTTGAAAGAGGATTCGCCAACGGTTTCAATGCCTTCGGGAAGGGTTATCTGTTCCAGAGCCGTGCAGTTGCTTATCGCGCTGAGGCCGATGGCCTTAAGGCCTGAAGGCAGAGTTATATCGGTGAGGGCTTCGCAGTTGCAGAACGTGTATTCGAGAATATCGGTCACGCCGTCGGGTATAACAACGGACGTGAGCCCCGAATTGAAGAACGCGCCTGATCCGATATTCACAAGAGTGTCGGGAAGCTCTGCTTCGGTAAGGGCAATGCAGTCCTGGAACGCCCATGCTCCGAGGCTCGTCACGCTGTCGGGTATTGAAACGCCCGTGAGGTTACGCTGGTAGGCAAACGCGCTGCTCGCTATGGAGGTGGTGCCGTCTTTTATTTCAATAACGGTGTTTTCGGGCATGTCTCCGCGATATTCCAAAAGGATCGGGCCGATATAGATAATACCGTCGGGCAGCGATTTGTACCACGGTGTATCTTCAAACGCGTAGTTGCCCACTTCTGATACGGATTCGGGGACGTTTATTTCGGCAAGAGCCGTGCAGCCGTAAAACGCGAGCGCGCCTATACGGGTAAGGCCCTCGGGAAGAACAACGCTTTCAAGGTTTTCGGCCTCATAGAAGGCGTAGTCTCCGATTTCGGTCACGCCTTCGGGCACGGTATACTGCGCGTTGGTTTTCGCCGCGGGGTATAGGACGAGAACGTCCAATAAAGCTGTGAAAAGAACGCCGTCGACCGAAGTGAAATGAGTGCTGCCATCCGCCACGTTAACGGCTGTGAGCGCGGTGTTTGCCGCGAAGGCGGCTGTTCCGATATGCTCAACGCCCGCGGGGATATCCAGCTGAGAAAGGGCGCATCTGCTGAAAGCGTCGTCCCCGACCGATCTGAGGGAATCGGGAAGCTCCACTTGAGCAAGGTTCCAGTCGTACATAAACAGGCTGACGCCGATTCCGGTCACGCCTTCTTCAATGACCGCGCGCATGACGTCTGCTCTGAATGCCAGCGGGGAATCCCACTCAAAATAGTCATAGGTTGCTCCTTCGCCCGAAATTGTGAGGGTGCCCTCATCGTCGAGCGTGTAGAAGACGTTATCTCCGATTTGGCCCTTTTCAACGGTTTCACCCGCGAAAACGACCAGCGGCGCCGCCTGCAACAGCAGCAGCGCCGACAAAATTACGGCAAGAATTCTCTTCATGCTTTGTACCATCCTTTTCTTTTATATTTAGTATATATTATATAATGAAAAAGAATGGCTGTCAATAAAAAAGACTTTTCGGTCAATACATGGAATTTGCGGACATATAGTTATAAATCGATTTGCCGTGCTCCTGCTCTTCCTTTTGTATGTGGTTGAGCGCGCTGCGCACGCTGTCGTCCCTGAATTCGAAAATGCAGGTATCGTAAAGCGATGACGCGTGCTTTTCGGAGGTGAGAAGGTCGGTACACAAAAAGCAGTCGTTTTTCTTGTCGGGTGTTTCGGCTGTTGAATAGACCTGAGTAAAGGTCGGGAGAGCGCTCCCGGAGCCGGACTGCGTCGAAGGGGAATCGCCGTTTTCAATTTTTGTGAGCGTGTCGAGGTGCTGCCTCTCTTTTCCTGCGAGGTCCGAAAAAAGGCCCTTTAGCTGGCCGTCAACGGCATTCTGCGCCGCCTTGTCGTATTTTTCAATGCAAAGGTTCTCCTGTCCCTTGAGCTCCTTAAGGAGCGAACATTCCTTTTGTGAAAGCTGCATTATTTTTTCTCCTTTGGTTTTTTTCGGGTGGTCCCGAAAGAAGTATGCGCAGGAGACAAGCAAATTATTCCTTTACCGTTAAAATAAATCTTTCGCGGGCGGCGTCACGCGACTAACGCCATTGACATTTTTTTTCATATCCTATAAAATCATATCATAACATTAAACGGGAGGAAAAGAAATGAAGGTCATTCTGATAAACGGCAGCCCGCGTCCGGACGGCTGCACCGGAAGGGCGCTCAAAGAGGTTGAAAAAACGCTGAACGCCGAGGGAATAGAAACAAAGACTTACTGCGTGGGAAACAAAAACGTGCGCGGCTGCATGGCTTGCGGGAAGTGCGGCTCTCTAAAAAAATGCGTTATAGACGACGTTGTGAACGAGGTAGCCGCCGAATTCGAAACAGCCGACGGCATTATTCTCGGCTCGCCAGTGTACT
>JAFSWN010000187.1 GCA_017450185.1 Clostridia bacterium | reverse complement strand
TCGTCTATTATCTTGCAGCGGGCCTTGTAGGTCTTTTCAAAGGCTTCCTTTATTATTTCCGGAGTAAGGCCGTGTACCTTCGTATCCATCTGGATAGCGGTTATGCCCTTTTTGGTTCCGCCGACCTTGAAGTCCATATCTCCGAAGAAATCCTCAAGCCCCTGGATATCTACCATGGTCATAAAGCGGTCACCCTCGGTAACAAGTCCACAGGAAATTCCCGCGACCGGAGCCTTTATCGGAACGCCGGCAGCCATAAGCGAAAGCGTGGAGCCGCAGATCGACGCCTGGGAAGTTGAGCCGTTTGAAGAGAGGACCTCGGATACAAGACGGATCGTATAGGGGAACTCCTCAACGCTGGGGATAACGGGGAGAAGGGCTCTTTCGGCGAGAGCGCCGTGGCCGATCTCACGTCTGCCGGGGCCTCTGGAGGGTTTTGTTTCGCCGACGGAGAAGGACGGGAAGTTATAGTGGTGGATATAGCGCTTTTCGGTCTGATCGTCGATGCCGTCGAGCTCCTGAGCGTCGCCTATCGTGCCGAGGGTGGTAACGGTGAGAACCTGAGTCTGGCCTCTGGTGAACATACCCGAGCCGTGAACGCGTGAAAGAAGGTCAACTTCGGCGTTCAGCGGTCTCATATCGTCAAGTCCTCTGCCGTCAACGCGCTTTCCTTCGTCAAGGAGCCAGCGGCGGACTATATATTTCGGCAGCTTATACCGGCAGTCGTCAAGCTTGAGGGTGTCGTCGGGATAAACCTCGTCGAACTTCTCGTGAACGGCGGCGTAAACGGGATTCAGACGCTCGTCTCTGACGCGCTTGTCGTCGGTGTCGAGAGCGGCCTTGACCGCGTCGATAGCGAACTCCTTGACGGCCTCGTACATCTCGGGATCGGGATCGTTTGAAACGAATTCAACCTTCTCTTTGCCGATCTCCTTCTGGATACCCTGGATGAATTCAACCATGCGCTGGTTTTCCTTGTGGGCGAACATGATGGCGTCGAACATGGTGTCGTTGTCTATCTCGTTGGCGCCGGCCTCGATCATGGCGATGAGCTCGTCGGTGGAGGCAACGGTTACGGCCATTTCGCTCTTTTCTCTCTGCTCGGCGGTGGGATTGATAACGAACTTGCCGTCAACAAGGCCGACAGAAACGCCCGAGATGGGGCCCGCCCACGGGATGTTGGAGATGGAAAGCGCGATGGAAACGCCGATCATGGCGGTTATTTCGGGAAGGCAGTCGGGATCTACCGACATGATGGTGCAAACTATCCCGACGTCGTTTCTCATATCCTTGGGGAACAAAGGCCTTATGGGACGGTCGATAACTCTGGCGGCGAGCACGGCTTTTTCGCTGGCTCTGCCCTCTCTTCTCTGGAAGGAGCCGGGGATCTTGCCCACGGAATAGAGCTTTTCTTCAAAGTCTATCGACATCGGGAAGAAGTCCACTCCCTCTCTGGGCTTGTCTGCCATTGTGGCGGTGCACAGTATTTCGGTCTCGCCGTAGCGCACGAGCACGGAGCCGGAGGCGAGCTGCGCCATTTTGCCGGTCTCTACAATAAACGGTCTGCCGGCAAGTGTGGTTTCAAATTTTCTGAAATCCTCAAACATTTTGTTTCTCCTTTTGTTTTTATATTCAAAAGGCACGTCGGACTATGATAACGTCAATGTACAATTCGCAGCCTGTGACATTTATAACGGAAACGGAATCAATTGCTGTGATCCAAACACTGTTACAAGCTCCGAATTGTACATTTTACATTAACGGAGACGTCCCTTTTATACGCAAAGTGGGCGACAAGTCGCCTTGCCGCCCGTTTTGACACGATTACTTACGAAGTCCGAGTCTTGCAACTATGGAACGGTATCTTTCTATATCGTTCTTCTGAAGATAAGCAAGAAGGTTTCTTCTGTGACCGACCATCTTGAGAAGGCCTCTTCTGGAGTGGTGGTCTTTCTTGTGGATCTTAAGATGCTCGTTGAGGTCGTTTATTCTCTTTGTGAGAACAGCGATCTGAACCTCGGGTGATCCTGTGTCGCCCTCGTGGGTGGCATATTCGGCGATTATCGCCTGCTTTTCAGCCTGTGTCATGTTTTTTTCACCTCATTTTAATATTTTCGCGCATCCAAGAACAGGGTCAAGGTGAGCACCGTTTACTAAAACGGAATTACCCCCCGCTCCGGGAAGCCGAACAAAAAGCATTATATCACAAGTATTTTGCGTTGTAAAGAGTTTTTTATATCAATTTATGTAAATAATCCGTTCTTCCGTTTACAATTGAGTGTATCTCAACGATCTGATCCTGAATAACATAAAAAATCAGGTATTCTTCACAAACGAGTTTCCTGTAGTGATAACCGTTCAATCTATAAAACTCAGTTCCTAGAAAAGGATCGTATTTCAACAACTCGATCGACGACAGTATTTTATCATATTTTTTAACAGCAGTCGACTCATAGAATTGCGACAAATAATCAACTGTTTCTTCAATATCTTTTACCGCACACGGCAAAAAAACGATTTTGTGCATCGATGTCACTGCTCCTTATTTTTTTGAGATTTTTTCAAGAAGCCTCTGCCGCATCTCATTATTAACATCGTTAAAATCAAATCGCTCGGAAATTGAAGAAGCCTCTTTTGACGCCACTTCAAGTTTTTGAAGAACGATTTTGTCTTCTATAAGCTTACTATATTGCTCAATACTCATAACGACCATATCGCCATAGCCGTTTTTGGTAAAAAAAATCGTGGACTGCTGCTCGTGAACTTCTTTTGAAATTTCCGCAAAATTATTTCGAAGATCGGTAACAGGTCTTATATTTATCATAAATAACGCCTCCAACAATGATGCTATCATAATTCTATCATAATTATTCCTGTTCGTCAATGCTTAATTATCTTATCT
>JAFSWN010000186.1 GCA_017450185.1 Clostridia bacterium | reverse complement strand
TCTGGTCGCTCCTCAGCGTTGCCTTATCCTCCCGGTGGGCAAAAACAGTATATCACAATTATTCTCAAATTATTATCAATCAAATCAAAATTGTACTTGACATGGGGTACACTTCAAAGTTGTAAAACACTTTGCGTGTTGCGATTTACGCAGGTTTCTATACCGCGCAGGGGTGCGGATTGCCGGGGGCAATCTCTGCCGCAGGCAGAAGCACCGACCGAGGCGGCAGCCGAGACCGCGGCGCTACCGTTCGTTAAATAAAATGGCTGTAAAAAAGAAATTTTTTCACGGTCAAATAATTACGAATTACGCATTAAGAATTCCGAATTTCCAAAACTCTGAACTCTAAATAAAGGAGAAACTATGACCAGTAAAGAACGCGCCGCTCTGCGCGCGCAGGCAAATTCGCTTGAACCGCTGTTCCAGGTTGGCAAGGGCGGCATAAACGACGCGCTTATCGCTCAAACCGACGACGCCCTCAGAGCGAGAGAGCTTATAAAGCTCAAGGTGCTCACCGAAACCTCGCCCGTATCGGTACGCGAGGCGGCCGAGGAGTTAGCGGCGGCTGCAAACGCCGAGGTCGTACAGGTGATAGGCGGAGTTATGGTGCTCTACCGCTATAACAAGGAGCTGCACACCGAAAAAAAGAAGCCCTCCGCCGTAAAGAACACCTCCACCGAAAAAAAATACGCCCGCCCGAAAAAGAAATCGCCTTTTGAAGACAAAAAGGGCAGGAGCAAGCTTATAAAAAAGAAACAGAATGAAAAATAACATAGGGATATTCGGCGGCAGCTTCGATCCGATGCACTCGGGACATATTAAGCTCGCGAAATTCCTTGTTAAAGAGCTGGAGCTTTCAAAGCTCATAATTGTTCCCGCGGCGATGTCGCCGTTCAAGAACGTGAGCCACAGCGCCGATAAAGACCGCCTTGAGATGTGCCGCCTTTCTCTTCCCGAAGCCTGTTTTGAAATTTCCGATTTTGAGATAAGCAGGGGAGGGGTCAGCTATTCGGTGGATACCGTCTCTCATTTCAGGGAGGCCTATCCTCAGGACGAGCTGTATCTTATCATCGGCGAGGATCAGCTTCTCATTTTCGATAAATGGTTCCGCTGGAAGGATATACTGAAAACCGTCACTCTTGCCGCCGTGAAGCGAAACGACGAAACGTCCCTATCTTCGCTCGAAGAGTTCGCGGATAAAAATCTGCGTGCGTTCGGAAGGGTCGTTTTGCTCCCGTTCGAGCCGCTTGAAGTCAGCTCCACCGAAATACGGGGCAAAATAAAAAACGGCGAGAGCGTAGCGGGGCTTGTATCGCCAGAGACTGAGGACTATATCATAAAAAACGGACTTTATAAAAACGAAATGAACGAACTTGACTCTATTATTCTCGCCGACGTGCGCGAAAGGCTGTCCGATTTCCGGTATAATCACTCCTTGTGTGTAGCCGAGGCCGCGCGCAAGCTGGCTCTCAGGTTCGGCGGCGACGAGAAAAAGGCGTACACCGCGGGCATCGCGCACGATATCCTGAAGGAGCTTCCCGCCGAAGAAGCCGAAAAGCTTTTTGAGGAAGCCGGAGCGGTTTTAACGCCGCTCGAAAAACACTCAAAAAAGCTGTGGCACGCGATGGCAGGCGAAATATACCTCAGAAAGCATTATCCTCTGCCCGAGGATATCCTCAGCGCGGTACGCTGGCACACAACGGGAAAAGAAAACATGACGCTTCTCGAAAAAATCATTTTTGTGGCGGATTTTATCTCGGACGACAGGGATTATAACGGCGTTGAAGAAATGCGCGAGCGGGCAAAAACCTCGCTCGAGCTCGCAATGGAGGAGGGCCTTCGCTTCACCATAGAAGACCTCAGCCGGGAATGCCGCCCCATACATCCCGACACGCTGTCGGCATATAATCAGATAATTCTGGAAAGGAAATAATATAATGAATCCAAAAATCGTAACCGCCGTTAAGGCTCTCGACAAGAAAAAGGCGCTCGATATAAAAGCCATCAAGGTTGAAGATCTCACCATCGTCACCGAGGCCTTCGTTATCGCCGCCGGAACCTCCTCAACGCACGTGCGCTCCCTTGCGGACGAGACCGAGTTCCAGATGGAACAGGCCGGTTTTACTCCCCGTCAGATAGAGGGCAAGGCCACGGGCTGGATACTGCTCGACTACCATGACGTGATAATCCACATTTTCACCCCCGACCAGAGAGAGAACTACAACCTTGAAAAGCTCTGGGCGGACGGAGAAGAGATGGACCTGTCGGAGATACTTACCGAAGACTGATAAAAGCGTTTGGCGCCGTATAAGAGTTCCGGAAAAGGATAAATAAGATCAAAACGCGAAGCGTTTCCCTTCTTTTATCTTTCATCTTTCATCTTTTTTCATTGATGAAAGCAGTAACTCATTATCACGCGCCCGCTATAATAATATCGCAATCTTATTTTGGGGGAAAGGGATTTGACTGTTAATATCGATAATATCCAAACGAACTGTCTGTGTCTCGGCGAAAAGAGCGACGAGGCTGTCGTGATGCTTCACGGCTGGGCTTCAAACGGCGAGCTGTTCAGAAACAGCGCGCTGCCCGTCAGCGCGAAATACCTTGTGTTGGCTCCCGACATGCCCGGAAACGGCGCGACTCCCGAGCCGCCCTTCGCGTGGAGCGTCGACGACTACGTTGATTTCGTCATTCATTTCATCGAGCATTTCGGGCTTAAAAAGGTCATTCTGCTCGGCCATTCCTTCGGCGGCAGGGTCATAATCAAAATGGCGAACCGCAATGACCTGCCCTTTGAGATAACAAGAATAATTCTTGTGGATTCCGCAGGCATCCGTCCCGAAAAAAGCTCCGAGCAGAAGCTTAAGGAAAACGTGAGCAAATTCGGCAAGAAGCTGCTTTCAAAAACGCCTGCCCTGCTCGATAAAATGCAAACGATGGTCGGCTCCGCCGACTACCGCGCCGCCTCTCCCCTGATGCGTCAGGTGCTTGTGAACACCGTAAACGAGGACCTCACCGGCCTTTTGCCCGGTATTATGCAGGAAACACTCCTCATCTGGGGCACGCTCGACACTGCGACTCCGATTTCGGACGCCGAAAAAATGGAGAAGCTCATTCCAAACGCCGGTCTTGCGCGCATCGAGGGCTGCGGACATTTTTCGTTTATTGAAAACCCCGTTATCTACAACGCCGTTCTGGCGTCGTTTCTGAAGCTGTAAGGAGAAAATGCCATGGCGCCGTATCTGCAGATAATGTTCGGAGCGTTGACGCTCATCTCATTCTATACCGTTTTCAAGAGCATGGTATATAATTTCCATATGTTCCAGCTCAACGGCTACCGCGCGTCCACGCACTTTGCGTGGATGAAGAAAAACGCCCGCCACTACGTTTTGGAGGCGATAGTTTTCGCGCTCTCGTTTTCGGGCATAATAAAAAAAGAGCCCGTGATGGCGTTTTTTGCCGCCGCGCTTATAGTCGCCGCGTCGGGGCTCGCGGTCTCGAACCGTGAAAAGAGCGCGAAAAAGCCGCTCGTGTACACTCCCCGGGTCAAGAGGATGATAGCCACCTCTCTTGTCCTCTTCGCCGCGATGTACGGTTTGGCGGTATATTTCCTCACCACCGAAAACAAGAACCTCTCGTTCTCTGTCCTCGGTTTCATAAACGCCCTCGCGCCGCTGGCCATCCTCCTTTCAAACCTCATAAACAAGCCCATGGAAAAGGGCATAAACGCGCGCTACACCCTTGAAGCGAAAAAAATGCTCGCCTCCTGCCCCGACCTTCAGACCATCGGCATCACGGGCTCCTACGGCAAGACCGGAGTGAAATTCTATCTCTACACCATTTTAAGGGCATGGACCGACACTCTCGTCACGCCCGAGTCGTATAACACCCCCATGGGCATAGTCAAAACCGTGCGCGGGTCGCTCAGCTCCGTACACAAAATTTTCCTGTGCGAGATGGGCGCGAAATGGGTCGGCGACATAAAGGAGCTGTGCGATATCGTCCATCCGAAGCACGGCATCATAACGGCTCTCGGCGACCAGCACCTTGAATCGTTCGGCTCGGTTGAAAACATAATCAAAACAAAATACGAGCTGTGCGACGCTCTTCCCGAAAACGGCAGGCTCTACGTAAACTGGGACAACGACAGGATAAGGCAGTACCCTCCGAAGCGTAAATTTATCAAATACGGCACAAGGGAGGACTGCGACTACCGCGCCTTCGATATCGAGGTGGGTTCCTCCGGGACCGCGTTCAAAGTCAAGGCGCCCGACGGCAGCGTCACTCAGTTCGACACAAAGCTCCTGGGCTTTCATATCGTTGTGAATATCACCGGCGCCATAGCCGCCGCCAACGGCTTCGGTATGCCGCTTGACGAAATGCGCCTGTACGTTCGCCGCATCGAGGCGGTGCCCCACCGTATGCAGCTTGTGGATAAGGGCCCCTACACGATAATCGACGACGCCTTCAATTCCAATCCCGCGGGCTGCGCCGCCGCGCTCGAAACGCTTAAAAGCATCGACGGCATGCGCGTCCTCGTAACTCCCGGAATGATAGAGCTCGGCGAAAAAGAGTATGATCTCAATAAGGAATTCGGCAGACAGGCAGCGGCGTCCTGCGACAAGATAGTCCTCATCGGCGCCAAGCAGACCGAACCCATAAGGGACGGCGTGCTTGAAGCGGGCTTTCCTGAAAACGACCTGTGGATAGAAGAGGATTTCTCAAAAGCCATGCAGAAGATTTACGCCTATCCTTCCGAAAAGAAAAAGGTCATTCTTCTTGAAAACGACCTGCCCGACAACTATTAAGGGGGAAACAACATGAAAATCAAACTGTGCGTTATGTTCGGCGGCAAAAGCGTCGAGCACGAGGTATCCGTCATCTCGGCTCTTCAGGCCATAGCCTCGCTCGATCAGAGCAAATACGAAATAATCCCCGTATATATCACCAAAAACAACGAATTCTACACCTCCTTCGAGTGCTCCTGCATAGAGGAGTATAAAAACATACCCGCCCTTCTCAAAAAGAGCGAGCGCTGTATGCTTATGAACATGGACGGCAAGGTAAAGCTCCTTCGCTATCCTCTCAAAAAGGTCGGCAGCAGCGTGATTTCCGAAATAGACGTGGCGTTCCCCATCGTTCACGGCACAAACGTTGAAGACGGAACTCTGCAGGGCTATCTGAAAACTCTCGGCCTGCCGTTCGTGGGCTGCGACGTCACCGCGTCCGCGGTGGGCATGGATAAGTACGTAATGAAGACCGTGCTCAAGGACAACGACATCCCCGTGCTCGACTGCGTAAGGTTCTTCATTTCCGATTTCGCCGACCCCGAAAAAATGATAAAGCGCTGCGAGGAAAAAATAGGCTATCCCGTCATAGTCAAGCCCGTCAACCTCGGCTCGTCCGTTGGCATCAGCGTCGCTCACAACTCAGACGAACTGAAAATTTCGCTCGAGGACGCTTTCAGGTTCGCGTCGGTCGTTTTGTGCGAAAGGGCGATAACCAAGCTCAAAGAAGTAAACTGCTCCGTTCTCGGCGACGCAGACAAGGCGTATGCGTCCGAGTGCGAAAGCCCAGCTAAGAGCGACGAGATACTTTCGTATAAGGATAAGTATACAAGCGGCGGCGGAGGCAAAAAGGGCGGCAAGTCCGGCGGCAGTAAGGGCATGGCGAGCCTTGCCCGCAAGATACCCGCCGATATCCCGTTTGAAACGCGCGAGGAGATCCGCGATATGGCGGTCAGAGCCTTCAAGGCGCTCGGCTGCAACGGCGTTTCGCGCATAGATTTCATGATAGATCAGGAGATAGGAAAGGTATATCTCAACGAGATAAACACCATTCCCGGCTCCCTCGCGTTTTATCTCTGGGAGCCGATAGGCGTGCCCTATAAAGAGCTTCTCGACCGCATGATAGAGCTCGCCCTCAAGCGCAAAAGGGAAGAGGACAGCATTGTGTTCTCGTTTGAAACCAACATCCTCAACATCGACCGCAGCTTCGGCGGAACAAAAGGCAGCAAGGGCGGAAAAATATAAGTCCTGAGTTAAGATTAATGCGTAATTCGGAATGCGTAATTCGTAATTAAATGAACCGGCGGTTTTCCGTACGGACGGAACTTTCAATTACGAATTATAATTCCAGCGGTTTCGCAAACGGACGGATCATTTTTTAATTAAAGATAATTAAACTCTTAACTCAAAACTCTATATAATTCCGAATTCCGAATTCCGCATTCCGAATTTAATTACCCCTTAACTCTTTATTGAAAGGAATCCTTATGACCCGCTTTATGACCCTCTGTTCCTCCTCCGGAGGTAATTCCGTGTACGTGGGAACGTCTTCCTACGGCGTGCTCATTGACGCCGGAAACAGCTGCAAGCAGCTTAAGCTCGCGCTGAAAAACGCGGATATCGATCCGTCGAGCGTCAAAGCCATATTCGTAACTCACGAGCATTCCGACCACGTCAAAGGGCTCAGGGTCCTCGCTTCGTCCCTCAAGGTCCCCGTGTACGCCACCGGCGGAACGCTGTCGGGACTTAACGGGCTTGGGATCCTCGACGGCAGCTTCAGTTATCAGAAGCTCCTTCCCGGCGGCGTGGACGTGGGAGATATACATATTTCGGGCTTCCGTACCTCGCACGACGCGAAGGAGAGCTGCGGCTACAGGATAGACCTCCCCGGCGCGTCCGTGGGCATAGCAACGGATACCGGCAAAATAACGGATGAGATAATAAACGCTCTTTCCGGCTGCGGCCTCGTGCTGCTCGAATCAAACTACGACTACGATATGCTGATGACGGGAATATATCCTCCTCAGCTAAAGGCGCGTATCCGCTCCGATATCGGACATCTTTCAAACGACGACTGCGCCGAAACCGTATGCTCGCTTCTCGATCTGAACGTCCGCAGGTTCGTTTTAGGACACCTGAGCCGTGAAAACAACAGGCCAGAAATTGCGTTTTCATCAGCAAACGGCGCGCTCAGGCGCATGGGAGCCAGGCAGGATAGGGATTATTCCCTTTCGGTAGCCCCCGTGGGGCCGATGGACGGCTATATGGTCTTTTAAGGATTTTGTTTATGTTTACTGTAACCGTTATAGCGGTCGGAAGGCTCAAGGACAGGTTCTATGAGGACGCCGCCGCCGAATACATGAAACGCCTTTCGGCATACGCCAAAGTTAACGTCGTCGAAATCAAAGCGGCGGACCTGCCCGACGACCCCGGCGACGCTCTTATTGCCGACGCCCTTCAAAAGGAAGGCCGCGAAATAATAAAAAAACTCCCTGCTGACGCGCTCGCCGTTTCGCTGTGCGTTGAGGGCAAGGCTTATTCGTCCGAAGAGCTCGCCGGCATGTTCCAAAAGAGCGCGAACAGCGGCGTTTCGCATATCGCTTTCATAATAGGCGGCTCCTACGGCCTGAGCGAAGAGGTCAAGTCAAAATCAAAAATCAGGCTCTCGATGTCAAAAATGACCTTTCCCCACCGCCTCGCACGTATAATGCTCCTCGAGCAGGTCTACCGCGCGTTCAAAATCAATAAAGGTGAAAAATACCATAAATGACGAACCAAAAGGAGAATACCGGAATGGGCAACAACGCTATACTTGAAATAAAGCACTATTCAAAATCCTACGCAAAAAACAAAAAAGCCGCCGACGACGTCTGCCTGACCGTTGAAAGCGGCGACATCTACGGCTTTATCGGCCATAACGGAGCCGGCAAATCAACAACTATACGCGCTGTTGTGGGCGTGCTCGACTTTACCGAGGGCGAGATACTTATAGACGGCCGCTCCGTTAAAAACGAGCCTGTCGCGTGCAAAAAAGTCACCGCCTACATCCCCGACAACCCCGACCTGTACGAGAACCTCACCGGTATACAGTATCTTAATTTCATTGCCGACGTTTTCGGTATAGGGGCCGCCGAGCGCGCTGAAAAAATAAAAAAATACGCCGATATGTTCGAGATAACCTCTTCGCTCGGCGATCTTATAAGCTCCTATTCCCACGGCATGAAGCAGAAGGTCGCTGTCATTTCGGCGCTCATCCACGATCCGAAGCTGCTTGTGCTCGACGAGCCCTTCGTGGGGCTCGATCCCAAGGCGTCGTTCACTCTCAAGGAGATAATGCGCGATATGTGCAGCCGCGGAACAGCCATATTCTTTTCCACTCACGTGCTCGACGTTGCCGAAAAGCTCTGCAACAAAATAGCCATCATAAAGCAGGGAAGGATAATAGCGGCGGGGCCGATAGATGAGGTCACCGAGGGACATTCGCTTGAAGAAGCTTTTTTGGAGGCTGACGATGAAAAACGGTAGTTTTATCCTCTTAAAAAATCTTCTGCTGTCAACAAGCCGCCTGAACGAGTTTAAGCATTGCGACGATAAGAAGAAGCGAAACAAAATAATATGGACGGCGGTCGGAAGCGTTTTGCTCTACGCCATGCTGATGTTCTACAGCGTGGGCATGTGCATAGGCTACGGGCAGTACGGCATGATAGACTCCGCCCCGGTCATGTGCGCTATTGTTATAAGCGCTTTAAGCTTTGTGTTCACGTTTTTCAAAACAAACGGATATCTTTTCAACTTCAAGGAATACGATATGCTGATGTCGCTCCCCTTTAAGGAGAGTACCGTTGCCGCGTGCAAGTTCCTTTATATGTACATAAAAAGCCTGCCGTGGTACCTGAGCATATCGGTCGCGATGATGGCGGGATACGGATATTTTGCCCGTCCGTCATTTACCGTATACGTTTTGTGGCTCTTTCTGTCGCTTATCCTCCCGGTCGTCCCCATGCTCATCGCGGCTTTCCTCGGATTTCTGATTGCGAAAGTAAGCTCGGGCTTCAAAAAAACAAAAATCATCCAGACCGCGCTTTCATTCGCGTTCGTCGTCTTCTGCTTCGCGATAAGATTTATTATTGAGGATATTTTTAAGAACGACAAAGTGGAGTCCACCCTCAGCAAAACCAACGACATAACTTCGGGCATAGCAAAATACTATATTCCCGCGGGGTGGTTCGCCAAGGCGGTAACAAAGCCCGATATCCTCAGCGCGCTTCTTTTAATAGCTGTGAGCGCCGTATTGTTCTTCGCGGTATTTATGTTAGTCGGCAGGTCCTACAGAAACGTCAATTCAGCGCTTAAGTCAAACGCGGTAAAAAGCAACTACCGTATGACGGGGCAGAAAACAAGAAGCGTCCTCAACGCCATAGCCTTCAAGGAGTTCAGACGCATGACCGGCTCCACCACCTATATGGTAAACGCCGCCATCGGCGAACTGCTCGCGCTGATAATAAGCGTTATTACGCTTGTAATGGGCCCGGATAAGCTCATTTCGTTCGTGCTGCGCGGAGCGCCCGTTGACAGCGTGATGCTGCGCCCCGCTATTCCCGTCATAGTATATTTCTTGATCGGCATGTTCGCCACCACCGCCTGCTCCCCGTCGCTCGAGGGCAAAAACTACTGGATAGTCAGGAGCCTGCCGATAGAGCTCAAAACCGTATATCAGGGAAAAATGCTCTTCAATATGTATCTGACCGTTCCCGTCATGCTGTTCAGCACAGTTTGTTTTTGTATAGCGGCAAAGGCGTCCGTTACGGAAACGGTCTTGTATATCGTGCTCGGCTTTGTGCTCTGCTGCTTCTCCACTGCGTGGGGCTGCGTGTGCGGCGTAAAGCACTTAAAGCTCGACTGGGAAAACGAGGTCGAGGTCATAAAGCAGGGCTCTGCGGTCACCATATATATGCTCCCGAATATGTTCGTCTCAATGGCGCTGTGCGTGCTGGTCGTTTACCTCGGCACAAAGATAAATCCTTTGTTTATCACCGCAGGGCTTTTTGTCCTTTCCGGAACGCTCGCCGCGCTGTGCTGCAGAAGAGTGATGATCTTAGCGAAGCGCGGATAAAAAAAGAGGTTCTTCACGGATTATCGTGTAAATCAGGAATCATCAAAGAACCGTTGAGTATAAAACTGTTGTACAGCACCCTGTAGCACGGCTGACCACAGCCGTCAGCTAATCACCGGTTTGATATGAAGCAACTTTAAATATAAAAACTTCTGATTTGATTGTGCCTCACAAAAGGTTAT
>JAFSWN010000185.1 GCA_017450185.1 Clostridia bacterium | reverse complement strand
TGTTTCGCGATAAAATAAGACTTGAGTTTTACTCACAACTGTGATACATTAGAAAAAAAACGAAAGGCTGGATTTTTGATGAAAATAACATTTATGGGAGCCGGCAGCACGGTTTTCGCAAGGAACGTAATTGGCGACTGCATGTGCAGCGAGGCGCTCAGGGACAGCGTTTTCGCACTCTACGACATCGACGCGAAAAGGCTTGAAGAGAGCAGGACCATCCTTGAGGCCATGAGAGCCGCAAAGGGAGGCTACGGCAGCATTGAAACATACGTGGGAGTGGAGAACAGAAAAGACGCCCTGAGAAACGCCGATTTCGTGGTCGACGCAATTCAGGTGGGCTTATACGACCCCTGCACCATAATAGATTTTGAAGTGCCTAAAAAATACGGCCTTCGCCAGACCATAGGCGACACTCTCGGTATAGGAGGTATAATGAGGGCTCTTCGCACGATACCCGTGCTTAAGGATTTTGCCGATGATATGGCCGAGGTTTGCCCCGACGCGCTCTTCCTCAACTATACGAACCCGATGGCGATGCTCACGGGCTTTATGCTCAGATACACCCCCATCAAAACCATTGGCCTTTGCCACAGCGTTCAGGTCTGCTCCCGCGACCTGCTCACAAAGCTTAAGATGGAGGATAAGCTTGAGGGAAGAAAAGAGCTCATCGCCGGCATTAACCACATGGCGTGGCTGCTTGAGATCAAGGATAAGGACGGCAACGATCTTTATCCCGAGATAAAGTCCCGTATTCCCGCATATCTCGAAGATCCTGAACACAACGACTTTGTGAGAATGGATTATATAAAAAATTTCGGCTACTACTGCACCGAATCAATCGAGCATAACGCCGAATACAATATGTTTTATATCAAATCGAAATATCCCGAGCTTATTGAAAAATACAGGATACCGCTCGACGAATACCCGCGAAGGTGCATAAACCAGATCGAGCGCTGGAAGAACGAATATAACGAGATCCTCGAGACCGGAGTCAAAGAGCATGAACGCTCCAACGAATACGCGTCGCGCATCATGCAATCCATAGTGACAGGCGAGCCCTATCAGATAGGCGGAAACGTGCTCAACACCGGCAACCTAATATCCAACCTGCCTAAGGAGGCCTGCGTTGAGGTGCCGTGTCTTGTTAACGGATACGGCGTGCACCCCTGCAGAGTCGGCGCTCTTCCCGTACAGTGCGCTGCAATGAATATGACCAATATCAACGTTCAGCTCCTCACGATCGAGGCCGCCGTCACCCGTAAAAAGGATCATATCTATCAGGCGGCAATGCTCGATCCGCACACCGGAAGCGAGCTCGATATCGACACCATAAAGAAGATGGTCGACGATCTCATCGAGGCCCACGGCAGCTTCCTTCCAAAATACAACTGATCAGAGGTATTTTTGATATTCGCTCACTGCAACCGCGTCGCAGCGTTCGTTTTCGGGATGTCCGGCATGACCTTTTATCCAAACAAAAGTCACATTGTGGAAGGATATCAGGCTGTCGGCCTCCTGCCATAGGTCGGGGTTCAGCACGGGGCTTCTGTCCGCCTTTTTCCATCCTCTTGCCTTCCAGCTTTTGAGCCAGCCTTCGTTCACCGCGTCGCACACGTATTTTGAGTCGGAAGTCACAATAACGTCGCATTTTCTTTTCAGAGCTTTCAGTCCTTCGATAACAGCGGTCAGCTCCATACGGTTGTTGGTCGTGTTTTCCTCTGACCCCGAAAGCTTTTTTTCTTTTCCCTTGTATTTCAGTATTGCGCACCAGCCTCCGGGCCCGGGATTCCCGGAACATGCCCCGTCGGTATATAAATATACGTTTTCCATATTATCACCGATTATAGAATAACATAAAAACCTTTTTTTTTCAATCGAAAATATGACTAATCCGCTCCTTTAAGCGAATAATAATTATAAATCGTTTAAAGGGTGGAATAAAATGATGAAAGCAGTTATTATGTGCGGCGGCGCGGGAAGCAGGCTTCGGCCATTGACAGAAGCGACCCCAAAGCCTCTTGTGAAGCTTCTTAACGTGCCTGTCCTTGAGATACTGATAAAAAGACTTTCGCAAGCGGGGATAAGGGACGTATATCTTTCGCTCGGGTATAAGGCGCAGGACGTCATCGATTTTTGTGAGAGAAAAAAATTTGACGCCGACATAAGCTTTTGCGAAGAGGAAAAGCCTCTGGGAACTGCCGGAGGCGTAAAAAACTGCGTTCGGAATACCGGAGATGACGTTCTCGTATTGAGCGGGGACAACGTTTTTGATGTGGATCTTACAAAGGTCTTTCTCTTTCACTCGGCTTCCGGGGCGGACGTCACGCTCGTGGCGAAGGAGGTGGAAGACCCTCGGGAGTACGGAGTAGTGCTGAGAGACGAGCACGATAATATCACGGGCTTTCAGGAAAAACCGAGCTGGGAAAACGCTGATTCTTTTGTTGTGAACACCGGTATATATATATTAAAAGGAAACGTGCTCGACGTGATCCCGGACGGGGCGTTTTATGATTTCGCTTCCGATCTTTTCCCGAGGATCATTTCGGAGAAAAAGGTATTCAAGTGCTATAAAACGCAGGAGTTCTGGGGAGACATGGGTGAAATCCCGTCATACCTCGAGCTGACCGCCGACGTTCTCGGCAGTTATGCGGGAAAATTCCCTTATGAGGGCAGGTTATATACCGAGGACTTCGTCGACGAACGAGGGAATCAGTTTTCAGCGCCTTGCCTTATTGGCGAAAACGCGGCGTTCGGTTCAGGAAACAGGATAGGCCCTTTTACGGTGATAGGTGAAGACTGCGTTATTTCCGACAACTGTTCCGTTTCGGGAAGCGTTCTCGGGGAAAACGTCCGTGTCGAAGACTGCACCGATCTGATAGACTGCATTGCGGACGACAACGTGGAAATCGGCTCAAATTGCGTCGTAGAAAAACACGCCGTACTCGGATACGCCTGCAGGATAGGCAATTTCGCGAGGGTGCTCTCGGGATATAAGATATGGCCGGGAAAGAACATCTCGCCCGAATCGGTCGTTTCAAGAGATATGTTTTACGAAACTCCCGACTCTATTGAAGCTGACGTTTTCGGCGTCTCGGGAAAGATTTTTTCACAGCTGTCACTGTCCGACGCGGTAAAGCTGTGCCATGCGGTCGCGAGCGTTAAAAAAATGAGGAGGATAGGCATCGGTACGGACGAAAACGCTGTTTCCGGCATATATAAATCCGCGTGCGCCTCCGCCGTGAGGGCCTGCGGCGTTATATGCTACGATTTTGAGGCCGTGTTCAAGGCTCAGGCGTATTTTTACGGCGCCTACTGTTCTCTCGACGCTTTTATCTATATTTCCGTTTCAGACAATACCGTTAATTTTTCTTTTTTCGGAAAAAACGGTATGCCTGTCAAGGCAAAAACCGCCAGGGAGATAAACAATAATTACCGCTTTTCATCCTTCGGCTTCAGTGACGCAAACTCCTGCGGCGAGCTGTTCAGGATGAACCTCCTTTCAACCGCCTATACGTCCGCGCTGCACAAAACGCTTTCATGCAGTCTGAATAAAATGAAGATACGCTTTGAGTGTGAAAACAAGGTGCTGTCGTCTATGCTCGGCGATTTTTTCGGAAAGCTCGGAGTGCTGAACGAGCCGGGAGGCCTTCAGTTTTTGTTTAATTCAAACGGGACCGATATGTACTGTATTGAAAACGAAAAATTCTATTCCTCCGACAGGCTGAAGGCGGCTCTTTGCGAGCTGAGATTTGCCGAGGGGAAGGACGTCGTCGCAGGGGAGGATATACCGGAAGTCGTTTTTGAAAAAGCCCGTGAATACGGATGCTCAGTGTATACGCTTGCCGAAAACCATGAAGAAAACGAAGTGAGCGAGTATCTTTTTATGGAGAACCTTTGGAATTTTGACGCGGTTTTTCTGTGTGTAACCGTTCTCGGCGTAATAACCTCAGCCAACATCACCGTCGCGGGGCTTATGGAAACTCAAAGAGATTTCTCCCTCAGAAAAAAGGTCGTCGAGCTGAACTGCCCTCCGGCGCGCGTAAGAACGCTTATAGAAAAAACCGGAGCTCAGAAAAAGACGGCCTCCTCGCCGTATTATGTACTGAGCGACCCGAGAGGGACCGCGAGGCTGCGCCAGCTCGGAAATAAAAACAGGGTCAGGATCGTTGTTGAGGCTTCCGATATGGAGGCTGCAAAGGAGCTTTCCGGAGAAATATCGGCAAAATTAAGCCGCGCGAATATTGACAAAAAAATAAAATAATAGTAATATAAAGTGAATTATACTTTTTTTTATAAAAAGCCGTCCTGCCGGACTTATATATAAATATCACATAAGGAGTAAATATGCAAAACAAAACTGCGAAATCGCAGAAAAACAGCAACGGCGCAGCAACACAGAGCAAGAAAAACGTAAAAAACGCGCCGCAAAACACAAAAAAGTCGGCAAAGAACCAGAATAACACAGCTGAGAAGAAGAAAAAAGAAACAAAAAAATCCGCATCCGCAAAAAACGTACCGGCAACTCAGAGCCGTAAACAATCAAGATCGTCAAAATCAAAAAAAGAGAATCCCGAAATTTCAGCAAGAAGCGCTGCTAAAAACGTCAGGATCACGTTCCTCGGCGGCATAAACGAAATAGGAAAAAACCTCACCGTCTTCGAATACAACGGAGAAATGATAATCCTCGACTGCGGCATGACGTTCCCCGACGCCGACATGCCCGGTATCGATTACGTGCTTCCGGATTTCAATTTCATCGAGAGAAATTCCGATCGCATCAAGGCCGTTTTCATAACTCACGGCCATGAAGACCATATAGGAGGCCTCCCTTATCTTCTTAAGATAGTAAACGTTCCGGTATACGCTTCCGCTTTGACCGTAGGCCTTATTCAAGGAAAGCTCAAGGAGCACAGGATGCTCTCTTCCGCAAAGCTCAAAACCATAAAGCCCGGAACCGTTACTCAGGCAGGCCCGTTCACCGTTGAGGCGATACACGTCAACCACTCCATCCCCGATTCTCTCGGCTTCGCTATCCGTAGTCCCGCCGGCGTGATAGTCCATACCGGGGATTTCAAAATAGACAACACTCCCATAGACGGCGGAGTTATAGACCTTGCAAGATTCGCCTCCCTCGGTAACGAAGGCGTCCTGTGTCTTATGCAGGATTCAACGAACGCCGAAAAGCCCGGCTACACTCCAAGCGAGAAGGAAGTCGGGAAAACGCTTGAGCAGCTTTTTGCGCGAGCCGGGAAAAAGAGGATACTAGTCGCTTCTTTCGCGTCAAATATACACCGTATCCAGCAGATAGTCGACGCTTCCGTTAAAATGAAACGCAAGATCTTCCTTTCGGGAAGGAGCCTTGAAAACGTCACGGCCGTCAGCAGAGAGCTCGGCTTTTTGAACGTTCCCGACGGCATACTCGTTTCCATCGAGAACCTGAAAAACTACAGGGATGAGGATATCGTCCTCATCACCACCGGCAGCCAGGGCGAGCCTATGTCGGCTCTGACGCGTATGGCGACCGGCGAACATAGAAAAGTCACCATAGGCTGCAACGATTTCGTTATCATTTCTGCAACTCCCATTCCGGGGAACGAAAAAACCGTTGCGAACACCATAAACGAGCTTATGAAGCTCGGCGCGGAGGTCATATACGAAAAAAGCCTCGGGATCCACGTTTCGGGCCACGCGGCGGGTGAAGAGCTGAAGCTTATTTTGAATCTTGTCAAGCCGCGGTATTTTATTCCCGTGCACGGGGAGCAAAAGCATATGCGCCGTCACGCTTTTCTTGCCGAGAGCGTCGGTATCTCTTCAAAGAATATACACGTCCCGGAGCTCGGCGAGGTCGTCGAGGTGGGCGAAAGCGGTATAAGAGCCGCTGCCCACGTGCCCGCAGGAAGGATATTCGTCGACGGCTCAGGCGTAGGCGACGTTGGCAGCGCAGTCCTCAGAGACCGTAAAAAGCTCTCAACCGACGGCGTTGTGCTTATTACCGCCGTTTCCGACGCGTACACCGGCGGCCTTATGATGCCCGTTGAGATACAGACCAAAGGCTTCGTCTTCACAGATAACGCCAACGAGCTCAGTTCCTATATTTCAGATTGCTGCGAGGACGTTTTCGACAGGTACAGACGGGGTGTCGATATGGACGTGAACGCTCTTAAGCAACGCCTTAAGGACAGCGTTGCCAGAGTAATATTTGACAGGACGAAAAGGACCCCGGTTATTATAGTCAGCGTTTTCGCTGTTTAAGGATGTGACTGCTTGAAGCTGCCCGATATTATAAAAAATAATCCGTTTACATTTATCGCTGTGCTCGCCGCGGTGTTCTTCGCGTCTCTTACTCTAAGGTTTTCCGTCGTCACCGGCGCGGTAGAGCTTACGTGCATCATTGTAATCGCGTTTATCGCCGCGAAATGGTATTCCGACTTCCTTAAAAGAAAAAAAGAGCAGGTGAAGATACTCAGCGCTTCGCTTTCCGCTTCCGACAAGGGCGGCGACGAGACCTCGGCTTTCCCGCTTCCCGTTATCCTCGTAAGCTCAGAAGGCGAGATCGTCTGGTTTAATACACTTTTTGAAAACCTTCTGAGCGATTTCTCAAAGCTTACAAACAACGAGATCGACAGCGTTATACCCTTCAGAAAAAAAGTTTTAGAGCAAAACGAGCCCGCCGGCTTTGAAGCGAAGGGCGACAAAGGCAGCTATACCGTTTATCCCGCAAGGCTGTCCGACGGAAGCTACGCTTTATATTTCACCGACGACACCGCCCTTAAAGAGATCAGAAAAAAATACAACATGTCCCGTCCCGCGGTGCTGCTTGTTAACGTGGATTCTCTTGAACAGGCCGAGGATCTCATGCCGCATGAGGACTACTACGCGCTCGGCGCCGATATCGACAGGCTCGTAACGAAATGGTTCGTTGAATACAACTGCGTTTTCCGTAAATTCACCGACGGCAGGTTTTTCGCGATCACGGAATACGTGAACCTTCAGGCGATGATACAGAACCGCTTCAGCATAATAGATAAGGTCCGTTCGGAGCATTTCGGCCCCGATGAAGCGGAGATCACTCTGAGCATCGGAGTTGGCCATTCTCTTGATTTCAAGGAATGCGAGGATAACGCGAGAGAGGCGCTTGATATGGCCCGAGGCAGAGGCGGCGACCAGGTGGCTGTTAAAACGAACGACGGTTATGAGTTTTTCGGAGGCATCAGCAGCGGTAAGGAAAAACGCGGAAAGATCAAATCAAGGGCTTTTGCCGCGGCTCTCGACGAATACATTGAAAACTGCGGGAACGTGCTGATAATGGGCCACTGCTTCAGCGACTTCGACTGTATCGGCGCTGCCGCGGGCGTTGTTGCGATAACGAGGGCAAAGGGCAAAAACGCCCACGTTGTTGTTGACAGGCAGAAAACCATGTCGCTTCCGCTTATAAGCATGCTTGAAACGGGCTCCGGAGCCATAAGCTTCATTTCTCCCGAAAAAGCGCTTGAGGAGGCTGAAAGCGATACTCTTCTTGTTGTTGTTGACACAATGAGAATAAAGCTTGTTGAAGAGCCCGCTCTTCTCGATCTCGGGCTGAAAACAGTTATCATAGACCATCACAGGCTCGTTGTGGACCATATAGAGGGAAGTACATATGAGCTTCTCGAGCCCCATTCATCCTCGGCTTGCGAAATGGTCACGGAGCTCGTTCAGTATTCACCGTCCAAGCCCAAGCTCACTCAGAACCAGGCGCAGGCGCTTTTGGCGGGCATCATGCTCGACACAAAGGATTTCACTTTAAGAGTCGGCGTCAGGACGTTTGACGCTGCGTCTTTCCTCAGGGCAAACAAGGCCGATACCGTTGCCGTAAGGAAGCTGTTCTCGGGCACTGCCGAGGATAACATCCAGGTGAACAATATCGTCAATTCCGCCGTTTACTACGACAGATACGCGGTATCGGTGTCAAGCGTCACCGGCGCGAGCGCGAGGCTCGTTTGCTCAAAGGCGGCGGATGAACTTCTGAGCATTGAAAACGTTGACGCTTCGTTTGTCATTTCGTCATTCGGGCCGGGCACTATCAATATATCGGCCCGTTCATACGGCAGGATAAACGTCCAGCTAATAATGGAAAAGCTCGGCGGCGGAGGGCACCATTCCATGGCGGCCGCGCAGCTCACAGATATTTCGGCTCAGGACGCTTTTTCGCTTTTAAAACAAACAGTCGACGAATATATAAAATCACTTTGACGCAGGAGGGAATAAAATGAAGGTTGTGCTCAACGCCGACGTAAAGGATCTCGGCAAAAAAGGAGAGCTTGTCAACGTGTCCGACGGCTACGCAAAAAATTATCTCATTCCGAGAAAACTCGCGAAGCTCGCGGACGCGGGCGCTATGAACGAGCTTAAGAATAAAGCCGCCGCAGAGCAGTACAGGCTGAAAAAGGAAAGAGAGACCGCAGAGCAAAACGCAAAGCTCCTCGAGGGCAAGACCATTGCCGTCAAGGCTAAGGCCGGAGCGAATGGAAGGCTATTCGGTTCGGTCACTTCAAAAGAGATTGCGGAGCGCATCAAAGAGGAATTCGGAGTGGAGATCGACAGAAAAAAGATCGTCTCCGAGGATATCAGACAGTACGGCACCTACGGTTTTACCGTTAAGATCTATTCCGGCATTACGGTCCAGATGTTCGTCTTCGTAGGAGAATAAAACGGAGTTACATAATGGCAAACGACAGCGTTTCATCTCAGAGCAGAATATACTCGTTTGAGGCTGAGCAGGCAGTGCTCGGCAGTATTCTTGTTGAGCCCGAAAGCTTTTCTATAGCCGCATCGTCGCTTCGCTCCGAGTATTTTTACTATCCCCAGCATAAAGCTATCTTCAGTATAATGGAAAGGCTTGACCTTGCGAACGGCAAGGTGGACCTTCTCATGGTCCTTGAAGCTCTCAGAAGCGAAAAGGTGTTTTCCGACGACGCTGCGGGCAAGCAGTATCTTGTTCAGCTCGCCGATTTCGTGCCTTCAGCCGCGAATATCGAAAACTACTGCAAGATAGTTAAGGATAAGTTCTATATCAGGACGCTTGTCGATATATCGAACGAAATAATAGAAATGGCGGAAAACTCCGGCGAGGACGCCGACACGCTGCTTGACAACGCCGAGCAGCGCATATACGATATAAGGCAGGGCCGCTCCGAAGCAGGCCCCGCAAGCCTCGAGAGCCTCATAAAATCCGTTTACGACCACCTCAACAAGCTCAATTCCGAGGATAAGGAGCTGTATAAGGGGATACCTACCGGTTTCCCGGATTTCGACGACATGTGCACCGGTCTCAACAAATCAGACCTTGTTATCATAGGCGCTCGTCCCGCCATGGGTAAAACGAGCTTTGCTCTCAATATGGCGAGGAACGTTGCGGTAAAAACGAAGAAAAAGGTCCTTTTCTTTTCTCTTGAGATGTCGAAGGAGCAGCTTGCCCAGAGGGTCATCTCCACAGAAGCAAGGATCCCGAGCCAGAAGATGCGTACCGGGGACCTTACCCCAAACGAATGGGACGCTCTGTTCTCGGCGTGTTTGTTTTTGACCGACATACCGCTCTATTTCGACGACACCTCCTCAGTCACCGTTCCCGAGATGAAATCAAAGGTCAGGAGGCTTAAGGGCACCTGCGCTGTTTTTGTGGACTATCTTCAGCTTATGCAGTCAGCAAAGCGTACGGAGAGCCGCGTCCAGGAGGTGACCGAAATAACAAGGAGCCTCAAGCTCATGGCCAAGGATCTAATGATCCCGGTCGTTGTGTGCGCACAGCTTTCGAGAAGCACCGAATCTCGCGGAAACAAGTCCCACAAACCGCAGCTTGCCGACCTGAGAGAATCGGGCTCGATAGAGCAGGACGCCGATATAGTCGCAATGCTCTACAGGGAAGACTATTACCAGACGGATGAGAAAACGGAAGAAGAGGGCGAAAAGAAGGTAAACGTCAACCTTGCCCAGCTTCTTGTTGAAAAAAACCGACACGGGCCCACCGGCTCCATAAAGCTTGCCTGGAACCCGATGTTCACACTTTATACATGTATCGACAAAAACCAGCATGACGACGGTTGATAAGTTTCTTGACACAATAAAAAAGTATTCAATGCTGCGCCCGGGCGACGACGTGCTCGTCGGTTTTTCGGGCGGCGCAGATTCAACCTGTCTGCTTTCGCTTTTATATGAGAACAGGAGCGTCCTTGGAATAAGCGTCAGGGCTGCGCATATCAACCACGGCCTGAGAGGGCAGGAGGCGGAGCGTGACGAGCTTTTCGCGAAAAGCTTCTGCGAAGAAAGAGGCATCCCGTTTTTCGTTCTTCACGCCGACGTTGCGTCTTCCGCTCGTGAAAAGGGTATAAGCGAGGAGCTTGCCGGGAGGGAAGTCAGATACGGTTTTTTCAAATCCCTTTCGCCGGATAAAATAGCCACCGCCCACACTCTCAGCGACGTCTGTGAAACGCTCCTTATGAATATTTCAAGGGGAGCTTCTCTCAAAGGCTTATGTTCCATACCACCGGTAAGAGGGAACGTGATACGTCCGCTTATCGAATGCACGAGGGCCGAAACCGAGTACTACTGCTCCGATAACGGTATAGATTTCGTTGTGGACAGCACAAACGTTGAAAACGACCACACGAGGAACAAAATACGCAACCGTGTTCTGCCCGAGATAAAAAAAATATACCCTGCTTTTGAGAGCGCCGCTCTGAGGTGCATAAACAGCGCGCGTCTTGAAAATGATTATATAGAAAAGACCGTTGTTGAGCTGTATGATAAGCTCTGTGACGGCGCGTCTCTCGACGTTTCAGGCTTTTCGGAGCTTCACGAGGCGGCGCGTCTGAGGCTTATTGCGAAGTTTATCTCACAAAATGTTAAATCCGACTTTGAAACGAAGCACCTGATGCTTATCGACGCTAATATCTTTGTTAAAGGTTTTTCTCTTTCACTTCCGGGAGGACAGACCGTCCGCACCGATTCAAAAAAGCTGTTTTTCGTTTCCGAAGAAAAAAACTCGGACGCTGTTTTTCAGGAAACCGTCCTGAAAAAAGAGGATCTAAGAGGCAGCTTTTGTTTTAACGGTTATCCCGTTTTTTTCACTCAGACGGCGAGCGAGGGTCACTTTCAGCGAAATGCCGCTGATTTTGACAAGATCGACGGTACCGTCGTCATCCGTCCGCGAAAAGAGGGCGACCGGATCTCGCTTGCGGGGAGAAAGTGTACCAAAACTCTGAAAAAGCTTTTCTGCGAGCTTAAGATCCCCGTGGAGGAACGCTCCGGGATACCTGTGATAGCCGATAAAAACGGTATAATATACGTTCCGTTCGCCGGAGTCGACGCTTCGAGAGCGGTTACAGATAAAACAAGACAAATATTGATCATTGATACGGAGAGCAAAAATGAACAGTGATATTGAAAATATTCTTTATTCAGAGGAAAAACTGCGTGAGACCGTTGAAGACCTCGGCAGAAGGATAACCCGGGATTATAAGGGAAAAAAGCTCTTGCTTCTGAGTATCCTTAAGGGATCAGTCGTGTTTCTGACGGATCTTATGAGGCACATAGATCTGCCCTGCGAAATTGATTTTATGGCGGTTTCAACATACGGCTCCGGCGTGAAGTCTTCGGGGACCGTACGTATACTCAAGGACCTCGACAGGGATATAAGAGACTACGACGTTCTCATTGTTGAGGATATCCTCGATTCGGGAATGACTCTGAGTTATCTCATGGACCTGCTTTACGGCAGAGACCCGAGCAGCATAAAGATATGTACGCTGTTCGACAAGCCCGAAAGAAGGAAGGTCGACGTTTACGCCGATTACAGCGGCCTTAAGGTGCCCGACGAGTTTATCGTGGGATACGGACTTGATTACGCGGAAAAATACCGCAACCTTCCGTATGTGGGAATACTTAAAAGAGAAGTATATGAAAAGAAGGAGTGAACTCATTGGACAGCAACAAAACTAAAAAAATAGGGCAGTTTTTGCCGATCATCCTTGTTCCTCTCATAATGATCATGGTGATCTCGTATTTCGTAAACTCCCGTTCGAATGAAAAAGAACTGACGTATTACGATATAGTTGAGATGTTCAGGGCCGATGAAATAGGCGAGTATGAACTGAATCTCTCGAGCGGGGTTTTGACTTATACTCTCCGGGACGAAAAAACCGTCCGTAAATATACGGTCCCCAGCGTCAGTCTGTTTTATGAGGACGTACACGCTTATATAATGAGCTATAACGAGGCTCATCCGGACGCCCCGGTAAAATATGACTATGAAGCCGGTTCGTCGAACTCATGGCTTTTGAGTCTGCTTCCGACCGTCATCCTCTTCGGCGTCCTGGCCGTACTGATGTTCGTTATGACAAGGCGGATGAACCAGAGCATCATGAGCGAATCGAACCGGACTATAAGCTTCGGGAAAGCGAGGGTCCGGAAAAACAACGAGGGCGGAAAAAAGGTTACCTTTGCGGACGTCGCGGGTGCGGATGAAGAAAAGGAGGAGCTCAGCGAGCTGGTTGAATTCCTTAAAAATCCGCAGAAATACACTGAGCTCGGCGCGAGGATACCCAAGGGCGTGCTTCTCGTAGGCCCTCCCGGAACAGGTAAGACCCTTCTCGCCAAGGCCGTTGCAGGAGAGGCGAACGCGCCGTTTCTGTCGATATCAGGCTCCGATTTTCTTGAAATGTACGTCGGCGTAGGCGCTTCCCGCGTGCGAGATCTGTTTGCGCAGGCAAAGAAATGCGCTCCTTCCATCATATTC
>JAFSWN010000184.1 GCA_017450185.1 Clostridia bacterium | reverse complement strand
CCTACTCGACCGCAAAGTGCATCACTCCCCTTATGGAAAACGGCCACTACCATCCCACCGAGACGGTGAGCGAAAAGATATCGTCGCTTTTTCTCTTCAACGAGAAGATAGCGCTGCACGTAACAAGGCCCGTGCGCTGGGACTCCGACCACGTGATACTCTTTGACGATGAGACCAAAGAAATAGCCAAGGAGATCGTCCGCAACGACGCTCTTGACAGGGTGTTCATTGCCACCGACTATTTCGACGCCTCGATAAACCGCATTTCTGCGTGGATAACGGGCGTTAGAAACGTTCAGAAGGCTCTGCTTTTCGCGCTGCTTCAGCCTTCGTGCCTTAAGGAGCTTCAGGACAACAGCGACTTTACGTCGCTTATGGTGCTGAGTGAAGAGCTCAAGACCGCTCCGTTCGGCGACGTTTGGAACGAATTTCTGAGCCGCGAGGGCGTGAAAGCCGACTACCTTACCGAAATAAAGGATTATGATAAGAAAGTGCTGGTGAACAGATAATGAAGGATATTTTTACAGCTCCGTTCGTTAAAGAGATGGAGGCCACCACGGCCAATATGTACCACCTGGGCTGGGACGAGAGAAACGGCGGCAATATAAGCTATATGCTCGACGAAAAAGAGGTTTCGGAGTATCTTGACCTTGATAACGTTATAAGGACCATACCCACAGGCTTCAACGCGAAAGAGCTCATCGGGAAGATATTCATAGTTACCGGAACGGGCAAATACTTCAAGAACGTTGAAAGCGACCCCGAAACCAACCTCGGCATAATCCGTATTGCTTCCGACGGCGAGACCGCTGAGCTTCTCTGGGGCTATAAGGACGGAGGCAAATTCACGTCCGAGCTTCCGGCTCACCTGATGAGCCACACCGAAAGGCTGAAGATCGACCCCGAAAACCGCATAGTCATGCACTGCCATCCCGACTATACCCTTGCCCTCACTCAGGCGCACGAGATGACCGAGAGAGCCATCACAAGGACCCTTTGGCAGGTGATGACCGAAAGCATAGTTGTTTTCCCCGAGGGAGTGGGCGTGCTGCCGTGGATGATTTGCGGCACAAACGATATAGGCGCTGCCACAGCCGAAAAGATGAAGCAGTACCGCCTTGTTATCTGGACGCTCCACGGAATTTACGGCTGCGGCAAAGATATGGACGAAGCGTTCGGCCTCATTGAAACGGTTGAAAAAGCCGCGAAGATGTATCTGCTCGCTTCTCACCTTCCGCAGATAAACAGAATAACCGACGAACAACTGAGGGCAGTTGCCGAGCGTTTCGGCGTCAACTACAGAAAAGATTTCCTTGATATATAAAGGAGAAACCCATGAAAAAGCTTATTTCGCTGATCCTTTCAGCGGTTCTGACGTTTTCGGCGTTCGGAGCGGCCGCGTATGCCGCGGACGGGATCTATTACGCCTGCGCGAACGTGACCTTTGACCAGACCTCCGCCAGAGCCATGCTGGAACTCATTAACGACATGAGACAGTCGGACGAGGCATGGTACTGGAATGAAACAAATACCGAAAAAGTTGTGCTGAAGGACCTCGGGATGCTCGCATATGACTACGAGCTTGAAAAGACAGCCATGCTCAGGGCCGCCGAGATCGCCGTTTCATTCTCGCACACCCGTCCGAACGGAAAACGCTGCTTTACGGCATATGAGGGCACATATTATTCTGCCGGAGAAAACATAGCGGCGGGATACCGCACTTATGAGAGCGTTTTTATCGGCTGGAGCGAAAGAGACGACGACTACAGCGGACAGGGACACCGAAGGAATATGCTAAGTGACTCCTTCTCCGCCGTCGGCATAGGCTGCGCGGTTGTAAACGGCTACCGCTACTGGGTGCAGGAGTTCAGATATCCCCTTTCAAACGCCGCCTACACCGAGCCCGTTGACGGTACGGCACAGGTGACCTTCCCGTTTTCGAATAATGAAGTCGCATGCGGCGAGCTTGTTCCCGAAACAACTCAGCTGAAACTTGAGCTCGATCCGGATAACGTGACTCCTCTGCCTGAGATAAGCTGCAGGGTGGGCGGACTGACCGTTTCCCCTGCGCAGGTTTCGGCATCTTCGGACGACGAAAGCGTTGTAATAATAGATGACGGAAATATAATTACTGCAGGCGAGGGACAGACAACTGTGACCGTTTCGGCTTTCGGGAAGAGCGTTTCTTTTGGCGTTACCGTTGCAGAGCACTTCTGGGACGAGGGAACGACGATTTTCGCTGCTACCTGCACCGAAGGAGAACAGGTGCTTTATACCTGCACCGTCTGCTCAGCAACAAGAACCGAAACAGGCGCTCCTCTCGGACATGATTTCGGCGAGTGGACGCAGACGAAAGCGCCCGAATGCACCGAAAAAGGAGAAGAAGCAAGATACTGCCCGCGCTGCGGCGAGACCGAAACAAGAGAGCTCGAGGCGACGGGGCATACCGAAGAGCTTATACCCGCCGTTGACGCGACCTGCACAACGGCAGGGGCGACCGAAGGAATAAAATGCTCCGTTTGCTCGACGGTACTGGTTCCTCCCGAGACGGTTGAAGCCCTAGGGCACAACTACGCTTCTGAGGTTACTGCGCCGTCCTGTACTCAGGGAGGATATACGATATTTATATGTTCCCGCTGCAATGATTCATATACGACAGACGAGACCGCCGCGCTCGGTCACGACTTCGGTGAGTGGACGCAGACGAAGGCTCCCACATGCACCGAAAAGGGCGCCGAAGAGAGAAGCTGCTCACGCTGCGACGAATCAGAAACAAGAGAAATAGCCGAACTCGGTCACGACTTCGGTGAGTGGACGCAGACGAAAGCTCCATCTTGTACCGAAAAGGGCGCCGAAAAGAGAAGCTGCTCACGCTGCGACGAATCAGAAACAAGAGAAATAGCCGAACTCGGGCACGACTTCGGTGAGTGGACGCAGACGAAGGCTCCCACCTGCACCGAAAAGGGCGCCGAAGAGAGAAGCTGCTCACGCTGCGATGAATCAGAAACAAGAGAAATAGCCGAACTCGGTCACGACTTTGGCCAGTGGACGCAGACGAAAGCTCCCACCTGCACTGAAAACGGCGAGGAGGAAAGAAGCTGCTCACGCTGCGAAGGATCCGAAGTAAGAGTTATTGCCGCGCTCGGTCACAGCTTCGGGGAATGGGAAACGATAAAAGAAGCGACTGAGGATTCTCCCGGAACAAAACAGCGTGAATGCGGGGTGTGCAAGGCTGTGGAAACCGAAGAGATACCCTTCGCAGGTCCCGATTATGTTTTGGGAGACGCCGACATGGACGGCGAAGTGACAGCCGCCGACGCGAGGATCGCCCTCAGGATCGCCGTGAAGCTTGAAAGCGCCAAGCCCGGTTCAAAGGTATTTCTTGCCTGCGACACCGATAAAGACGGCGAGATCACCTCATCCGACGCGAGAGCGATACTCAGATGCGCGGTCAAACTGGAAACGCTTCAATAAACGGTTAATAAGGAGAGTGAAAAAAATGATCCGCGTTACGATTTTTAATGAATTCAAGCATGAAAAAGAGGACGAAAGAGTTAAGGCAATTTATCCCGACGGCATCCACAACGCGTTAAAAAAGGGGCTTGAGGATGAAGAGATCACCGTTAAGACCGTGACTCTTGACGACGAGGAGTGCGGGCTTACGAAGGAAGCGCTCGACAATACCGACGTGCTGATGTGGTGGGGCCATATGGCTCACGATAAGGTACCGGACGAAGTCGCGTTAAGAGTGCGCGACGCCGTTCACGAGGGCATGGGAGCCGTGTTCCTCCATTCGGGGCACCACTCGAAGCCCTTTAAGCTGCTCATGGGCACTTCATGCAACCTCACGTGGCGCGAGGACGGCGACTATGAGCTTGTTTGGGTGACGAAGCCCTCGCACCCCATCGCTCAGGGCATAGGAAGGTTCATAAAGCTCGAGCATGAGGAGACCTACGGCGAGCCGTTCGCTATTCCGGAGCCCGAGGAGACCGTTTTCATCGGCAGCTTCGAAAACGGAGAGGTTTTCAGAGCCGGCTGCTGCTTCAAAAGAGAAAACGGCAGGATATTTTATTTCCAGCCCGGCCACGAGACCTTCCCCACCTATTATAACGAAGACGTTATTAAGACGCTCAAAAACGCCGTTCACTGGGCTAATCCCGTATACAGAACAAAAATCGACTGCCCGCACGTTGGCAAGCCGCTTGAATAAAGGAGAAGAAAAAATGAAAAAATTCCCTATCGCTTTACAGCTCTATTCCGTCAGGAACGAAATGGAAAAGGACTTTGAGGGCACAATCAGAAAGGTCAAGGCTCTCGGCTACGACGGCGTTGAGTTTGCCGGACTTTTCGGACACAGCGCCGAAGAGGTCAAAAAGATGTGCGCCGAAATAGGAGTTACCCCCATCTCAGCGCACGTTCCTTTTGCGGATATGATCGCAGATCCCTCGATCATCGACGACTACGCGGCGATCGGCTGCGAATTTGTTGTTATCCCCTACCTTACCGAGGAGTACCGCCCCGGAAGCGAACGCTTCGGCGAGGTTATCGAAGGCGCGAAGGTGCTCGGAGAAAAGGCGAACTCCCTCGGCATGACGCTCGCCTACCACAACCACGATTTTGAGTTCACGAAGATAGACGGAGAATACGCTATCGACATCCTCTACAGAGAGGTACCCGCTTCGCTTCTTCAGGCCGAATTCGACTCATGCTGGGTGAGCGTTGGCGGAGAAAACCCCGCCGACTACGTAACAAAGTACGCGGGCAGGGTCAACATTCTCCATCTTAAGGATTATTCCGGCAGCAAGAGCGAAAATATGTACGCCCTTATCGGCATCGACGAGGATGAGGAAAAAGAGCATAAGGGCGACTTTGAGTTCAGGCCCGTTGGCTCCGGAAAGCTCAATTTCCCGGAAATTCTCGAAGCCGCCGAAAAAGCCGGCACCAAATGGGTGGTGGTCGAGCAGGACGAGCCGAGCATGGGACTGACGCCCTTGGAGTGCGCCGGAAAGAGCATATCCTACTTAAGGACCGTTATCGGCTGAAAATAAGGCTCAGCCACTTTTTGACGGCAGGCAGCCAGGAGCTCACCTGTTTTGTATATTCGTTTTCAGAATCGAGAGTCTGAAGATCGGAAGTTGAAAGACCGTGATTCCCGAAGGGGTATATATGTACCTCGACGGGAATTTTGTTTTTTGCGAGAGCTTCAGCGTAGCAAAGCGAGTTTACAACAGGCACTGCCCCGTCCTCTGCGGTGTGCCACAAAAACGCGGGAGGCGTGCAGGGGCCCACCTGCTTGTCACATGAGAAGAAATCGCGCTCCTCTTCGCTTTTGAAATCACGGCCGAGAAGGTTTTCAAAGCTGCCCATATGCCCCTTTTCAGGATCCGCGGAAATGACCGGATAGCAAAGGACGCTCGCGTTTACGCTCTTGCTTTCGGGGAATAAGGCTCGAACCTCGCTGCAGTTGAAAACGGTGGAATAGTGCGCAGCCAGATGTCCGCCTGCAGAAAACCCGATTATGGCGATTTTTTCGGTATCGCAGTTCCATATTTCGTTGTTTTTATATATCAGCTCCATAACGGCTGCGACCTCGGTGAGCTGGGTGGGAAAACGGTGAGGAGCGACCGAATACCACAGGACGAATACGTTATAGCCCTCGGGCAAAAAGTGAAGGGCTATCGGCTCCGCCTCTCTCTGAGAGCAGAAAGCGTATCCGCCGCCGGGGCAGACGATCATACAGGGGCGTTTTTGGTTTTCGCGGCGCATTTCGGGCATATTAAAGGGAAGATAGACGTCGAGAACGGGGTCAGCTCCGTTTTTTCCGAGGAATTCAAATTCATCCTTTAAGCGTATTCTTTCGCAGCGCATGTTTTTCTCCTTTATTCGAGTATTCCGGCGGCCTGCTTCAGGAAGCCGGTTATATCTATATGCTGAGGGCAGACGCTCTCGCAGGCGCGGCAGTTTATGCAGTCGGACGCTCTGCCGCTGCCTTTAACCGCTTTTTCGTAGCTTTCGCGCGCCTCGGCGGTCCTCCCGTTTGAAAGATGGGTGTTGAGAGCCGTGAAAACGTCGGGAATCGGGATGCTCTGCGGGCAGCCGTCAACACAGTAGTGGCACGAGGTACAGGGCACGGCGACCGATTTCCCGAGGATCTTCTGAGCCTCGCGGATTATTTTTTGCTCCTCTGAGTTAAGGGGCTTAAAATCCCTCATGTATGAAATGTTGTCTTCAACCTGCTGTACGTTCGACATGCCCGAAAGCACGGTGATTATGCCCTCGAGAGAGGCCGCGAAGCGTATGGCCCACGAAGCGAAGGAGCTCTGGGGGGCGTAGCTTAAAAACAGCGACTTTACTTCCTCCGGCGGATCGGCAAGCTTGCCGCCTTTGACCGGCTCCATTATGACGATGCTCTTGCCGTGCTTTCGCGCGACTTCGTAGTTTTGGCGGGAACAGACCTTTTCGCTCTCCCAATCGGCATAATTCAGCTGAAGCTGAACGAAATCAACGTCCGGATGCTCGGTCAGGAGCCTGTCGAGAAGCTCGGGCCCGTCGTGGAACGAAAAGCCGATATGCTTTATAAGGCCGTTTTTCTTCTGCTCGTCGGCGAACTCCCAGATACGGAGCTTTTCATATTTTTTATAGTTGCTTTCAAGAAGGTTGTGCAGAAGATAGTAGTCGAAATAACCGGCGCCCGTGCGCTTAAGGCTTGTATTAAACTCGCTTTTCGCAATTTTCTCGGTCATGCCCGGGATGCCGGCGTTGAGCTTTGTGGCGAGAGTGAAGCTCTCTCTGGGGTAGCGGCTGACAAGAGCCTTGCCCGTGGCCTCCTCTGAACCGGGATAAACGAAAGCCGTATCGAAATAGGTGAATCCCGCCTCCAGAAAAAGGTCTACCATTTTTTTTGTTTGTTCAACGTCGATGGATATGCGCTTTCTCGGAAGCCGCATCATGCCGAATCCGAGCTTTGGGGTATCTTTACCGAAATAGTCCTGCATTTTTACACCTCCGTTTTTTATTATGTTTATATTATACAATAACATATCGTGATTGGCAAATGAATTTTTTGCATACGGAGTATTGACAAAGAGGAATATAAAAAGTATCATTTAGCATAACACTATTTGATCGGGAAAATAAAAATAAAATGGAAACAAGAAGAGAAAACAAAATGGGCTATATGCCCGTGAAGAAGCTGCTTATAACCATGTCGCTTCCGATGATGATATCGATGCTGGTTCAGGCGCTCTACAACATCGTTGACAGCGTTTTCGTGGCAAGGCTGAGCGAAGAGGCCCTTACAAGCGTCACCCTCGCCTTCCCCATCCAGAACCTGATGATCGCGATCGGCAGCGGTACGGGCGTGGGCGTGAACGCGATGCTCTCAAAGGCGCTCGGCGAAAAGAACTTCAAACGGGCAAACGACGCGGCAAACACCGGGCTGCTCCTGAGCTTTCTGAGCGCATTCGCGATGATGCTGTTCGGGCTTTTCGCAACCGTCCCCTTTATGAGGAGCCAGACAAACGATATTTCCATTATAAACGACGGCGCTTCCTACCTTAAAATTTGCTGCGCCCTCTCCTACGGCCTGTTTTTTCAGATAATGTGCGAAAGGCTGCTGCAGTCGACCGGAAAAACGCAGTTCAGCATGGTTTCGCAGCTCACCGGAGCGATAATAAACATCATACTCGACCCTATTATGATCTTCGGGCTTCTCGGCTTCCCCGCCATGGGAGTTGCGGGAGCGGCCGTTGCGACCGTCACAGGCCAGTTTACGGCGGCAATCGCCGGATTTGTGCTCAATCTGAAAAAGAACGAAGAGATAAAGCTGCAGATAAAGGAGATAATAAAGCCCAAAACCGATATCATAAAGGGCGTTTACGCGGTGGGCGTGCCTTCGATACTGATGATGTCGATAGGCTCGCTGATGACCTACATGATGAACCGCATACTCATTGTGTTTTCCACCGCCGCCACGGCGGTATTCGGGGTGTATTTCAAGCTGCAGAGCTTTTTCTTCATGCCGGTGTTCGGGCTCAACAACGGCCTTATTCCGGTGCTCGCGTTTAATTTCGGGGCAAAAAACAAAGCGAGAGTCAAAGAGGCTCTTCGCTTCGCTATTTTTCTGGCTCTCGGCATTATGCTGTTCGGCACGCTGATATTCAACGCGTTTCCGAAGTGTTTGATGGGATTTTTCAAGGCGTCCGACGAGATGCTATCGCTCGGCGTGCCGGCGCTGAGAATAATAAGCCTCGGCTTCCCCGTTGCGGCTGTCTGCATTGCTCTCGGCTCCACCTTCCAGGCGTTTTCCAAGAGCGTTTACTCCCTTATCGTTTCCGTAATGCGCCAGCTCGTGGTCCTGATACCGGCAGCCTGGCTGCTCTCGAAGACCGGAATTGTTACGAACGTTTGGTGGGCCTTCCCGATAGCGGAGGGAGCGAGCCTTATAGTTACGCTGATCTGCTACAAAAGGCTTTATTCGGGCATTATCTCGCGGCTTTCCCATGAAGAGTAGAAGTTCACAGGAACTTTTGCTCTTGTGAAATAAATACAAAATTTTTTGCAGTTTTTAAAAAATTCTATGAAAAACTGTTGACAAGCTCATTTTTGTGTGCTATTATTTAGGTGAAAAGAAAAAGAACTGAAGCAAAAATGAAACACGGCGCAAACCGATTGCATGGTTATATGCGAAATAAAAAAACAAGCGCCGGAGAAATGAAAACGAGCTTTGGTTTAAGGAGGATGGTACCGATGTTCTGAGAAAACGCAAACGATTCGCGGTAAAGAAATCGTAAAAAACAGCAAAAACCCAAACAGAACAAAAGCGAAGAAAAAAAGAAAAGGAGAAAAACTTCCGATGTTCTGAAAAAGCGCAGGGTTCAGCGCCGACAAAAAAAGAACCGTTAAAACGAACGAGACGCTTTAACGAGAAAGATGAGAAAAAAAATAATTGCCATAAGATTATTAAGGTGGATAAATAAAGATATTGCAGAGTGATGCATTGAAAAAAAGCGTTGAAAGGTTCGTTATATAAGCAAAAAAAGACAATAAAATACAGGAGGTTACCCTTAAAAATGAAAGAACCCGTTGACTAAGAGCCGTCGGCAATCAGATTGAATTGACCGGCGGCTGTATTTTTTTTGCTTTTTTGTTTTAAAGGTTTATTTTTTTATTCCCAGATGAAATCTGTGTATTCGGTTTTGTGGATTATTGTGCCGTGTGCTTCTATCAGGTCCGTACTGAACAGGAAGAGATCGAGGTCGAGGTCAATATCCACCTTTATTATCATTTTTTGAGTAAGAGATTTAAGCTTTCCCGTTTCCCTGTCGATAACGCAGGTTATCTCGTTGCCGGTATAGTTGAAATCAAATATATATTTGCTCAGATCCATGCCGGAAAGGAACGACGCTATGCCGCTCGCGACGTTTTCTCTGTTTACGGGACACAATATCTTTCCGAATTCGGAATTATCGGGATCGGGATTAAGCGTATCGCGCACGGTTATGACTATCCTGTTCTCGGTTCCGTCGGTGCTGCACTGAGCCTCACCGATTATATCATAATTCGTAAGACCGCATCCGAAGCCCTCGTTATAGACAGGGAAGCTTTCTATGACATCAACGTCGCTGTGCGGCCTTACGGTTTTCACCGAGCTGCTCCCCGGGCCGAGAAGCTCGCTTGTGACGACGCCGAGGATGCGGTTCGCGAGCTTAAGCCTCCCGCCGCCCGCTGAAACGTCTTCAATGGTCTCATAGTCTTTTTTTGTGAAACCGGGACACCTTATTTTGACCTCGTTCACGGTTTTGATATAGAGGTCCATTACGCCCTCCCTGTCGAGCGCCATCTCGCGAAAGCTGTTGACCTCGGTAAAGCCCGGAACGGTGGTCCGTTCGGATTCGGTTTCAACGACCTCTGGCTCTGTGAGCGTTTCGATGACCTGAGGCGCGTCGGTTTCGGGCTCGGCCTCGCACACAACGCTTTCCTCGCCCCCGATTTCTTCTTTATTAAAAAAACGGCAAGAAGAAAAAACCGCGCAGAGCAGTGAAGCAACAAGGATTCCTGCAAGCAGCGGTTTTATTTTCATGTGTATTCCTCCAAAATGGTTACTGTCTTACGCCCTTTTCGCCGTCGCGGTAATACTGCGTGTGGGTGACGGGGTGCTTGGTGCTTTTCCATATCTCGTCCGCCACGCCCTGCCACTCAAGAGCGAAATCGTCGCAGCGCCCGCACAGGGTATCGACGTCTTCGTCGGTTATGAGGTTCGTGGACTTTGCTCCTGTGGTGTGGATGATCTCGCGAAGCTTATCGGGGTTTTCGAGCATCGGGCAAGGACGAAGATGGTTCTCGTTGAAGGGCTGGCCCTTGTGGTATGCCATGAAAAGCGGGTTTTGAAGCGCCTCGAGAATGGTGTGGGTGCGGATATTGGCGTCGGAATAGTGGATAAAGACGCAGGGCTCCATATCGCCCGCGGAATTGACGTGGAAATAATTGCGCCCGCCCGCTATGCAGCCGCCCACATATTCGCCGTCGTCCTGGAAATCTATTACCATAAGCGGCTTTCCTGTTTCGGAATTGCGCATTTTGCGCAGCCAGAAATACATGGCCTTTCTTTGCGCGGGCGTGGGAATAAGCTCTTTATCTGCGGTGTGGCCAACGGGCATATAGTTAAAATACCACGCGAATTTCACGCCGCGTTCTATCATTTTGTCGACAAATTCATCTGATATGACGTAGTCGAGGTTCTGCCTTGTATAGCAGACGGAGATGCCGAAAAGGCATTTGTGCTTTTTAAGAAGCTCCATGGCGCGCATCGTGTCTTTATACGCGCCCTCGCCCCTGCGGAAATCGTTGCTCTCCTCGCTGCCCTCAATGCTCAGCGCGAACGCGAGGTTGCTCACACGCTTCGCTTCCTCGCACAAGGCGTCGTCTATAAGGGTGCCGTTGGTGTACGCCATGAAGGCGCAGTCGGGATTGTTTTCACAGAGCTTTATTATATCGTCTTTTCTGATAAGGGGCTCGCCGCCCGTCATCATATAGAAGTGGGTGCCGAGTTCGCGGCCCTGGGAGATTATGCTCTGCATCTCATCGTACGTCAGGCTCTGACGGTGGCCGTATTCAGCCGCCCAGCAGCCCTTGCACTTGAGGTTGCACGCGCTCGTGGGGTCGAAAAGGATCTGCCAGGGTATGTTGCAGCCGTATTTTTCGCGGTTGGCGCGAACCTCCTTCGTGCCGAAATAGCCCCCCTCGATTCCGAGAGAGATGAGCATATGCTTGAGTATGTTTCTGTCGATATCCTTGAGCATCCCTTTTGCAAGGATCGTGTATATGTTGTTTGGATCGGCTGCTCCCGCCTTGAGCTTTTTGAAGTTTTCGGCAGGGAAAATATTATCGCCTATTATCTTTTCGGCATGATCCAGTATTTTAACAAGATTCTTTTCGGGATCCTTATCGATATATTTGAATATTCCGTCAAGCGTTACCGACGCGAACGCGGTCACCGCTTTCTTTTTTACAGACATATTTCCTCCGTTTAGCAGAACATATTTCTTCAGAATAATAATACCACAGATTTTTTTCTTTGTCTACTTGGAATTTTAGCACCGGATTTGTTTTTTTATGCACAGATTGTAAAAAATGGGCTTGTTTATGTAATTTTTATATGATAGTATATCAGTTAGGAATTTTGTGTTAGGAGTTTGCATTTTGAATAGATCGATAAAAAAACTGATTCCCGTTATATTGGCCGCCGTAATACTCTACGTTTTATCGGCGACCGGATTTGCGGCGGATCTTGGCGACCCTGAGGGAGGGATCGCGGGGATCGCGAACAAAGGACTTTGGACAAGGTATCCCGAAAACTCGCTTGAGGGAATACTTGCAGCCGAGGAGACGGGGATAGACTACGTTCTGGCGGACGTCAGCGTTACAGGCGACGGAAAACTGGTGCTCATGGAAAGCGCTTCGGCAAAGAGGATGCTCGGAACCGAGAAAGAAAACGTTTCGGACTATTCTTTAGACGAGCTTTCCTCCCTGCCGCTTAAAAACAGAGTGGGCGGCAACGGGAACGATGCGACAAATTATCATATCTGCACTCTCGCCGAGGCTCTTGCCGCCGTGAAGGACGCAAAGCTTGTGCTGAAATTCGACGCTTCGCTTGCGGACAAGGTGGCAAAAGAGACGGAAAATTCTTTAGGAACCGTTTTTTATATCACCGGTAAAACCGGCGACGCGCTTTGGGCGGCAGAAAAATACGGGAAAGAACACGCCGTTTTAGCGGAAAAAAAGAGCAATATCATTTTTTCGGTAACGTCGTTCATAAAAAAAATGAGCGACGCGGGAGCAAAGGGCGCGGTGCTCAAAACGGGCAACCGCTACGGAGTGGTGTTTTATAAGTCCACGATAAAAAAATGCGGCTCTCTGAGAGCCGTTGCCGATACGAGCGACTATAAGACCGCGGGCTACCGGGAAGACGCCGAAAAATGGTGGGACGACCTTGTTTCGCGCGGGTACAGCGCGGTGATAACCGACGACCCAGAGGCTTTCGCGGAATACCGGAAGCAAAACGATGCCGCAAGGGAACGCCTGCAGGGGCTTTATGAAGAAGTGAAAAAAATGAACATCCCCGACTTCGGGGCAGACGTTCTGAGCGACTACAAAAAAGCCTACGCCGACGCAGTCAACGAAGCCGAAAGGCTTCTCGGCGACAAATCGAGCTCGCTTAAGGAGATGCGCGACTGCCATACGGCTCTGACGCAGGCAGTGAAGTACATACAGCTCAATTTTGACGAAATCGAGAACGGCACCGCGGGAGTTACCCTTACGGCGCCGAGGATCATAATATGCGTTCTTGCCGCCGCGGTCGTGATACTTGTTCAGGTTTATTTCTACAAAAGGAGAAAAAGCTGATGCTGTGGATCGTTCTTTTCGTATTGTTTTTTATCGCAGTAAACGTTATCAACCCGTTTTTTGTTAAGGCGCAGGCAAACGGGCCGTGCGTCAAGTCGCTCGTACTCAAAATGGCCGCTGCCACGGGGTATCTGATAACCGGCCTGCTCGCGATGAAAATCGGAGAAAACTATTCAAAATTCGCGTGGCTGCTTTTTATCGCTCTGGTGCTGTGCTGGATAGGCGACCTGTTTTTGCACCTGTGGCAGTCGAAGGTTTTTTACGGAATCGGCTTCTTGGGGTTTTTATCGGGGCATTTCGCGTTTATCGCCGCGTTCCTCACAAAGATCGGCGAGCTCGATCCGTCAAGAGGCTTTTTTTCGGTCCCCGAAGTTGCGGGAGTTGCGCTTTTCTGCCTGTTCTTTATTTTGTTTTCCGCAAAGATAGGGACAAATATCAAGGGTGTGATCGCTGTTCCGCTGCTGGTTTACGCCGTTGTTATCACAACCATGCTGTGCAAGGCGACTGTGATGGGCGTGGCCTACGCGGCGTCAGGAGCTTCAAACGGCGTTTTTGCCGCCGTCGTTGCCATTCTCGGCGCGCTGTTGTTTGTTGTGTCCGATTTCTCGATTGCAATTCTCATGTTCAACGAAAAGCACAAAAAAAACTTGAAGCTAAAAATGTTTAACATGGTGACTTATTTTCTCGCGGTGCTGCTGCTCTCTGCGCTGCCGGCGCTTATAAAATAAGAGCCGCGCCGGTTGCAGGCGCAGCTCCGCTTGTTTTCTTTATTATATTCTGTCAGTTATTCTCACATAAATTTAATATAACTTCAACCATTTTTTTCATATCGTTTACGCACACAAATTCGTGGACGCCGTGGAAGTTTTCGCCTCCCGTTGAAAGATTGGGACACGGCAGCCCCTTATATGTGAGCATCGCTCCGTCGGTGCCTCCCCTGATAGCCACTATTTTGGGGGAGACGCCGGCTGTTTTCATTGCGTTTTCGGCGTCCTCGACAAGCCACATGCTCCCCTGCTCGATAAGCTCGCGCATATTATAGTAGCTGTCTTTTATTTCGGCGGAAAAGCACTCGCCGTATACTGAGTTCATAAAATGAGTCAAATTCCTTATAAACTCTTTTCTGTTTTCAAATTTTTCACGGCTGTGGTCCCTTATGATAAGCTTGATAACGGCGCTGCTCTCGTCGCCGCTCATTTCACACAGATGGTAAAAGCCCTCGTAGCCCTCAGTGTGCGCCGGAGTCTCGGCGGCGGGCAGACGGGAAACGAAGTCGGCCGCCATAAGAACGGCGTTTTTCATTTTGTTTTTCGCGCTGCCGGGGTGAATGTTTACGCCCTTCACCGTTATTTTTGCCGAAGAAGCGTTGAAGCACTCGTATTCTATTTCGCCGAGAGCTCCCCCGTCGACGGTGTAGGCGGCCTTCGCGCCGAATTTTTCAATATCGAAGCTCTCGGTGCCCCTGCCGACCTCCTCGTCGGGAGTGAAGGCGACGCTGACGTTTTTTCGCTTTATTTCGGGATGGTTCACAAGGTATTCCACGGCGCTCATGATCTCTGCCACGCCTGCTTTGTCGTCCGCTCCGAGAAGCGTGGTACCGTCGGTCACAATGAGCTCTTTATTCTTATAATCGGAAAGAAACGGGAAATCTTTGACCGCTGTAACGACGCCGCCTCCGAGCTCTATATCGCCGCCCTCATAAATAAACGAACGGGGACGCACGTTGTCGCCCGGGGCGGAGGGGGAGGTGTCCATATGCGCAATAAAGCCTATGGTCTCGTCTGAACCGCAGTTTGACGCCAGATGAGCGTAAACATAGCCCTTTTCTGTAAAGCACGCGTCGTGAAGGCCTATGCTTTTGAGCTCGTCGGCAAGATATTCCGCCAGTGCGAGCTGACGCGCCGTTGACGGACAGCTGACGGACTCCTCGTCGGAAGAAGTGTGGAACGAAACGTATTTAAGAAATCTTTCTTTTATATCCATATCGGTTCTCCTGTGTTTTGATTTTCAAAAAAAGTATAGTATTAAACTTTTTATCAGTTAACAGACGTGACCTCGAAGAACACGACGGCGTTCGGGGCGAGGTCGGCGGATAAGGTGAACTCACCGTTTTTGACCGTCACGACGCTTTCAGCAGGCTCAAGACGGCAGTACTGCGAATACTTATCCGCAAGCGACAAAAACGTGCGGCATGCGTCGTCATTGTGCCACGTAGGGCAGCCGTCGTCTGGCGACCAGGAGAACATATCGTCGGTTATTCCGAGGTCTGCGCGGTCCTTCTGCCATTCGTCGAACCAGTTACAGTCGTCGTCTATCATATAAGCCGTCACTTTTGCTTCGCCGTCCGAAAGCTGAGGCGCTTTCACTTTGAACTTAAGCTGCGCTGAGGCCTTATAATCGAGCGAGTTGCGGTAGTTATAGGCCATTACGTGAAGAGTGCCGGCGCTTTCGTTGAACGCCGCAGACGCATTGACGTCGGCTTTAATTATATGGCCCTTCCACGAGGTTTTTACGTCGGCAAGATGCGCGCCCTTGAAGTCGGATGCGTGCTTCGCGACAAAATAAGTTATTATGGGAAGGCCGTGGTTCTCGCTCTCGGAGCAGTATTCCCATGATGAAAAATAGTCCATGCCGCTGTCGAACATCTGCTTTATCAGTCTCGCGTCGAACGCGGCCTGATAGGTATAGCCCACGGTTCGGGAATTGAGCTCGCTGCTGACGGCGCCTGATTTTGTTCCGAGGAGTATCCTCCCCTCGTCAACGCCGAAAATAAGATCGGTGAGCCCCACGCTCTCGGCTGTGGAGCGAAAGTAACGTATTATCTCCGGAACGGTAAGCCGGCTGCCTTCGTTGCCCGGGCTGTTCTCGTAATATGACGCGGCAAGATAGCAAAGGCGCGTCCCCTTTTTCCCGGTGGCGTAATTTGTTCCCTCGGCGCAGTGACGGATAAACAGCGCTTCGTCCCAAAGCCCTTCGGAGCAGGTCATGGAATGAGCGCCGACGAAAACGTCGGGCCCGAGAACGTCTAAAAGCGCCTGAACGGTGAAATCGTAGAGCTTGCAGTAGGCTTCGGCTGTCTCATCGGGATCGCCGCTGACGGCTCGGAACCAATCGACGTTTTCATATTCGGTCATGACGCCGAAACGCCACGAGCGGACTTCTGAAATACCGAATTCCTCAACAAGAGCCTCGGCGATCGCTTTGATATAGGCATAGTATTCGTTGTAGTCGTCGGGCGGATAGATGTTTACCGCAAACGCTCCGAGGTCCTCTCCCGCCGCTGCGAGAGCGTTTCGGGAAAGCTTTGCCGGAACGTTGCCGAGCTTCAGAAGGGGCTTGGCTCCGGTTTTGAGGATGCCCCGGCACGACGAAAGAAGCGGCTCGAAGTTGTAGTCGTCCGTCACCGAAAAATCATTTGGATCGATAAAGAGGTCGCGCCTTGAGTTTCCTCCCGAGCACTCCATAAGCTGAATGTATTCGATAAATTCATAAGGGTTATATTCCTCGTTGATAACGGGATTTTCGGGAAAGCGTCCGCCGAAGCGGTTCAGGTTGCTCTTCACGTTGGGAAGGGCCTCGCCCAGCACGGAAGTATCAATACTGAAAACGTAATCGTTTATAAAATTATTGAAAAAAGCATAGACGTTTGCCCAGAGCCCCAAAAAAGAGGCAAGCAGCAGCGCGATAACTCTGTTTATGTCCATATATTTCCCTCCCGAGCGTGATTTATGTTTTTATTATAATACAAAGCCGCGCCGTTAAGCAAGATTTTTCATGATTACGAAAGCAAGTTTTTTTAATGATAAAAACATTTGACTAAGAGGCTGTATTATGATAAAATAATATTTCGAACAAATCATTTTCTCCCGAAAGGATGGATTTTATGTCAGGACATTCCAAATGGAGCACCATCAAAAGAAAAAAAGAAAAGACCGACAACGCCAGAGCGAAGGTCTTTACAAAGATAGGCCGCGAGATAGCCGTTGCCGTTAAAGAGGGCGGCCCCGACCCCGCGGGCAACTCGAAGCTCAAGGACGTTATAGCCAAGGCAAAGGCCGCGAACGTGCCCAACGACAACATTGACAGAATAATCAAAAAGGCCGCAGGTGACGGCGGCGCCGACAACTATGAAGAGATAATCTACGAGGGCTACGGCCCCGCCGGAGTGGCGGTCGTGGTTGAAGCGCTCACCGATAACAGGAACCGCACCGCAGGCGACGTGAGGCACTATTTTGATAAATACGGCGGAAACATGGGCCAGCAGGGCAGCGTTATGTTTATGTTTACGCGTCAGGGCGTTGTGCTCGTTGACAGCGAGGACGTGAACGAGGACGAGATAATGGAAAAAGCGCTTGACGTTGGAGCGGAGGACGTTATTACCGACGACGGCGTTTTTGACATCAGAACAGGCGTTCACGACGTTGCCGACGTTGCCGACGCGCTTACCGCGGCGGGATATACCGTTGTTTCGGCGCAGGCCGAATACGTTCCCTCGAACTACGTTCGCCTTGAGGGCGACAACATAACTCAGATGGGCAAGATGCTTGAGATGTTTGAGGAAAACGACGACATTCAAGCGGTATGGCACAACTGGGAGAACGAAGACGATTACGAATGATATTTCATTCGTAACCGTAAAGAAAAAAGAAAAAAGATAAAAGATAAAAAAAGGAAAACGCTTCGCGTTTTGATATTGAATATAATCAAAAAATCGCCTGCGATTTTTCCCGACTTTTATCTTTTATCTTTCATCTTTTATCTTTCAAAAAAGAGGTATGTTTATGACTTTTTTCAGTGACGTTACACAGGTAAAGTTTACCGCTATCGACCATATATTCAACGTTTCCTCCGTTTTCTGCGAATTCACGCTGCCGTTTCTCGGTCAGGTGACGATACGCTGGTACGGCGTTATCATAGCGTTCGGGCTGAGCCTTGCCGTGCTTCTCGGAGGACGGCTCGCGTACGTTTGGAAGATAGATATTTACAAGATGATCGACGTCCTCATATACGGGGCGCTTGGCGGGATCGTAGGCGCGAGGCTGTATTACGTGGCGTTCCAGTGGGACTACTACAAGGCGCACCCCGCGGACATCGTAAAGATCTGGAACGGCGGGCTCGCGATATACGGCGGGCTTATAGGCGGGCTTATATGCGCGTATATAGTGTGCAAGGCGGAAAAGATAAACGTCAGGAACCTGCTCGACCTTTGCGGCATGAGCTTTCTTATAGGCCAGGGTATCGGGCGCTGGGGCAACTACGCGAACCAGGAGGCCTTCGGCACAAACACCACTTTGCCCTGGGGCATGTACAGCGAAAAAACAAACGCCTATTTAAGCGAGCTTGTTAGCGCAGGCGAAACACATCTCGACCCTTCCGCTCCGGTGCATCCCACGTTTTTATATGAATCGCTGTGGTGCCTTATCGGTTTTGTGATACTTTATATCGTTTGCAAAAAGGCGAGAAAATTCAGCGGACAGATTTTTTTGATGTACGGCGTATGGTACGGGATAGAAAGGACCGTCGTTGAGGGGCTTCGCACCGACTCGCTTTATATAAGCGGAACAAACATACGCTCCTCTCAGCTTCTGAGCATAGTGCTGGTTCTTGTGTGCGCCGTGCTGCTCGTTGTTTTCCTTATAAAGTATACCAATAATCCCAAGCCCATAGAGGGCGTGGACTATTTTAACGAGATACCTCTTTACCGCTTCAAGCGAAAGGCCGCCGAGGCGAAGAAAGAGGAGGAAAAGCTGATTAAGGCAGCCGAAGCCGCCGAAGCCAAAGGAAACGCGAAAAAGGCGCAGACGCTCAGAAAGAAAGCGGAAGCAAAACAAGAGCTGTATGAAAAAAATACCGCCCTCGCCGAAGAGGACGACAGAAAACGCGCGGAGAAAAAAGCAAAAAAAACAAAAACAGGGTAAGAAAAACACAGGGGGAGCCGAAAACGGCGTCCGAACCCCCTGTGTTTTTTTGAGCATTACGGTACGTATACGTTGACTTTTTCATTAAGCAACGAATGGTAGTCAATTTCTTGCGTGAAGAATTCCGGCACGATCTCGTAGCCCATCGGGTTTACTATGCGGTTGTCGGGGGTAATCACGTACTCCATGCTGTCGCAGTAGACGTACACAAGCTCCTGCCCCTTGTGCGCCTGAAGGAAATCGTTATACAGCGAAAACCACGGCGCGCCGAACGACAGCGTGGATGAAATATTTCCGTTTTCCTTAACGAGCGTCACTATGGCGACAAGGGATGGCCCCGCGTAAACGAGATAGTCGCGGAAATTTACCTTGTATTCAAGCCCGCCGGCTGCCGATATACTCAGGTGGCCGTAGCCCTTCTCCATGATTTTGACGTCTGAAACGTCAACGCCGCTTGAAGAAAGCGAGACAATGACCGACTGCCGGTTTTCGGTGAAATACGCGGCCGCCTCTTCGTCTGTCAGCCATTCGCCCGATATGTGCTTGCACAAGTACGCTGCGCTCGGATCGATCTGCGAGGAGGAAACGTTTTCGCCGGAGTACCCTCCCGAACGGTCGTCAGAAACGCTGCTTTCGTCGGAACGCTCCGAAGTTGACGCAACGACCACGTCGCCGTCCGTATAGCCCGGAACAGATGAAGGCCTGCCCTCTCCTTCCCCTCCGCCAACGCCCGAAAAAGGCTCTGTTGAGCCGACTTCGGAGAAAGGATCGGCCGCGAGCTCGTTCACGGGCTCCTCAGTAAGGTTTTCGGCAACAGGCTCCGTGACGTCGGAAATTTTTTCGGGGATATCGGGATCGCTGCCGAAGAATCTTATACATATTGCCGCGGTGAACACGGCTGCCAGAACTAAAGCCCCTGACAGGGCCGCTTTTTTTATATTTTTGCCTCGTCGCGTTTTGTTTTGTTCATACGCGTCTCTTTTTGAAAGAACGGACCTGTAGGTCTCATCATAGGTCTTCATTTGAATAGCCCTCCTTTTCCATTGCGTTTTTCAGCGCGATTTTTGCGCGGTAAAGCAAAGTTTCAACGCTGTGGGCGTTCTTTTGCATCACTTTCGCTATATCCTTTACGCGAAGGTTTTCAAAGTAACTCAGCCACAACGCCTGCCGGAAGGCGGGAGAAAGCTTCATAAGGCACCTGTGCAGAAGCTTCGATCGTTCATCTCGGAAATACGCGTTCTCGGGATCGCCGTATTCGTCGGCGAACTGCGCGCCTTCGTCAAGCGGAAGCGGCGCGCTCCCTTTCTTTCTGAGAAAGCTTTTAGCTTCGTTCGCGCCTATAGCGTAGAGCCACGTCTTAAACGACGATTTTTCCGAAAAATGAGGCCTTTTAACGAGAAGCTTTACAAAAACGTCCTCCGCGATATCCTCCGCCGAGACGATATCGCCGGTATAGCCGCATATGAAATAAACAAGTCCGTCGCGGTATTCCCGGATGATATCAGCCAAAGCCTTTTCTTCTCCGGCAAGAAAACGGCGGTAGCTACTTGCACCGTTATCCATATTATACCCTGCTCTTTCCGAAGAGCTTTCCGCTCTTCATCTATTAGACGCGAAAAAAAGAAAAAACTCACAAAAAAAAGAGTTCAGAATTCAGAGATTAGCATTTAGAAAAGGATGAATCAAAAAAACGCGCTTATCTAAACTCTTAACTCTGAAATCTGAACTCTATATACAAATGTTGTTTCAGCCTCAGTCTTTAATAAGGCACTCGCCCGTCATTTCCGGGGGCTGAGGAAGGCCCATGACCTTAAGCATCGTGGGGCAGATATCGGCAAGTCTGCCGCCGGATTTAAGCTCTCCTTCCCTTCCGACCATGCAGAAGGGGACGGGGTTGGTGGTGTGCGGTGTGAAGGGCTTTCCGTCGGGGCCTATCATCATATCGGCGTTGCCGTGGTCGGCGGTGATGAAGCACACGCCGCCCATTTTAAGCGTGGATTCGACGACTCTGCCCACGCACTCGTCCACAGCCTCAACAGCCTTGACGGCTGCCTCGAACACGCCCGTGTGGCCGACCATGTCGCAGTTTGCGAAGTTGAGGATGACGGCGTCGTATTTGCCGGAAAGTATCTGCTCGCATACGGCGTCGCAAACCTCGTAGGCGCTCATTTCGGGTTTTAAGTCAAAGGTGGGGACGTCGGGAGACTGGATGAGTATCCTGTCCTCTCCGTTGAAGGTCTTTTCCTCTCCGCCGTTGAAGAAGAACGTGACGTGAGCGTATTTCTGCGTTTCGGCGATCCTGAGCTGAGTTTTGCCGTTATCCTGAAGATATTCTCCGAAGGTGTTTTTGAGCTCCTCGGGCGGGAAGGCGACGCTTACGTTCGGCATGCTCTCGTCATACTGCGTCATGCACACGTAGGTGAGCGGGAAAAAGCCGTTTCTGCGCTCAAAGCCGGTAAAGTCGGGATCGACGAACGTACGGGTTATCTGGCGCGCTCTGTCGGGACGGAAATTAAAGAAAAAGACGCTGTCGTTCGCCTTTATCGTGCCGTTTTTATTTACGACGGTCGGAATGATGAATTCGTCGGTCACGCCTTCGTCGTAGGACTTCTGCATGGCGTCGACGGGATCGGAGTTTTCAATTCCCTCGCCGTAAACGAAGGCGGAATAGGCCTTTTCAACTCTGTCCCAGGCGAAGTCTCTGTCCATGGCGTAGTACCTGCCGGTGATGGTGGCTATGCCCTCAAGGCCGAGCTCGGCGCACTTTTTTTGCGTTTCGGCGATAAAGCCCTTGCCGGAGGTGACGGAAACGTCGCGGCCGTCCATTATGCAGTGCACGTATACCTTTGTGAGACCATACGCCTTGGCCATTTCAAGAATACCGAAAAGATGCTCGATGTGGGAGTGCACGCCTCCGTCGGAAACAAGCCCCATAAGGTGAAGCGCGCCGCCGTTCTTTTTGCAGTTCTCCATTGCGCCGAGCACCGCGGGGATCTTCTGAAAATCGCCGTCCTTAATGGACTTTGAAATTTTGACGAGCATCTGATAAACTATTCTGCCCGCGCCTATATTGGTGTGGCCGACCTCGCTGTTGCCCATCTGGCCGTCGGGAAGGCCTACGTCGAGGCCCGAAGCTCCGATGGTGGTGAAGGGGTTTTCTGAGAAGAATTTTGTGAGATTGGGCGTTTTCGCGGCTTTTATGGCGTTGCCGCAGGTTTCCTCACGGATACCGAAGCCGTCCATTATACATAATACAACAGGATTTTTCATTGGAATACCCTCTTAAAAAATGATGAAAGAAAAAAGATAAAAGATGAAAGTCGGGAAAATTGCTCCGCAATTTTTGATCATAGAATGCCGACGCATTCCATTCTTTTTCTTTCATCTTTCATCTTTTATCATTATTATTTTGAAGCTGCCTTGACTATGATCGAGAAGTCCTCGGCCTTGAGCGAGGCTCCGCCGATAAGGCCGCCGTCCACGTTGACCTTGGAAAGAAGGCCTTCGGCGTTTTTGGCGTTCATGGAGCCGCCGTACTGAATGGTGACAGTCTCGGCCACGTCCGCGCCGTAGGCAGAGGCGACGGCGTTACGCACGAAACCGTTGCCCTCGTCCGCCTGTTCGTCGGTGGCGGTGACACCTGTGCCGATGGCCCATACGGGCTCGTAGGCGATAATTACGTTTTTGAGAAGCTCGGCGGAAACGCCCGTGAGAGCTATTTTGGTCTGGTACTCGAGAAGAGCCTCGGTGTAGCCGAGCTCTCTCTGCTCGAGGGTCTCACCGACGCAGAGGATGACCTTGAGTCCCGCGTTCAGGGCGGCAAGGGTGCGAAGGTTGACGGTCTGGTCGGTCTCGCCGAAATACTGTCTTCTTTCGCTGTGGCCGATGATGACGTATTCAACGCCGACGGCCTTGAGCATATCGGCGCTCACTTCGCCGGTATATGCGCCGGAAGCCTTGAAATGCACGTTTTCCGCGCCTATTTTTATGTTTGAGCCCTTGGCTGCCTCAATAGCGGCGGGGATGTCGACATATGGCACGCAGAGAACGACGTCGCACTGAGCGTTTGCCACAAGGGGCTTCATCTCGTTTATAAGAGCCTTGGCCTCGTCGGGGGTTTTGTTCATTTTCCAGTTGCCGGCTATAACGGCGGATCTTTTGGCTTTATTCATTGAAATATCTCCTCTTATTATTTTTCGTCGATGCATGCAATGCCGGGAAGCTCTTTGCCCTCAAGGAACTCAAGGGACGCGCCGCCGCCGGT
>JAFSWN010000183.1 GCA_017450185.1 Clostridia bacterium | reverse complement strand
GCCCGACCGCGCCGTTCGATGCCGTGGCCGCGCCGAAATCCTTGAGATACGTTTTGTTTTCGTCGTTAAGTTCGGTCCCGAGGTATTTGTCGAGCCCCTTTATATACGGAACATCCTCCATGACCTTCATTCCGACAGCCGAACCCAGAAGCTGGGCGTCGGGCATTTTATCTGTTTTAACTTCAACTATCCAGTCGGCTTTCCTGCCCTCGTCCGTTAGCAGTCCGAAGCAGGGAACGTAGCCGGCAACCGAGCCGAAAAGCTCGATTATGCCGGAATTTCGGTTGCATCTCGCGCCGAGGACCGAGTTTGCGTAAACCACCGCGCTGCTTTCCGCCCACGAGAGCACGTCGCCCTTTTTGGGAGTGTTTCCGATCTCGTCGAGATAGCAGGTGCAGGTAGAGGAGTCGTCGTTAAGTATCCCGAGCCGTTTTAACTGGCCCTCATATTTTTTCTGTTTTCCGAAAACGAATTTCGCAACGGTCTTCTGCAGCGGGTTCTGGGGCACATTGGGATCGTAGGGCTTCGGGTCGCACGTAAATTTCTGCCCCGCGAGACAGCCTTCATCTATAAGTCTCTGATACAGATCGAACACCGGCCCGAGGAAAGTGAGCCCGAAGCTCAGCACCAGATGCCCGTAGTCGCCGGTCACGGGGACCATCTTTTCCGCGCCGAAGATCTCGCCGTAAGCCGCAAGCGTTTTCATGACCTTCGCCATCGTTTCGCCCTTTGCGCCGTCAACAAGCGATTGCTGTTCTTTTGTCAATTCCATTATCTCACCTCATTAAAAAACTCAGTTCAGTCCTTTTTCGTCAAACTTAAATACTGTTCTTATGGCGAGCTCTATGCCTTTGGCTATTGTTCCGGGCTCAAGGATGTCTGCTGTGTCGAGACGGGTGTGGTAATATCTTGCGGGAGCGGGATCCATAGCCACAAACGAAGCGGCCTTGACGCCCGCCTGCGAAGCGGCGGCGGCGTCGGTTGAGCCGAGAGGAATTGCGCCTATGGGCACGTCCATCCCCATATCGGCGGCGCACTCCTTGAGAAGGAAGCTCACTTCGTCGCTGTTTTTAACAAAGCCGGTCATATCTTTGTTGTAGATCATCATATAGTCGGCGTCTCTAATCGTGTCGAAGCCCACAAACACGGTTTCGACTCCGTCGTTCACATATTCGGGATGGGCCTTGAAAAACGCTTTCGATCCGCGAAGCCCCGCCTCCTCGCCTCCGGCAAGAAGAGCTATTACCTCCGTGTTTTCAAAACGGACGTCGTTGTCGCTAAGGTATTTGAGCACCGAAAACGCCGTCATAGTTCCCGTCAGGTCGTCGTTCGCGCCGTCAACGTAGCGGTCGTGGTTCGCGAAACGGAAAAGCAGTCCGTATGCCGGAAGGAAAACAGTCTGACCGAGTGCGAGCTTCTTTACGAGAGCCCTGTTTTTCATAACAAGCGAGAGGATGCTTGTTACGGCGGTATAGGCAAGGCCGGTGAGCGCGTAGGCCGCGACAACGACCACGCCGTGCGAACCGAGCTTATAGGTATAAGTCCATTCGGGAGCGGAATCGGTGTGTCCGCTTATTATTATCCTGCGTTTGGTTTCCCCCGACGCCTTTCTGACGGCATAGACGTTGCCCGAGGTTTTTTTTGGATAGAATCTGTCGAGGAACTCATGATAAAGCGCGAATTCCTCCACAACGGTGGTCAACGCCCCGCCCACGAGTGAAACGGAAGCTATCGCAGCGGCTTTTTTCTTGAACGCGCTCACAAGATTTGCCGCGGTGGCGCCTATAAGCATGGAGCCCGCAACGGGAACGAACCCCATAAACGCCTTCGGATGGACCTCATACGTCTCCCTGTGCGCTTCGTCCGCAAATTCGCTGATTTTACCGAGAAGATAGTTCTGAGCCTGACGTTCGCCATCCTCGCCGCACGGACGGGGCCCGATGTTTTCGCAGATCGAAGCGATCTCGGTGGCAGAAAAATCCGCAAGACACTTTATCTGCTCGTCGTTGTTTTTTGCTGCCTTTTCAAAAACCATGTCTATCTCTTCCTTTCGATTTTTATACACAAATTATACCATACAAGGATTTTTTCGTCAATTTATTTCTTTTTGCTTGATTAATACGCCGTGTATGGTAAAATATATATATCAACCGAAGTGAGGGATAAAAAATGAAAAAGGTATTTACGGCGCTTATGACCATGTGTCTTATGCTTTTTTCGGTTTGCTGCGTTTACGCCGCTGAGATCCCGTACGAAGAAACGTCGTCCGAAATAACTTCGGAGACTCCTTTAGAATCGCAGTCCGAAAGCCCGTCGGAAACCCTTCCGGAAATATGCCGCCACTCATTCGGCGATTGGTCTGCCGTTGATTGGCCGACCTACATGAAGGAAGGTCTGGAAAAGCGCGTCTGCTCCTTGTGCGGCGAGACGCAAACAAGGAAGATTGATAAGCTCACACATCTGAGTTACCGGCTTTGTCCCGACGGAGACGCGGATATGGACGGAAAAGTGACGGCCGCCGACGCGAGATACGTTTTAAGGCTCTGCTTAGGTTTTGACGACGGTCTCGACAGCCTGCAGAAGAAAAAAGCGGATTTTGACAAAAAGGACGGCGTGACGGCAGCCGACGCGAGATATGTTCTCAGAGTGTGCGTCGGCCTTGACCCGTACGCTCCGTCCCTGCGAACGGGATATACGCTTGCGGGCTACACCAAAAAGGGCTACGCGCTCGCAAAAAAGGACGGCATAACGTATGTTGTGAGCCCCTACGGATATACGCTCATAGCGAACAAAACCTACGGCGTTCCGTCGTCCTACGCGCCGGGAGGCCTCACCTCGGAATGCTATTCCGCTTTCAACACTTTAGTCAAAGCAGCCGCAAAGGAGGGAAAAAACATATATCTTTCCTCCGGTTACCGCTCATATTCCACCCAGGCTTCGCTTTATAACCGTTACTGCGCAAGGGACGGCAGGGCCGCCGCCGACACCTATTCCGCCCGTCCGGGCCATTCGGAACACCAGACGGGGCTTGCAATTGACGTTAATTCCATTACAAGATCGTTCGCAAACACAAAAGAAGGGATCTGGCTTGCTTCCAACGCCCATAAATACGGTTTTATTATCAGATACCCGAAAAACCAAGAAAGTATAACGGGCTATTCATATGAGCCCTGGCACATAAGATATGTGGGTAAGGACCTTGCCGCCGCCGTTTACAACAGCGGGCTCTGCCTTGAAGAATTCTTCGGGATCACGTCCGTTTATTCTTAAAGGGATTGTTTTTCTCTCATATTTGTTATATAATTTTTGCGTATCACAACATTTTTGCGATATTGAGAACACTTTCAGGAGGTTGTAACTATGAAAAAAACAAAAAAGCTCATTTCCGTCCTGCTCGCCGTTGTTATGGCAGCTCTCACTCTGATTCCGGTATTTGCCGCCGACGCGCCTTTTGACGACGGCGCCTACGCGAGCGTTCTGACGGGCTCCGATTTCCAGGATCAGGGAACGGAGGCCTACGACCGCTTCAACAGGCTTCTCACCCGCATGAAGAACGACGGCCTTGAAACGCCGGATTCCATGCTTGTGGGCGGCGACTATACAAAGATACTTTTTGACTACGCGGTCCCCGGCATATCGCTTATAAGGAAAAACCTTGTTGAGGTTTATCCCGACGCCGACCCCGATTCGGTAGTGTGCATCCAGGGCAACCACGACAATATTTCGTCGGGCTTCGCGAAAACAGGCTTCTACGACATGGGTGTATACTGCCTATACGTTATCAATGAAGACGACTTCCCGTGGCTCCAGGGCATTCGCCCCGGTGTGGATCTCATAATCAAAAACGTTGCGAAGGACATGGAAAAATCCTTTAACGCCATGATAGAAAACGGAGATATGCGCCCCGTTATCGTTATGACTCACCTTCCGCTGCATCACACCTCAAGATTCCTCTACTCCGATAATAAATACGCCTCATATATTTTCAGCGCGCTGAACAAAGCCGCCGAAACTCTCGACGTCATATTCCTCTTCGGCCATCAGCATTCCGACGACTACGACGACTATATCGGCGGGTCGGTCAACTTCATGGCCCCCGGTGAAACGATACTCGTTCCGAAGCCCGACAAGATCGGTGAAAACGCCTATACCGAAGAAACGCTGAATTTCACCTACGCCAACTGCGGCTATGTCGGCTACTCCAACAACAACGTCACCGAGACCTCCACAAACGTTCTCACTCTCGGCGTCGTTCGCTTCAGCGAAACGGGTATACGTTTTGTTAAATACACGGAAGAAGGCGTTTACTGCGTTGAAAACGTAACGAGAAAGAACCCCGGAGCGGGAATGGAAAACGCGCGCGACGCCGGCGTTTCGCTTGTGAGCGAAAAGCTCTGGGCTTTTGAACAGAAGCTGTTTTTACGTTTCTTCGCGCTTCTTCAGAAGCTGCTCGCAATGTTCTCTTTCTGATAAAAAACGCATTAAAACAAATGCCGCAGGGTTTTTCCTGCGGCGCTTATTTTTTATTATTCTGTTATGACGCCTGTACCAGAGGAGTGAAATTGACAACGAACATCATTATTTCGACCGAGGCTATGGGGATCATCTCAATAACCGCGCTTCTGCCGAGCTTGACGAACCACACGATGAAACCGACGATGATAAACACCATGATACCGGCAAGTACCTTGAAGCCCCTGACGTTGAGGTTGAGCAGGAAGAAAAGGAGCACGGCGAGAGCTATGCACACGATATACAATATAGTTCCCGTCCAGTGGACCACGCGAGTGGGGTTCCAGTTTTCGATGCTGTGTTCGAGAGTCGCCGCTATAACAAACATACCCAATACCGCAAGAATTAAAAGAACGTCCAAAAAACGGTTGGAATAACCCACTTTAATAAACATATGCTCGGCGTTGAAAAGAAAACACCCGCCTGTAAGGAAAGCCCAGATCCAGAAAAAGGGCTTATGGTGCTCGCACAGATGGCTGAGCGTGCCGCGGTAGTCCATGGGGTTGTTTCCCCAGCAAAAGGGCAGAACGAGCCCGTAGATAAAAGCCGAAACAAGGAAGACTATGCAAACGATGCTGTTGGAAGCTATTGTTCTTATAAACTCCATTTTGTTTTTCTCACTTTGATTTCTATTTTGATTTTATCCGTTATTCTCCGGCGGCTTCCTTTTCTCTTTTCTCAAGGAACGCCTCCCACTTTTTTCTGACCTCGTTGTAAATCTCCGCGGGAATGTCGGGCGTACCCCCCCTGCAGGTGGGAAGAAGCATGTCTCCGGCGGCGTTAGGGTCGGTGCAGGCGGTGTCGTTTCTCCATTTGTCGCGCTGGGCGGGATCCCTCAGATCGGGTATCGCCATCTCTCTGCCGTTGTCAAGAATGGAGCGGAAAGCGAACATGCCCGGAAGGAACATATCGAGCGCCTC
>JAFSWN010000182.1 GCA_017450185.1 Clostridia bacterium | reverse complement strand
AATTATTAATCGTTAATCGCTTTCTCGTTTCTCTTTGCGTTCAGCTCGTCAAGTATCCTTGTGTGTTCTTTATCTGTAAGAGCGTATTTGAGAGTGGGAATTGCGGAGAGAACCATGCCTATTGCCGGAGGAATGGAAACGCAGAAGAACAATGCGGTAGCGAATTTGCCTCCTTCATATGTAACAAAGCTTGCGCCGTCAATAAGAGCCGCGTTGAGAATAGAGAGGTTGTCGCCTGAAAAACCTACTATTGCGCTTACTCCGCCGTAAATAAGGGAAGCTATACCGGAGGCGAGTTTTGTTATAAAGGACTGGCCTGAGAAGAATACGCCGTCCGGACGGATGCCGTTGTTGTATTCCTCGTAGTCCACGCAGTCCGCTATCATTACTGACTGAAGCACGTTAAGACCGCCCTGCGCCCAAGAAGCAACAAAGAATACGAGGCTTATAAGTATTGTCATAGGCCAGCTCAGAAGATCTCCGCCAGCCTTATGAGTTATGTAATATACCGCAAAAACAAGCACGAAAGGAATTGCTCCGAATATCGAATAGAAATTATAAAGCTTCTTTTTCTCTATTTTACGGGCAAGCGACGGAGTTACTCCGGATGAAACGAGCATACCGCCCATAACGCCGATAAACAGTATGACAACTTTTATTATCATGCCTATGTTCAATCCGTTCTCCGTCACTAAGGTTCCCTGGAGATCGTTGTTAAAGAAATAATACATAACGAGCGGCATGGCTACGAGAGAGAGAAGCTGTATAGGACTTCTGAGCACGCCGGAAATAAGAAGCTGACGGAAGGGCAGACAGTTCCACATCGTCTGGAAGTTTTCCTTCATTGTGTGGCTCTCGTTTGACTGTTCAACGCGCTCGTGCACGGATAGGCCCGTTACCTCAAAAAGAATGGTTGAAAATACGGTCAGAATAACGGCTGTAAGTATATAGGCTCCGCGTAAAGCGTGCTGGTCGTCCATGCCTCTTTCAAGAAAAATACCTTTGAAAGAAGGAGCTATAAAGGTGAAAGCCATTCCTATAGCGCCGAAAGAAGCGCAGATACGGGCAAGGGAAAGAATTTTTGCCCTGTCGTTCTGATCCTCGGTCATAAGGGAGGTTACGCCCCAAAGAGGTATATCGCCTATTGTATAAGTCATGCCCCAAAGAATATATGAAACCGCGGCCCATGCCACTATCGCGATCTTTGCGCCGGGAGAAGCGGTGAAGGTATTTCCGGCGGCGTCCGTCCAGGCGTACATTCCGTTGAGGAAGGGAATTATTGTTGTTACAAGGATTACCGGAGGGATGAACATGAGATAGGGCTTGCATTTTCCCCATTTTGTACGGGTCTTGTCAACTATCGTACCCATCATCGGGTCGTTCACCGCGTCCCAAACTCTTGCAATGGCAAAAATGACGGAACAGGCGATCGCCGGAATAAATATTACGTTCTGAAAATAGAAAGTAAGGCCGGTGCCGATGATATTATAAATAATATTTTGTCCGGCAAGGCCGACAAGATATCCCGTAAGCTCTTTTCTGGAATACGTCGTTCCGTAATTGCGGGGTATTTTTTTACCCATAAGCGTTCCTCATTTCTCATTAAAAATATTTGTAATATATATTATAATCTATAAAAAAAGTTTAGTCAAATATATTTTTTTTCACTTAAATTGTGCATTTTTCACAAACATAAAAAAACTTGACCTTAATAAATAAATATATTATAATCAATAAAAATAACCGTTATTTTTCATTTTCCGGTGATGTTGTTGGCAAGAGAAAATAAAGACAAAAAAAGATTCGTCATACGCCTTTTAAGGTTTTTGGGGACCGTCTGCTTTATTGCGGCTGCGGCTTTACTTGCTATTGTCATCATTATGCAGATAGACAGCGTCCAGGAAAAGTACCAGCAGTATCTCGACATAATAAGGAACTTTGAAAACGAGGTGGCGGCTCTCGGAAACCACTGGCTCATAATGATAGTTTTGTTTTTGCTGTTCATCCTCCGAAGTATGACTCCCATATACCCATACGCCGCTCTCTATATAATCACAGGTATGGTTTTTGAGCCGAGATGGGCGTTTCTTATTGACGCCGCGGGAATGGCGTTCAACGTGGCTTTCCGATACTACACGGGCATAGAAATGGGCGAGGGGTGGATGAACAAGGTCTTGAGGCGCCATCCCGCGATAAACACGGCTTTCACCACAGAGGGAAAGTCGGATCCGTGGGTGCTTTTCGCGCTGAGGTTCGTGCCTATTTTCCCGTTTAATACCGTAAGCCAGCTCTACGGAAGCTTTGAATATCCGTTTGTCAAATATTTTCTTATATCTATGGCCGCGCTTTTCCCGAGGCTCATATCCTATACTTATATAGGAAACAACGTTTACGATCCTCTGTCGGGAAGGTTCTATATCCCGCTTATGGTGCTTTTTGTGCTCAGCGGAATATCCTTCTTCTTTATGCAGGGAATGTTTGGCTTATCAACAAAAATATCTTTCAGAAAAAAAGGAAAAACCGGAAAGGAACCTGAAAATGAGCAATCTGATGAAAACGGCTGAAATGATAGCCGCGGGAGCGTATGACGCTCGCTTTGAAAAACTGTATGAGGACGCAAAAGCCGCAAGGGAGAGATTCCTCCATCTCACCGATATGTTCAAAGAGCAGTTCGGCGACGGCGAGGATATCCGCTTTTTCTCGGCTCCCGGCAGAACTGAGGTTTGCGGCAACCACACCGACCACAACAAAGGCAAGGTGATAGCTGCTGCGATAAATCTTGACGCTGCGGCGTGCGCCGCCAAAACCGATAATAACGTAATCTACGTTAAATCCGAAAACTATCCGGGAGATATAATCGACCTCGGCGTCCTTACCCCCGTTGAAAAAGAGAGGGAAAAATCGGCTTCTCTTGTCAGGGGAGTAGCCGCGCGCTTCAAACAGCTCGGATACAATATCGGCGGCTTCAACGCGGTAACGGTAAACAGCGTGCTCAAGGGCTCGGGCATGTCTTCATCGGCGTCCTACGAAGTTCTCATAGGCACCATGCTGAACTACCTGTATAACGACGGCAGGATTTCTCCCGTAATGATAGCCGAAATAGCCCAGTATGCCGAAAACGAGTTCTTCGGCAAGCCCTGCGGCCTTATGGACCAGATGGCGTGCTCGGTTGGCGGTTTTGTCAAAATAGATTTCGCGGATTCAAAGGCCCCCGTTATCGAGCATATCGATTTTGATTTCGCTTCGTGCGGACACAGTCTTTGCATCGTCGACACCCGCGCCGACCACGCGGACCTCACCGACGAATACGCTTCGATAAGGCGCGAGATGGAGGCGGTAGCCGGCGTTTTCGGCAAGACCTGCCTCAGAGAAACGAGCGAACGGGACGTGCTCGACAACATAGCCCTCATCAGGGACAAGCTCGGCGAGAGACCCGTGCTCAGAGCGCTTCATTTCTATGCCGAAAACAAAAGAGTCGACTGCGAGGCAAAGGCTCTTTCTCAGGGTGATTTTGAAAAATTCAAGGAGATAACCATTTCATCAGGCCTTTCGTCGTATACCTACAATCAAAACGTGTTCGCTTCTTCGGCTCCTCAGAGCCAGCCCGTGGCACTCGCTCTCGCCGTAAGCGAGACCGTACTTTCCGGACGCGGAGCGTGGAGAGTGCACGGCGGCGGCTTTGCCGGTACAATACAGGCCTTCGTACCGAACGACCTTCTGTGCGAATACAAAAAAAGGCTCGAAGCCGTTTTCGGAGAAGGCGCTTGCTATGTGCTCAAAATCAGACCGGTGGGCGGAACGGAAGTGTGATCGCGCGGCGCGCGCGGTAGTGCGGCATTTTATGCCGCGGTAAATTTTTTGCGTTTGCACAAACTGTGAAAAATGAAGAATTGATGTAAGCAAAAATTTTTATAATCACCAAACCGAATTTATCAAAAGTTGCAAAAACGGATATATGATATATTCATTGGGTTTTCATCCATTCGGTGCGCGTCTGCGGCGCAATTGTAAAATTTTGTTATGATTCAGGTTTTTTGCCTTTTATTTTGTTCGTGCCGTCATAACAAAATTACCGCGGCATAAAATGCCGCCCTACCGGCGAGTTCCCCCGGCGTCATAATATAATCAAAAATCGCCTGCGATTTTTCCGTATCGTTAATCGTTAATCTCACTGCGCGCTGCGCGAAACAGCGCCTTGATCTGAACGGAGAAAACAAATGCTTAACCGTCACCATAAAGCCTTAGAGCTTGACAAAATATTAAAAATGCTGTCGGATTGCGCGAGCATTCCTGACGCAAAGGAGCTGGCTCTCAATTTAGAGCCGGCAACAATGATTTATGACGCCTCGGAGCTCATAAACCAGACGAACGCCGCCTACGTTTTGATGGCAAAATACGGCTCGCCTTCTTTTGGGGCGGTGAAAAACGTGAATTCCGCCCTTTCAAGGGGCGCGGCGGGCGGCATGCTCTCGTTCAGGGAGCTTCTCGATATCGCCGAGGTGCTAAGAGTTATCCGCTCGGTGTATGAATGGCGGTTCAACAATCCCGGCTCCGAATCGTGTCTCGACGTTTTCTTTTCGTCGCTCATACCGAACAGAAGCCTTGAAGAGAGCATCACGGGCGCTATACTCAGCGAAGAGGACATAAGCGACCACGCATCTCCCGCGCTTGCCGACATCAGGCGCAAAATAAGGAACCGCTCGCAGAGCATACGCGAAAAGCTCGACGGCATGATCCGTTCCTCGCACTATCAGAAGATTTTGCAGGAGGCCATCATCACCCAGCGCAACGGGCGTTTTGTTATCCCCGTCAAGAACGAGCACCGCTCCGAGGTCCCCGGCCTTGTCCACGACACTTCGGGCAGCGGAGCCACCGTTTTTATCGAGCCGATGGCTGTTGTTGAGGCGAACAACGAAATTAAGGTGCTCGAAAGCAAGGAAAAGGAGGAGATCGACCGCATTATCTGCGAGCTTTCGGCTATGGCGGGCGATTTCGGCGACACAATAAAGCACAACTACGAGAGCCTTGTGGAGCTGAACCTCATTTTCTCAAAGGCCCAGCTCGGCTATAAAATGAAGGCGAGCGTGCCTCTGCTCAACACCTCGGGAAAAATCGATCTTAAAAAGGCGAGACACCCGCTTTTAGACCAGAAAAAGGTGGTCCCCACCGACATATATCTCGGCACTGAATTCGACACGCTTGTTATAACAGGGCCCAACACCGGCGGTAAGACGGTTTCAATAAAGACACTCGGGCTTCTGACTTTAATGGCAGCGTGCGGCCTGCTGATCCCCGCGTCCGACAACAGCGAGGTATGCGTATTCCAAAGCGTGTTTGCCGATATCGGCGACGAGCAGAGCATAGAGCAGTCGCTGTCCACCTTTTCGTCGCACATGGTTAATATTATTTCGATAATCGAAAACAGCGACGAAAACAGCCTTGTGCTTATAGACGAGCTCGGCGCGGGCACCGACCCCGTTGAAGGCGCGGCGCTGGCAACCGCGGTGCTCGAAAGGCTGCACATAAACGGCGCTAAGGTGGCGGCAACCACGCACTACGCGGAGCTCAAGACCTACGCCCTTCAAACTCCCCGCGTTGAAAACGCCTGCTGCGAATTCGACGTGAACACTCTTCGCCCCACCTACCGCCTTTTAATTGGCGTGCCCGGGCGCTCGAACGCTTTCGCCATATCCGAAAAGCTCGGTATGGACCCCGAGATAATAGAGAGGGCAAAGGAATTCGTTTCCGAAGAGAGCTCGCGCTTTGAAAACGTTGTGGATTCTCTTGAAAGGACGCGCCTTTCAATGGAAAGCGAAAGGGAAAAGGCCGACGATATAAAGAGAGAATACGAGGAAAAGTTAAGGCAGGCCGAAGAAAAACTCAGAGACGCCGACACGATACTCAAAAAGGAATACGAAAAGGCGCAGAGCGAGGCTCTGAAAATATCCGAGAGAGCGAGAAGAGAGGCTAATGCCATACTGCTTGAAGTTGACAGGCTGCGCAAGGAGATGAAAAACACCTCCGACGCCGGCGAGCTCGCGAGAAGAGCCAGGCAGAGCATGAAAAAGAGCCTCAACGAGCTCGATATCGCCATAAATCCCGTTACAACCAACCTCTATGAGGACGACGACTACGTTCTGCCCCGCGAGCTTGTCGCCGGAGATCAGGTGTTCATCACCGACCTCGGCAAAGAGGCGAGGGTGCTTTCCCCCGCCGACAAAAGGGGCAACGTTGAGGTGCTTTCGGGTACGGCGAGGATGAGGGTGAAGCTCTCTTCTTTGAGGCTTATCGAAAAAAAGCAGCCCGAAAAGAAAAAAGAACCGGTGCTCACAAGGAACACCGGCACCGAAAGCAACCTTACCGCCTCGGCGGACAGCCGCTGCGACCTCAGGGGCATGTCGGCTGACGAAGCGATAATCGCTCTTGACAGCTTTCTTGATTCAATGCTTATGCGCGGAATAGGAGAATTCACCGTTATTCACGGAAAAGGCACCGGAGTTCTCCGGAAAGCCGTCAGCGACCACCTGAGGGGCAACAAGTTCGTTAAATCGTATCGCCTCGGCTCCTACGGCGAGGGCGAAAACGGAGTAACTATTGTAACGCTCAAATAATATTTCAAAGGACCTCGTTTATTAGCGCGGTCCTTATTTTTTACTGAAAATCAGTTGATATCCGATAATTTTTGAAGCATTTCAGGAATGCCGCGAATGACAGTATCATACACTACTGTCAGGTCAACGTAACCGTAGTCATGGACGATCCTGTTTCTCATACCCTTTATGGTAAGCCAGGGAACCTCTTTATGCCGCGCCTTAAAACTATCGGATAAATGATTGTTGTTTTCTGCGATCTGAATGATCCTGAACATAATGGAATCAACAAGTATTTCATCAGCCTCGATTTCACCTTTTGTTTTTCCGGCCGTATGTTTAATAACAAAATACAGATCTTATTTTATTTTTTCAAGATAATACCAATCGTCTTTTACATTATCCATATATTTTGATACCGTCTTTCAGTATTTCCTGTGTAAGCGCGGGATTATTATTAAGCTGCGCCGCATCAAGCAGGTCGACGCGTTTTTTCAGTTTTTCGCGAAGCATTTCATTCAGTTCATAAAATTTCAAGCCATCCACAGGCATTGATATAAGCAAGTCTACGTCGCTTGATTCTGTGGCTTTGTTTTTTGCGTATGAACCGAACAGATAGCAATACTCAACCGGATAAGAAGCGAACACTTCACCGCAGATTTTTTGTATCTGTTCCTTTGTGAGCAATCCGGTTTCTTCATCTATATACCCGTACATATTAAGTCGATTTGTTATATAACCGTATTTGATAGGGTCTATTTTGCTTTCGTCCGCCTCATATCGTTTATATGAACGAAGAGGGATATTGAGATATTCCGCGCATTTTTCCTGCGTGAGACCTATGGCCTTTCTCTGTTGTTTTAAGCTCATCAGTTACACCTCAATAACAGTTTATCACAGATGGCCTTAAAATGTCAAGGATAAAAGTGCCAAATTGGCACTGAGAGAAAAACAAAAAAGTGCCAAAATGACACTTTTTTATTTTCGGATATGTTTCTTATAAGACCTCGTTTATAAGCGCGGTCCTTATTTTTATAAGGTCTGCGTAGAGGTCTTCGTCGCTGCGTTTATTAAGTGCTTCATAAGTTACGTCTGCGCCTTCAAAAGCCTTCGCCACGCTTTCAAAGCACGCAGTGTAGCGTTTTATCATTTTTATCGCCGTTTTTCTTTTAAGCGGTTCGCCTTTCCGGCAGCGTATCGTGAGGTGGTCGATCTGGTCCACCTCCAGATATACGGAGCAGTCTATCCTCATTTTTCCCACCTCATTTGAGCTTTCTTATAAAATACTTGCAGCCGCCCTCAAAATAGTCGGGGTCGCGCATGGCTTCTTTGCCCATGAGCTTCATCAGAGGCACCTGATACGTCTGTACCGTTCCCTCTTCAAACAGGTCGATGACCCTGCCTCCGCGAAGGTCGTCGTGCCCGCTCATATTGTAGCCGAGAGCCGCGTCGCACGCCATCGTTATGCCGCAGTATTCGCCCGAGATATCGCAAAGATGCTCGTGTCCGAAGAATATGCCCTTTACGTCGCCGCGCTGCAGGCACGCCATGAAAAGCCCGGAGCTTATCTCGCTGCAGCCGATCCCGCTTCTGAGAGAGCCCACCGCGCCGCATTCCTCGGGATTTCTGAGTATCTGCAGAAATTCCATAAGCGGAGTGTGCATAAACATTATCCCCGGTATTTTTTTGCCGAACTCCTTTTCAAGCTCTTTCGAGCCGTTAAAGTACCACTGTATCTGGTCAAAAAGGGGCTGGCCGTCGCCGGAATCGTCGTTGAAATGGTCGGGGAGGATAAAGCGTGTGTCCTCGTCGAGCCCGAACAGCTTTATATAGTCGCGCATGTAGCGGTTTGAATCCAGCGCCCAGAGGTTGAACGCGGGGCCATCGCCTTTAGATGAAAGCACGGGTATGCGGTAGTTCCCAACGCCGTTTAAGTCTTCGGGCCCGGCTTCTCCGAGATAGAAGGGGATGCTCTCATATACCTTCTGTTCCTCGGCTATATCTATTCCGCACTCGCGGTCGTGGTTGCCGAAAACCGTTCCCCAGGGAAGGTTCCTTTTAAGTATCGGCTCGATTATATCACAAAAATATTCCCTGACTTCTTCGGGGGTGTTCCTTACAAGGCACTGGTCGCCGCCTATCATAACAAAGTCGGGCGACGTGTGTTCAATGAGTTTTTCGAGCCCTATTTTGAGTTTAACGTTATACTTTTCGCCCGCGTGAAAATCGGACACCATTAAAACGCGAAAGCGTCCGTTTTCATGAAAGCGCAAAACAGGTCTTTGCATGGTTTTCCCTCCGCCGAAAATTGATACATAAAATATATCACAGAGCCGATGATATGTCAATTTTATAATAATCTGATTTTTAAGTGGGAAAAAATCAAAAAATAACGATTTTTCTTGACTTAACTGTCAATTGGTATACAATCGAAATTAAGAAGCGGGGGATAGAAAATGAATAAAAAAAAACAATAATCGTATCTTGCGGACTGGTTTTGATCGTTTCGGTTGTTTCGTTTTTTGCGTATAAACAGATTGCAACAAATAAACTGATCGGGAGTTATACCGATTCAATAATAGAATTTCCCGAAAACTTTTATGAGTTGCCGGTATATATGCAGGATGCCGCATACGCGTTCGATCCGGACGACAAATACCTTATGTCGGGTTTTTCGGACTATATTGTTATCGCATATCTGAATGAGATAAAAGGCACCGTTTATCAAAACGTGAGAATGGATGAGGGAGACCTTAAAGGAACGCCGTATACCTGTTATGAAATGCGGATCGTCAGGAACATAAAAGGGTCCCTTCGGACCGACTGTGATATCCCTGTTTTACAATACGGCGGCGTGACAATAGACGGCAAAAGCATTGAATGCATTACCGGATTGCTGGACGACAACAAGTCTTATGTCCTTTATCTGAGTTCTGCGGCGGATGAGAATATTTATCTTAACAAAGCCTATGAAGTTCCCGGCGCAGAGACGATTGATGGTTGTCAAAAAGCAGTTGCGGAAAACGACGGTTTTCTGCTTGAGTTTTACGACGCCTTTTCAAACGAGAAAAAAGATTTCGCGCCTAACACGCATTATTCAACGCCTTATGAAGAAGGCTGATTATTATAAAAGCATATGAAAAAACCGCCGCCTGCTGGTTTTCAGCGGGCGGCAAAACTTTTACGCGTTATACTTTTGTATGTAGTATTTATATGTTTTCACGCCTTCGGCGAGGGCGGGTATGCCGATGTTCTCGTTCGCCGCGTGCATGGCGGCGAGCTGTTCGGGCGTAAGGCGCGTGGGAGTGAAGCGGAGCACGTTGTCGCAAACTATTTCAAACCTTCTTGAATCGGTGCCGCCTGTCATCAGGTATGGGGTCACCACAGTATCGGGAAGGCATTCCGAAATGCATTTTGTGAGAAATGCGAATTCCCTGCTGTTCGTGTCGGTGGTTTTCGACGCGTCTTTTTTATAGAGCACTTCGGTCTCCACGTCGTATTTATCGGCGATCTTTTTAATAGCCGCTATGCTCTTGTCGGCGTTCTGGTGTACCGACGGGCGCATATTGCAAATAACGTAGGCGCTGTCGGGAAGCACGTTCGGCGCTTCGCTGCCGCCGGACACAGTAAACGCGGCGGTCGTGGAGATAAACGCGCCTGCCATAGGCGAAAACAGCGGGAGCACGCGTTTGAGCAGCCCCTTATAAAGCCAGAGGTTGCCGAGCGGGACCCTGAAATACAGGGGGAGATACGGCGCTATGGCGGTGAACATCTCGGGAACGGGGGAAACGAGCTTTTTCTCGAAAACTCCTTTTTTCTCCACCTCGGAGATGAACATTGAAAGCCTTGCTATCGGCGTGTTTTTCGGGGGAGTGGAGGCGTGTCCGCCGGCTCCCTTCGCCGTGAATTTAAGGTTCACAAAGCCCTTTTCAACAACGCCTATCGCGGAGCACGGAGCTTCGAGCTTCGGGAAGACGCCGCCTATAACCGCGCCGCCCTCGTCGAGCACCACGTTTAGTCGGATTCCCCTGTTTTTGAGATACTCGGCTGCCGCGTCGCTGCCGCCGCCGGAGTTTTCCTCGTTTCGCGCGGAGAAGAACCAGAGGTCCTCCCTGAAATCGAAGCCCTCTTTGAGCAGCTCTTCAACGGCTTCAAGCTCGCAGCACACGGTGCTCTTGCAGTCCATCGCGCCCCTGCCCCAAACGCAGCCGTCCTTTATAACGCCGCCAAAGGGAGGGACCGTCCAGCCGGTCTGCCCCTCTGCAGGCACAACGTCCTGATGCCCCATCAAGAGGAGCGCGCCTCTTTCGGGCTTTGTTCCGGGGAGCTTTCTGAGGATGTTGCCGTCAACGTCGTGGTTTTCGGCCTTTGCGAAAAACAGCGGGAACAGCTCCTTGAGCTTATCCTGAAAAACGATGAAATCTGGATATTCCTCTTCCTGCTTTTTTGAAACGGTGGGTATCTTTACCATTTCGGAAAGAAGGGAGGCGTATTTGTCCTCTTCTTCCTTTGTCCAGGAAACTGCGCTTTTGACGTTCGGAAGCTTCTTTTTGATCTTTATTGCTCTTATTGTGCATATGGTCCCGAGTATTACGATCACACCGAGAATGCACAGAGCTATTGTGGCGGGCAAAGGCACTTTCTTTTCTCCTTATTCTTCGGTGTAGGACGTAACGTTGAGCCAGCAGCCGGTGCCTTCCTGGACGAGGGTGCCGCCGAGGATAAGATATGTTCCCGTGGCGGGCTCTTTTCCGTCGGCAACGAAATCAAGGTACCAGCTCTCGTCATAATAGGGATGCTGGAGGGTCTTTGTGGAATAAGCTCTGCCGTATACCTTTACCTTCTTTCCGGCGAAGGCTTCGGTGTAGTTCTGCATGCTGAAAAGCTGCACTCTCGCGAGAGTGGCGCTCATTATCGTGAGATCGTAGTCGTAGTCTTGGTCGGGAGTGTAGGCCTCTTTTACTTTGAGCTCGGTGTCGGTCAGCCAGTAGTGATCGAGAGCGCCGGTCTTCTGGTCCTCTGTGTAGGTGAAGGTTCCCTTAACTTCAATATATGAGCCTACGGGCGGAAGGCTGTTTACGTCGGCGGGCACGAACTCCCACTGGAAGTCGCAACAGCGGGTCTGATCTGCGTAGCCCCAAACGTAGTAGCGGTCCTTGCCCGACCATTCATCCTGTATTATTGAGAAGGTGCCGGTCTTTGTGAGCTTTTTGTTTTCGTATTCCTTGCCGTTGTCTTCATAGAATATGTTGCAGTATAAAGCGTATTCCATCTGGTCAAAGGTTTCTTTTATTGAAGAGAGCGATTCGCTGGGGATGTTTGAGGGAATGACCTTGCCCTGAGCGTCTGTCACCTGTTCGGCCGAAGCGTCGGATGAGGAATCGGCGGAAACGTCGGGGTTGGCGTTCTGGGTGGCTGCGTCCGTTTTGTCGCCGCCGGATTTTGACGAGCACGCGGCAAGCGAGAGAACAAACGTGAGGGTGAGAAGGATCGCAATGATTTTTTTCATATTATTTTCAACCTTTCGATTTGATTTTGCCTATTATTGAGAATATAACGAACATCAGTATCTGCGCCACGACTATGGTGGAGCCCACGGGCGTCCCGATGAATATGGACGCGATTATTCCGGCCGCTGCGCTTGAGACCGAAATGGCCGCCGAGCAGACGACGACGCTCTTGAAGCTCCTGAAAACGCGCATTGCCGAGAGCGCCGGGAACACAACGAGAGCAGATATGAGCAGCGAGCCCACAAGGTTCATCGCGAGAACTATTATCACGGCTGTTATCACGGCGGTGAGCGTGTTGTAGGCGTTTGCCCTCGTGCCGGTGGCTGACGCGAAATCGGGGTCGAACGTCACCGAGAATATCTTGTTGTAAAACAGCACGAAAACGGTAATGACGATCATCGACATAGCCACGCACAGCCACATGTCAAACTTTGAGAGTGTTAAAATGGACGTTGAGCCGAAAAGCGTTGAGCATACGTCTCCGCTCACGTTCGCCGAGGTTGAGAGCTTGTTCATTATAAAGTAGCCGAGTCCCAGCGCTCCCACCGAGAGCATCGCAAGAGAGGCGTCGCCCATTATCTTGCGGTTTTTTCCGGTTTTGAGCAGTAAAACGGCGGTCAGGACCGTTACGGGGAGAACGAGGATCATCTCGTTTGTGAGGCCCACAACCGTTGCTACCGTCATGGCGCCGAACGCAACGTGCGAAAGGCCGTCTCCGATGAACGAAAAGCGCTTTAACACCAAAGTGACGCCGAGGAGCGACGAACACAGCGCTATGAGCAGTCCCGCGATAAGGGCGCGCTGCACAAACGGATACTGGAACATCGAAAGCTTTGCCGGGATCTCCTCGGGAGGGATATACAGGGTGGAAAGCTGAGCGAAAATATTCTGCAGGTTCTGCCAGATCTGAGTCAGCGTTTCGCTCATTTGTCGTCACCTCCCGCGTAATCAGTGAACATTTTGCCGATATCGGTTTTCACATAACTGCTCTTAGGACCGAAGAAAAGGGGAGTGGGGCCGAGGTGCAGTATGTGCGACGCGTATCTGACGGCTGCGGAGATATCGTGCGAAACCATTATGACCGTCACGCCGCTTTTGTTGAGGCTATCTATTATCTCATACATTTCCTTTGTGACCTTCGGGTCAAGGCCGGCAACGGGTTCGTCGAGAAGAAGTATCTCTTCCGTGGCGCACAGCGCCCTCGCAAGAAGCACTCTCTGACGCTGGCCGCCCGAAAGCTCGCGGTAGCAGCGGCTTTTTATTTCGGTTATGCCGAGGCGTTCCATCTGCCTTTCGGCAAGCGCCTTTTGCTCCCTTGTGTAGAAAGGTTGAAAGCCTCCCTTGCCGAGGCAGCCCGATAATACGATCTCCTTGACCGAAGCCGGAAAATCCTTTTGAACGGCGTTGTGCTGCGGAAGATAGCCTATAGCCGCCGCCTTGAGCCCTCCCGGAAAAGCTATTTCGCCTGACAGCGGCGGGTTGAGCCCGAGAAGAGCCTTAATGAGCGTGCTTTTGCCCGCGCCGTTTTCACCCACAACGCACAGGTAGTCGCCCCTGTTCACTTCAAAGGTAAGTCCCTCCGTGACAGTTCGGCCCTCGTAGCCGAGCCTTAAGTCGCGGCAGGATATCTGTGTTTGATAATCAGCCATTTTTTTACCTCAGTTCAGCGCGTCTTTCAGAGCGTTCAGATTGCTCTCCATTGCGCCTAAATACGTTTTGCCCTCTTCGAGCACCTGCTTTGTTACGCTCTGCAGCGAATCAAAAACCACTATCCTCTGATTCTTGTTAACGGTATTTTCTATAATGGTTTTCGCTATGCTCTGATCTGCGCTTTCGGTGACGCACACGGCTGGAAGGCCGAGCTCGTCCATTGTTTTCGCCAGCCTCGCCACGGTTTCAAAGCTTGCCTCGGTTTCGGCGGAGCAGCCCGAAAAAGCAGCGTATGGGGTTAAATTATAGTCGTCGCAGAGATATCTGAACGGAAAACGGTCGCCGAACAAAAGAGTGTTGAAGCTCGCGGATTTTACCGCTTTGTCAAATTCAGCGTCCATAGCCGAAAGCTCGTTTCTGTATTTTTCGGAGTTCGCCTTATAGATAGCGGCGTTTTCGGGGTCGATCTCGCAGAGCTTATCGCATATAACGGAGCAAAGTGCGGAGGCGTTTTTAAGCGAGAGCCAAATGTGCTCGTCGTATTCCTCCTCCTCTTCTTCCTCTTCCTCCTGCATTCCTGCAACCTCTTCCTCTATTTTGGCGGAGTCGCCAAGCGCATCCATCAGGTTCAAGGCGTTGATGTCGCCCGCGGTTTTAAGGGCGTCGGGCACCCATTTCATATCCGAAGCCCCGCCAACGTATATAAACAGATCGCAGCCCGAAAGCTTAACAAAATCCTCGGCGGTTGCCTGATACGAGTGCAGGTCCGTGCCGGAATCGAGCAGCAGCGTCAGAAGCGCGTCGTCTGCCTTTTCGCCGAGTATGTTTTTGACCCAGTCATATTGAGGGAAAATGGTGCACACGATCTTGAGCCCGGTTTTTTCGGACGTGTCGGCGCCGGACTGCGATTCCGGGTTTTTGTCTCCCGCGGAGCAGCCCGCCAGCAGGAAAACGAGAGTTAAAACGGATATCACCAATACTCTTATTTTTTTCATTATATATGTCTCCTTTTTCAGCCTGACTTTTTAACGCATTCTTCGCATTTGCCGAACAGCGTGGTTTCTCCGCTGCTCACGGTGAATCCGTTTTTGCCGTATATGTTCTCAATTATTATTTCGCTCTGTTCATGGTCCATGTGCAAAAGCTTTCCGCAGCCGGTGCACTTCATGTGAAGATGGTGGTGGCATTCCTCGCCGCCCGAAAGCTGGTATAAAAACTTTTTGCCCTCGGAAAAATATTTAACGCTTCCGTCGTCGCTCAGTTTTTTTATCAGCCGGTATACCGTGCTCTTGCCCAGATCCTCGCCGCGGCTTTTAAGCTCTTCAACAATCTTTTCAATGCTCTGCGGCTCATCCCGGGTCTGGCTCAGATATTCAAGCAGGACCTCTTTTTGTTTTGTTTTATATTCAGCCAAATCCTATCGTCTCCAATTTGAGAAACATTCTCATTTTCTGTATTATAAACACAAAAAACGCTTTTGTCAAGAAAAATATGCTTGACAAAGATATTTCAATATGCTTGACAAAGATATTTCATTAAATCTTGCAAAAATTATATTAATATGGTATAATAACCATAACTGACTTTAAGGAGTATGATTTATGACAAAAACCAAAAGGATCACGGCGTTAATAATGAGCGTTGTTTTATTGTTCACCGTGTGCGTTCCCGCTGTGTTCGCCGAAACAAAGCCCTTTGAAAACAGCGAGTACTATTCTGTAGGCGATTATACCATACATTACCGTGTGTTTGAGGCCGAAGAGCCCGTGGGGCGGATATTCATGATACACGGCTTTGCGCTTTCTTCCTATTGCTTTAAGGCTCTTGCCGAAAAGCTCTGCGAGGCGGGATATACCTGCGTTCTGGCGGATCTTCCCGATTTCGGCTACTCAACAAGAGAGACCGAGGAAACCGAAAAGCTCCCGAGGGAGGATATTATGCACTCGCTCATGACGAGCCTGAGCGACGAGCCGTGGTATCTTGCCGGGCACTCAATGGGCGGATACGTTGCTATTGCGCTTGCGGAAAAATATCCCGAAAGCGTTAAAAACCTGCTGCTATACGGCACCTCGGGCAACGACGGCTCATCGGCGTTTCAGCAGAAAATAATGACCAACCCATCCTTTATAAAGGTGATGGGAAAGGTGATGCAGTTCATGGGAAAGAGCGACGTGCTTGTGAGGCTTTTGCTTCTCGCCGCCACCGGGGACCTCAGGTTTACCCACGACTACGATATATCATACATAACAGATCCCTTTAAGATCAGCGGTACGGGCGCGGGTGCGATTATTAACTTTTCGCTCATTCCCGTAACCGATTACGAGCTGTTTTCAACTCTTTCACCCGTTTTATACGTTAACGCCGCAAACGACTCGGTGATATCCAAAAAAGATATCAACAAGCTCAGGGGATATCTTCCCGAGGGAAGCGAGGATATAACTCTGACGTCCGGAGGGCACCTGTTTATAGAGAGCAGGGTTGATAAAACCGCCGAGATCACTCTGGAATTCCTGAACGCCCGATAAAGAGGTAATAATCATGATAGATCAGTTCAAAGAGCTTTGGTCGCAGTATATATTCACGCCCGAGACCGGAAAAGTCTCAATCGTGCTCGCAATACTCAGCATCGCGGGAATGTGGCTGCTGTTCAGAAAGGCGGGCAAAGGCGGCTGGCGCTCGCTTATACCCGTGCTAAACATCTACACCCTTGTGCAGATCGCCGACAGGGGCTGGAAGGTGATCCTGTTTTTCATCCCTCTGGTGGGAGCGGTCTACTACATCATCTTCTCGGTGCGTCTGGCGCGCGCCTTCGGCAAGGGAGGGCTTTTCGCACTGGGGCTGATGATATGCCCGCCGCTGTTCATGCTGATCCTCGGCTTCGGAAAGGCAGATTACCGGCGGTAGAATATAAAAAACAAATAATCAAGGGAGGCACGACAGACAAGCCGTGCCTCCCTTTTGGTTTTTTATACTCAGAATAAACCGAAGATCCTGAAAGATCATTTTCTTCTTTCATCTTTCATCTTTCTTCTTTCATCTCCGTGTCCTCCAAAACGCTCTTGAGACGGTCTATCCCCTCTCCGGTTTCGGCGGAGCATTCAAAAATTCCTTTTGCGCTTTTCAGCTCCGTCAGCGAAGAAAAAAATTCGCTCTGCTTTTTTCTTTCGGTGGGTTTCAGCTTATCGCATTTGGTGAGCACGGCGATAAAGGGGAAGCCCGATTCCGTTAAAAAATTGAGCATCACCTTGTCGTCGGAGGTGGGAGCGTGGCGCATGTCGAGCAGCTGCACAACGAGGGCGATATTTCTGCCTCCCGAAAAATAGCCGTCCATAAGCTCGCTCCAGCGTTCTATTTCGCTTTTTGAGCGTTTGGCGTAGCCGTAGCCGGGAAGGTCGGCGAAGCGCGCGTCGTCGCCCTTGAAAAAGTTCACCGTTGTGGTTTTTCCGGGAACGGAGCTTACCCTCGCCAGATTTTTTCGGTTGAAGATCTTGTTTATGAGCGAGGATTTGCCCACGTTCGATTTGCCCGCGAAAACGATCTCGGGGAGCGTTGAGGGGGGAAGCTGCCTCGCGGTGCCGTAGGACGCCTCAAAGGTAACGTTATTGAAGTTCAACGCGTTTCCCTCCCCGGTTTTCCCGCTTAACAACGGGTATGCTTTTGCTTTCGGGCTCAGTTTCTTCGGGAGCAAAGTCCTTCTCAGGCGGCAAAAGCACCTCGCTCAATACTTCGTCTGCGTATTTTACGGGTACGAAGACGATTTTTTCCTTTACGGCGTCGTCCACCTCTTTGAGATCGGGGACGTTGGCGTTCGGGATGAACACCGTGCCTATGCCCTCGCGGTAGGCGGCCATGCTCTTTTCACGAAGCCCGCCGATAGCCATGACCCTGCCGGTGAGGCTTATTTCTCCGGTCATCGCCACGTCTGCCCTCGCTTTCCTGCCCGAAAGGGCAGAGGCGAGAGCCGTAACGACCGTTATTCCGGCGCTGGGGCCGTCTTTTGGCACGGCTCCCTCGGGGAAGTGGATATGTATATCGCGGTTCTTGTAAAAATCGGGGTCGATGCCGTACTGCGCGGCCTTGCTCCTTATAAAGCTTACGGCAGCCCTTGCGGATTCCTTCATAACGTCGCCCAGAGATCCGGTGAGCTCGAGCTTTCCGGTGCCCTCAAGAGCGAGGACCTCCACCTTCAGCATCTCACCGCCAACGCTCGTCCATGCGAGACCGTTCACAACGCCGGTGAGAGCTTCTGTTTCCCTGTCCTCGTCGCGGTATTTTTTGACTCCCAGATATTTTTCAAGGTCGTTTTCGGTTATATCGAGCCTTTCGGTTATGCCCGAAGCGAGGCGCACGCTCTCTTTGCGGCAGAGCGAGGCGAGCTTTCTTTCGAGAACCCTGACGCCGGCTTCCCTTGTGTAGCCGTCGATAACGGCTCTTATCGCGGAGTCGCTTATTTTTATGTTCGCTTTGGTAAGGCCGTGCTCCTTTAGCTGCTTGGGGAGCAGGTGTTTTTTTGCAATATTGAATTTTTCTTCAAACGTGTAGCCCGGCAGGTCGATAATCTCCATGCGGTCGCGAAGAGCGTCGGGTATCGCGTATTTGTCGTTAGCCGTGGTCAGAAACAGCGCGCGGCTGAGATCCACGGGCATGTCTATGTAGTGGTCGCGGAAAGAAAAATTCTGTTCGCTGTCGAGCACCTCGAGAAGCGCGGAGGCCGGGTCTCCCTTGTAGTCGTTGCCGAGCTTATCGACCTCGTCCAGAAGAATGAGCGGATTGAGGCTCTTTGCGTCTATCAGGGCGCTTATAACGCGCCCGGGCATGGAGCCTATGTAGGTGCGGCGGTGGCCCCTTATCTCGCTTTCGTCGTGAACGCCTCCGAGCGCGATGCGCACGTAATTCCTGCCCGTTGCGGCGGCGATGCTTTTGGCAATGCTCGTTTTGCCGACTCCCGGAGGTCCCGCAAGGCAGATTATCTGCCCCTTGAGCTCGGGAGAAACGATGAGAGCGGCGAGCATTTCGGTTATGCGCTCTTTAACGTCCTTAAGGCCGTAGTGGTCGCGCTCGAGTATCTTCGTGGCCTTAGAGAGGTTTTTGTTTTCCTTAGAGTAGGTCCCCCACGGGATCTCAAGGCATTTTTCGATATAGCTTCTTATGACGTGACCGTCGGGAGAGCCCGGGGAAAGGCGGCGCATCCTGCGGTATTCCTCAAAGAGCTTTTGCTTCAGGTCGTCCTCAATTTTGCTGGCGGTTATTTTTTCGAGCAGCTCGTCGTCCTCTTCCTCATCCGTTTCGCCGAGCTCCTCGTTTATCGCGTGGAGCTTTTCGCGCAGATAGTAGTCACGCTGGTTTTTGTCCATCAGCTCGTCCACGCGGTCGCTCAGCTCGTTGTCGAGAGCGAGTATCTCGTTTTCGTAGGCGAGGATAACGCAGAGCTTTTCGAGGCGCAGGTATACGTTTTGCTCCTCGAGCAGCGTATATTTATCCTCGAATTTCAATATGATATTCGCGCCTATGGCGTCGGCAAGCGCGCCGGGAGAGCGGGTGGTCTGTACGAAGTTTACGATATCGGGGCTTATTTTTCCCGAAAGCGAGCAGAATTCCGAAAAGAACCTGCGCGCGCTGAACATCGCTGCCTCGCCGAAGAGCTGGGAGTCGCCCTCGGCCACGCCCTCAAGAGAGAGATCGTCCTGAAGTATCTCAACGTCGCCGCAAATAAAGGGGTATTTTCGCGACACATAGCGGAGCATCGCGCGCGACTTGACCTCGACCGCAACTCTCGCGCAGCCGGGGCGGTCGTAGAATTTTTGGAATTTCAGTATCTTCACAACGGCGCCGAGGACTTCTATTCGTCCCTCTTCGGAAGAAAAATCCCTTTCTTCCGGAATGGCGGGTATGAACAGCTCTCCGTCGTCGGCGTTTGCCGATTTAACGGCGGAAAGGAAGCTCTTTACGGTCACGTCGAAGTGAAACGACATCCCCGGGAAGAGCACAATGCCCGCAAGCGGCACCACTGGAAGGTTTTTTATCTGTTTTTTTGTCGTCATTTTTATTCTCCGGATGTTTATTCGGCCTGCGCCCCGCCCGAAACGGTCACTCCGCCGAACGCCGCGTAAGGAAGCACGCAGCCGCCGTCCTGAAGGGTTTCGCGCGAAATGCCTTCCACCTGTTTAAGCATGGCGGCGAAGTTTCCGCTTATCATGGTTTCGGTAAGGGGACGGGATATTTTACCGTTTTCGATCAAGAAGCTGTTTTTCGCGACTCCCGAGAAGTCGCCGTTCGACGCGGGCTCGCCGCCAGAGAAGCGGCAGACAAGGATGCCCCTGTCTATTTTCGCAATGATCTCGTCAAGGCTTTCGCCGCCCGCTTTAACCTCGACGCTTCCGCTGGTGCTCGGGGATCTATTGAGTCCGGTCCTGTTCGCGCCGTACTGAGTAAGGCAGAAGCTCCTGAGGACGCCGTTCTCTATCACGTCGTAGTTTTCGGACTTATAGCCCTCGGCGGTTATTTTCTCTCCGCAGATTATACGGCTGTCGTTCGGTATCACCTTAAGCGTAAAGCTGTCGGAAGCCACCTTTTCGCCGAGGAGGTTCTTCCACGGAGAAGTGCCCTCTATAAGGGCGATGTCGCCGCAGAACGAGCCGGTTATCACCGAGATAAGCTCGGTAAGGCAGATGGGAGAGAGCACCGCCGTGCCCACAAACTTGCCCTCAAAGGGCTTCGCGTCAAGCTCCGCCACCGCGCGCTCGAACATCGTCCTCGTCATGCCGAGCTCCATTATATCGGCGCCGGGGTCGAGCGTTTCAACGTCGAAATAGTTGAAGGACGTTGTCTTGTCGCCGTCGTGAGCTGAATACATAACGCTTATCGAATAGGATCCGTCCTCTTCGCTGAACAGCACGCCGTTGGAGTTCGCGAAAACGTGCTTGCCGTAGGAATAGTTCGCAATTACCTGCTCGAGCATTATCTGAGGATAGTCTTTTTTAACGTCGTCAATGAATTTTATTATAGAATCGAAAAACTTTTCTTTATTACCTTCAAGCACGCCGTCCCTGAAATCCATGTTCGTTTCTTTTTCGGCTATGCAAACCGCGTCGTCCTCGGCTCCGCTTATCGCAGCCTGTACGCATTCCTTCGCGGCGTCGTCGATATCGTCTTTATCAAGGCTGTTAACGGCTGTGGTACCCTTTTTTTTGTCTTTTATCGCCTTGAGGCCGATGGAGGAGGAGAACACGCTTCTTATCAGGGAGAATTCGCCCGCGTCAACGTTGAATTCCTCCGTCCTGCCCTCGGCGGCGCTGCTCTGCGCTTCGTCGGCGCCCTCTTCAAGGAGCTTATCCACGGCGTATAACGCCGCATCCTTCAATTTTTGCATTTCCATTTATCTGCCTCCGATATTGACCCTGCATCTGAGCGCGGGTCCTCCCATGCCCACGGGCATGGGCTGCTTTTTGCCGCAGTATCCGGCAAAGTCCCACGAAACGCCGTCCGACAGCATGTCAACGGTTTTGAGCATGTTGAACGCCACTCCCGAAATGGTGGTGTCGCGAAGCGCTTTCCCGAGCTTGCCGTTCTTTATTTCATAGCCCATCGTGATGCCGAACATGAATTCGCCCGTGGTGTCGGCCTGTCCGTTCTGTGTTTTAGTGAGATAATAGCCGTTGTCAACGCTCGCTATCATGTCCTCGAGCTTATCCTTGCCGGGATGTATGGCGGTGTTCCTCATCCTTATCAGTGGCTCGTCCACAAAGGCGTAGGCTCGGGCGTTTCCGCACGGCTCCATGCCGAAATGCATGGCGCTTTCAAGGTTGTTCATATAGCCGGTGAGGACGCCGTCCTTTATTATCACGGCGTCGCGGCAGGGCGTGCCCTCGTCGTCAACGTAAACGGGAAGCGGAGCCTTTTTGCCGAACGCGGTGTTCGCGAAGTCGGTGAGGCTTATAAGGGGAGAGGCTACCTGCATACCGAGCGACGTTGCGGCGACCGAGCCCGCGAGAACGAGATCCGCCTCGACGGTATGCCCCACAGCCTCGTGAGCCACCATGCCGCTTATTGAGGAATCGATTATGCAGAGCTTTTCACCCGCGTCCGGGAAAACTCCCTCTCTTTTTTGCTGAAGCTCGGTATAGAGCCTGTCAACGGCGGGATAGAGCTCGGAGGGGTCGCAGTAGTAGTCTGTAAAATAGCCCTCGCCTCCGCCGAGGATGTCGAAAAGCTCAATGTTTTCGCCGTCGTTTGCCTCGTCAGACATCACAACGACAACGTACACTCTCGGGAAGAGCTGGAACGAAAAAGTGCCCTCGCTTGTAATAAGCTCCTTTTCGATGCAGTCGGCGCTGATCACAACGCTTCTTGAAGTGAGCGACGGATATTTTTCGCTTATATAGCTGTCAAGGGCCCTTGCGAAATCGATGAGCTGCTTCTGGTTCGTTTCCTGAAACGGTCTTTTCTCGGTGAACTCAAAGGAAGAGGCGTTTGTGAGCGGCCCCCTGTTTTTCGGCTTGCGTGAATCGAGCAGGAGCGCGTTTTCCCCGGCGGACTTCAATATGGCTTTTATTCCGTCGTCGTCGGGGTTGCCAATGCTTGAAAAGCCCCACACGCCGTTTTTATAAACTCTTGCCCCGGCTCCGGAGCTGCGGGTGGAAACGTTGCTCAAAAGCTTGCCGCCCACAACGCTTACTCGCCTGGTGCTGATGACCTGACGGCGAAGCTCGGTGTGAGACGGTACGTTCAATACTGATTTTTTTATACTGTCATTCATCATCGGTATATTTACCTCCAGTATATATTATACCATAAAATCTACGTGAGTAAAGTATTATTTTTTTGTAAGAATTACCGCCGGGAGATCAGGACGGAAAGGTTCTCTTCGCATTTCTGAAGAAAGCTGTCAACGATCCTCCGGTCTTCCTCGTTGCCCCTCACGCACATTGAAAGCGTGATCTCTTTTTTCATGGTGGTTGCCGAAAGCAGCGCGTAGGGCTTGTATTTCACCGCTCCGGTCATAAAGCCGCCCGACGGCCTGTTCCCCGAGAGCGAAAGGGCGTTTTCATCGAGGACGCCTATGTTGCTCATGGCGAGCAGTGGGTTTGAATAGCCTATTTTGATTATTTGCTCGCTTGCCGCGTGCGGCAGGATGCTGTAACCGAGGTTCAAAAGAGGCAGACCGTAGAGCCCCATGAATTTATCCTTTTTGTATTTTTCCGAAGCCGCCGCAACGTGGGAAAGGGTCTCGAAAATATCCTTCCCGAGCTCCGGGACGGAGCACTGCATAAAAGCGGTGTGGTTCGTAAGGCCCATGTCTGAGCTGTCTTTTATGTGCCGCCTGAGGTCGATCGCGCACGATATGGTGACGCTCTCATTTCTTTCGAACCCGGCAAGCTCATACAGACTGTAAAAATACGCGGTAAGGAGCATATCGTTCACCGTCGCGCCGTGTTTTTTCCCGGTTGTTTTTATGCTGTCGAACATTTCTGCCGGGATCGTCCTTTTCGCGATAAAGGAGCGGTCGCGTATGCTGTCGCGGGTGAAGGGGAAGCGGTGGTCGTCCTTGGCGCAGACGTTTTTGTATAGATTTTTCGCCATCCGCTGTTCGGTGTAGCTGTAATCCCCATACACCGCCGAATAGGCTCTCGTTCCGGTGCGAAGGTCCACGGGGCTTTCACCGGTCTGTTCATACTGTGAATAGGCCTCGCAGAGCGAACGCAGAAAGTATTTGAAGTCGCCTCCGTCCATGCACATGTGGTTCTCAACTATGCACAGCGCGCTTTTGCCGTCCTTCATAAAAACGGCGGCTTTCATCTGCAGGTCGCTTTCGGGCTCTATATACTGCGTTAAGAACTCATCTGCCGCGGCTTCGAGGTCGTCGACGCGTTCAACCGTCAGAACGTCGTCAACAACGTAGTCCTTTACGTCCCAATGGGCGGATATCTTGTTGTCGGTGAAGGAGGAGTGCAGCACAGGCGCTTTTTCAAAAAAGCAGATAAGCACGGTTTTAAGCGTTTCAACGTTTATCTCGAAATCATAATAAAGAGCCACGTGCACCATGCGGTCGTTGAAATCGCGGAAGAGATAGTGCATCTTGTCCCATAATTCCGCCTTGAGCTTTTTTTCCATCACATATCCTCCTCTCCCGGACGGTAGATATACCGGCTGTTTTCCATAACCTTATATATTATTATGAGCACGTCGATAATAAGCGACAGCGGCACGATGAGCCAGCCCGGGTGCCACGGTATGATATGCAGGCCGCCGAGGATGACGTATATCATCGGAGCCGCGGCGGGAACGTATATAAGATAATTTATCACGCGAAGCTTCTGGTCTGTGATCCGCGCGAAGACCGCGTCGGTGCAGTACATTAAAAACACTCCCGCCGGGAACACCACCCAGAAGCGCGGTATCGCGAACACCATGAGGCCTATAAGATAAACGAGCACTGTGGTCATCATCACGGATAACCCGAGTATCACTCTCGCTATCGGATGGTATAGCCGCCTTTTGGAAGCTATCTCAAATATCATTATTCCGCCTACCGTATCCACCCATAAGGTGACGAAGCCGATGATGATGAGCCAGCTTTCGCGCCAGTTGCGCGTCGTGAAGCTCACCGCGAGATATACCGAGACCATTATCAGATAATATACGGGAGTTGCTTTGAGAAGGAATTTGTGCGTCGCGCTTTCTTTTTTCTTTTTGAGCTCGGCTTTGCGGAAGACTTCGTACTCCTTCTTCATATCGGGATGGCAGCTCAAAAACAGGTCTTTTATCACGTTTTCGTTGTTAAGCCCCGATTTTTTCACTCGCGCGTGCATCTCTTCCCACTCGCTTGCCAATAAGCGCTGGAATTTAAGAAGGACGTCGTCGAAGGGGGTGTCGCCGAAATATTCCTCAATGTATTGGGCCATATCGAACATTTTGTTCACCTCTTTAATTGTGTATTGTACGGTATCATGCTTTTCTGAAAATTAAATGAAAGTGTATTGTTTTTTAAGTGAAAACGCTTAAATGATGACGTCCGCTTCGGCATAGGTCACGGTATTTTTTATGTCTCCGGCGTTTTCGAAGGTCAGAGAAAGAAGGTTCGGCAGATCTGAAATGTCGGTCAGATCGAATCTGTATATAAAGCAGTCGGTCCTGCAGTAGCCCTGAGGCACGTCGGTACCGCCCGACTCGCCCCGTCCGAAGACCTCCGATTTTTCTGCCCCGGAGCAGCTTTTACCGTTTACTGTAAGCGATATATCGCTTGGGTTTATTTCTTTATTGAAGCCGATATAAAAGCTCACCTTCGCGCTTTCGGGGATAAAGCCCGTTTCGATCTCGAGGGACGCTGTTTTTCCCGCGGCTATCTTCAGGGGCAGGGGATCGTAAGGCTCATAGCCTTCAGGCGTCGTGTCCTGATAGGTCACAATGTGGCGGCGGGAATGCTTTAATATTTCCTCGAGGCTGCCGCAGGTGTCGTATACCTCGCGCTCGCGGGCTCCTACGCCGGGAGGAGACGTCATATAGTTAAACAGGTAGAGCCCGTCGGCTCCCGCGGTGAGGTACTGGGCGCCGTAGCCGCGAACCACCTCGGCAGAGGCGCAGCAGCCCTTTGACTGAGTGTTTACAAGAGTCTCAATTCCGGCATAGATCTCCGTCTCCCCGCACCTCTCTTTCCAGTCCGCGATGGGCATGGCGCTGTCGTTTGACGAAAAGCGGGGAGTCACTGTGACGGAATCTATAAGCTTTTCGTTTATCCACGCGAGCACGTCGAAGCCGAAAGCCTTACACTGGTCGAGGTCGCGCGGCATACGCACCGACAGTTCTATATCGTGCCCCCATTTTTTCTCCGCCTCTTTAACTATCTCCGCGCTTTGGCGCATATAGTCGTTCATTATCCCGACTATTTCGCCGTTATCGGCGTTAATGTAATCGAAGCAGTATATCTCGCGCATAAAGTCGAGCTCAAGGCCGTATACGTCGTATTTCATAAGCTGTTCCTTAGTGTAATCAAGCATAAGCTCTCTTATCTCGGGAACGGCGTAATTAAAGCAGTTGCGGAAATATCCGTATTCTTCACCTATCATCCAGCCGTTTTCACGGGCGGTGTAAAAAAGCTCCCCGCGCAGCTGGCTCGTTGTTTCGTCCGGATCGTGGCAGTCGTTCATACGAATGCTTATCCACGGCTTTATTCCGACCTCGCGGCATTTTTCGATCCACACTGCGAAGATATCGATATCCTGCTCGTTATAAAATGCGTTCAGCCCGTAGTAGGAGCTGTAATCAACGGGATTGCCGTTCTGTGTTTTTTTGCCGTACAGGTCGCCGCGGAAGGTGAGTACGTTTGTGGGCACGTCGGAGGACTGGCCGAAAATATTGAACAGCAGGTCGGTAACGCCGGAATCGGCGTAATTCATCACGTATTCGTTCAGGCTTTCCTCGTCGAAGCGCCCGCTTTCGGCAAGGCCGTTCCAAAAGCCCCACCAGTGCGAATCGTCGGCGTTTATTATCAGCCGGTTATCTTTCGACACGTTATCAAGTCCTTTCGTTTCTGTTATTTTGCTTTCGAAGGGGAAATCGTATTTAACGGGCAAAACGTTTTTTAAGCCCGCGCGCGCCGGGGCAAGCAGAAGCAAAATGATCGCCACCGGAAAAATAACGCTTTTCGCCCTCGATCCTTCCGATTTCACCGAAACGCAGATCAGCTCGGCGATAAAGCAGACCGCAAAAACCGCCGCCATTATCAGCGCCGCAAGGGTTGATTTTTGTGCGTGGAGGATGACGTTGTTCACAAAGAATACCGCGGCAAACGCGACCGCGAGGAAAACGGCGCCCGATATAAGCGCCGTTATTGCCGGCCGCTTTTTTCCGGCTTTGACGGCAGCAGGGAAAACCGCCAGCCCGAAGCAGACCGCAAGTATCGCCATGCTGCAAAAATATAACAAGACGTTCCATTTGGGAAAAGAGTATAAAAACAGGCTTATTCCCAGTGAAGCGGTAAAACCGACCGAAATGAGATACAAGGGGTTTCCGTTTCGAAGGAATTCTTTTATTTTTAGCATACTTGACCACCTCATGAAGAGAATAGCATATAATCCGTTCAAAATCAATTTGTAATTTTGAGAATATATAAGGAAAATAAATTATCAAATTATAAAATTATTATTTTTTTCTTTACTTTACGGCGCCGTCTTGCTATAATCTTATAAATATCGTTAAATCTTCCTGAACAGGGGGCAGAAAAATGAAATACACTTCCACAAGAAACAATTCTCTGGCAGTTTCATCCTCTTTCGCGATAGCCAACGGCATCTCCGAAGAGGGCGGGCTTTTTGTGCCGGAAAAAATACCGCAGGTTTCAAAGGAGTTTATAGGAGAGCTGGCTCCTCTCAGCTATAAAGAACGCGCCGATAAGATTTTGCCGCTGTTTCTCACCGACTACGGCGAGGATGAGATAAAGGGCTACACAAGCGCCGCGTATTCCGATAATTTCGAGGGTGAAACTCCCGCTCCGGTCAAATGCCTGCGCCGGGGCGTGAGCGTTCTCGAGCTGTGGCACGGCCCTACATGCGCTTTCAAGGATATGGCGCTGCAGCTGCTTCCGTATCTTTTGACAGGCGCTGCCAAAAGAGAACTCGGCGGGAAGCAGAGCGTTATCCTCGTCGCCACCTCGGGCGACACCGGCAAGGCCGCTTTGGAGGGCTTTAAGGACGTTGACGGCACAAAGATACTCGTCTTCTTCCCCGACAGGGGCGTCAGCCCAATGCAGAAGCTCCAGATGACGACCCAGGAGGGAAACAACGTTGGCGTTTCGGCTATAGAGGGCAATTTTGACGACGCCCAGACGGGTGTAAAGGCGATATTCACCGACCCCGCCGTAAAGGCAAGGCTCGCCGAAAACAACATGAGCTTTTCGTCCGCGAACTCAATAAACTGGGGCAGGCTCGTTCCGCAGATCGTCTATTATTTTTCCGCTTACGCCGATTTAATAAAACAGGGCGTCATTGAAAACGGCGACAAAATAAACTTCACGGTTCCCACCGGAAACTTCGGCAATATTTTAGCGGCTTACTACGCGCTTAAAATGGGCCTTCCCGTGAACCGTCTCATCTGCGCTTCAAACGAGAACGACGTCCTCACCGAGTTCCTCACCACAGGAAGATATAACAGAGTGAGAAAATTCCACACAACGGTTTCTCCCTCAATGGACATTCTTATTTCGTCAAACCTTGAGAGACTTATTTTCCACCTTCTCGGCGACGACAGCGACGAAACAAAAAAGCTTTTCGCGTCCCTTTCTGAAAACGGCGAATATACCGTGAGCGAGGAGCTTCTCGGGAAAATAAAGAGCGTCTTCGCCGCGGGCTGCTGCAACGACGCCGAAACTGTGGAAACTATAGCGAAAACCTATAAAGAAAACAGATACCTCAGCGACACCCACACGGGCGTCGCGATAAGGGTCTATAACGATTACGCCGAAAGGACCGGCGACAAAACTCCCACAGTCATCGTTTCCACCGCCTCTCCCTATAAATTCTCAAAGGCGGTTCTCGGCGCGCTCACGGGAGGATGCTTTAAGTCCGAAAGCGAGTTCGATATGGTAAGCGAGCTTGAGGAGATAACCGGCATACCCGCTCCTGCGCCTCTTCGCGGCCTCAAGGGAAAAACGCCACGGTTTACAGGCGTGTGCAAAAAAGAGGATATGAGAAAAGAAGTCTACGGACTTCTCGGGATAGAAGGATAATGTCGTTATTTGTTATCGCAGATACGCATCTGTCTCTCGGCAACGCGGGCAAGAGCATGGACGTTTTCGGCGGGTGGCACGATTATGTGGGCAGGCTCAAGGAAAACTGGGAGCGCGTGGTTTCTACCGAAGATACCGTCGTTCTTCCGGGGGACATATCATGGGCGATGGACATAAAGGACGCTGCCGTTGATTTTTCGTTTCTTGATTCGCTTCCCGGAACGAAGCTTATTGGCAAGGGCAACCACGATTACTGGTGGGCCACCGTCAACAAAATGAACGGCGTGCTTGAGGCAAACGGCATATCCACAGTAAAATTTCTTTTCAACAACGCTTTTTTGTGCGGGGATATTTCGGTTTGCGGAACGAGAGGCTGGTTCTTCGACGCTCAGGAGGCCGAGGACAACGCCAAGATAATCGCGCGGGAGGCGGGACGGCTCAAAACCTCGATCGAAGAGGGGATAAGGCTCGGCGGCGAACCCGTTGTGTTCACTCACTATCCCGTTGTGATGGACGATAAAATATGCGAGCCCCTATTTGAGGTGCTCAAGATTTACGGTATAAAACGCTGTTATTTCGGCCATATCCACGCCGACAGGTCGGGAAGGCTCGGGGATTATACGTTTGACGGGGTGAGATTTTCGCTCGTGTCGGCGGATTTTCTGGGGTTTACCCCGAAAAAAGTATCACTTTTACAGCAGAATTGAAGTTTTTTTCAAAAAACAGTGGAAATTTAAAAACCACTCTGATATAATACTGTGGTTAAATCATGAAAACCATTTCGTTAAGGAGAAACAGAATGTTAAAATCAGCAGAAAAAACGGGTGTAAACGAATATACCATCGAGATCTCCGTTTCGGCGGAAGACTTCAACAAGGCGGTAAACAAGGTTTACAACAAGCAGAAGAATTCCATAAACGTTCCCGGTTTCCGCAAGGGCAAGGCTCCCCGAGCGATAATCGAAAAGATCTACGGCGAGGGCGTTTTTTACGACGACGCCATAAACGAAGTGTTCCCCGACGAATACTACAAGGCCGTTGAAGAAGCCGGCATAAATCCTGTTGACGATCCCAGAGACTTCGATCTCAAGAGCGTCGGCAAGGATGGCGTTGAGATCCTTTGCAAGGTGACCGTTCGTCCCGAGATCGTTATCGCCGGCTACAAGGGCATCGAAGCCGTTAAGCCCTCTGTGGAAGTGACCGACGAGGACGTTGAGAAGGATCTCAAGAGCAAGCAGGAAGCTAACGCCCGTGAGATCACCATAGAAGACAGAAACGCCAAAGAGGGCGACATTGCCACCATCGACTTCGAGGGCTTCACCGACGGAGAGGCTTTTGAAGGCGGCAAGGGCGAGGACTACGATCTTGAGCTCGGCTCCGGTTCGTTTATCCCCGGTTTTGAGGAGCAGATCGTGGGACACGCCGCCGGAGACAGCTTTGACATTAACGTTAAATTCCCCGAGGAATACGCCGAATCCCTCGCCGGAAAGGACGCTGTTTTCAAGATCACCGTCAAAGGCCTTAAGGAAAAGCAGCTTCCCGAGATCGACGACGAGTTCGTTAAGGAGATAAGCGAGTTCGACACTCTTGACGAGCTTAAGGCCGACATCAAGAAAACTCTCACCGAACAGAGAGAGAGCAGCTCGAAGAGGACATTTGAAAACGAAGTATACGATAAGCTTGCCGAGCTTATCGAGGGCGAGATCCCCGAATGTATGTACGACAGAGCCGTTGACAACATGATCTCAGAATTCCGCTACAATATCGAAAGCCAGGGCATGCCCTACGACAAATATATCCAGGCCATGGGAATGAGCGAGGATTCCATCAAGGGCATGTACCGTCCCAGAGCCGAAAAGGACGTTAAGATAGAGCTTGCTCTTTCAAAGATAGCCGAGCTTGAAGGCATCGAAGCGACCGAAGAGGATATTACCGCCGAGTACGACAAGATGGCGGAGCGTTACGGCGTTAAGGCCGAGGACGTAAAGGCCGCGATTTCGGAGGACAGGATCGTTTCCGAGATAAAAGCGGGAAAGGCGTCGAAGCTCGTTATTGATAACGCCGTAGCAAAGGAAGCCGAAGATAAAACCGACGAAGAGGAATAAAGATTTCCGAGGCGGTCAAAGATATAATTGTTCCGGCTGTTGAGCAGATAAGAAAAGCGGTTGGAGGGTTTCAGCCGCTTTTTGAAGTTTTTTTAAGAATCCGATTGTAAAATCCTGTAAACCATAACTTTTTACGAAGGAGTAATTTATAATGTTTTACGACCCCAAAATGTCGCTTGTCCCAACTGTTATAGAGCAGACCAACAGAGGCGAGAGGGCCTATGATATTTTTTCAAGACTTTTGAACGACAGAATAGTCGTCTTAAGCGAAGAGGTCAACGACGTTACCGCAAGCCTTGTTGTGGCGCAGCTTCTTTTCCTCGAGGGACAGGACCCTGAAAAGGATATTTCTTTCTATATCAATTCCCCCGGCGGTTCCGTTTCGGCGGGCTTCGCCATTTTCGACACTATGCAGTATATAAAGTGCGACGTTTCCACCATCTGCCTCGGCATGGCCGCCAGCATGGGCGCGTTTCTCCTTGCCGCCGGCGCTCCCGGAAAGCGCTTCGCTCTTCCGAATTCCGAGATAATGATACATCAGCCTCTCGGCGGCGCCCAGGGCCAGGCGACCGATATCAAAATAGCGTCCGACCATATCCTGCGTACGCGCGACAAGCTCAACCGCATCCTTGCCGCCGAAACAGGCAAGCCCCTTGATGTAATAGAAAAGGATACCGAGCGCGACAACTTCATGTCCGCCGAAGAGGCGTGCGCCTACGGCCTTATCGACAAGGTCATTTATAAGAGATAATCAGATTTAGGAGGTGGCTTCGTTGGCGAGATACGACGAGCCGAAGGATCACATTCGCTGTTCGTTCTGCGGCAGGACGCAGGACCAGGTCTCCATGCTCATTCAGGGCCCCGGGGCTTATATTTGCGACGAATGCGTAGACAACTGCCTTTCCATAATAAACGGCGGTTCCAAAAAACCGCACGCCGCCCCGAAAAAAACTCTCCGCAAGCTCCCGAAGCCCCAGGAGATAAAAAGCAGGCTCGACGAGTACGTCATCGGGCAGGATACAGCCAAAATCGCTCTGAGCGTCGCGGTGTATAATCATTATAAAAGGGTATACAGAAAAAGCGGCGCGGACGTGGATATAGTAAAGAGCAACATCCTGCTTCTCGGGCCTACGGGCGTCGGAAAGACCTTCCTTGCCCAGACGCTTGCCAAAACTCTCGACGTTCCGTTCGCTATCGCCGACGCCACCACCCTCACCGAGGCAGGATACGTCGGAGAGGACGTTGAGAACATTCTGCTGCGCCTTATCCAGGCCGCGGATTTCGACATCGAAAAAGCTGAACACGGAATTATCTACGTTGACGAGATCGATAAAATAGCCCGCAAATCCGAGAACACGTCAATAACGAGAGACGTCAGCGGCGAGGGCGTGCAGCAGGCGCTTCTTAAGATCCTTGAGGGCACAACGGCAAACGTGCCCCCTCAGGGAGGAAGAAAGCACCCGCAGCAGGAATTTCTGCAGATCGACACAACCAACATCCTGTTTATCTGCGGCGGAGCGTTCGACGGTATCGAGAAGATCATTGAAAAGCGTCTCGGAAATTCAGTACTCGGCTTCGGCAGCGAGCTCATGACCAAAAACGAGCTCGACTACGATACCATTATGGCGAAGGCGATCCCTCAGGATCTTGTAAAATACGGCCTCATCCCCGAGCTTGTGGGCAGACTTCCCGTGCTGACCTCGCTTTCAAATTTAGATGAGGAAGCTCTGATTAAAATACTGACCGAGCCGAAAAACGCGATACTCAAGCAGTATCAGGGCCTTTTTGCTATCGACAATATCGAGCTGCAGTTTGACGACGATGCGCTCAGGCAAGTCGCACAGACGGCCCTTGAGAGCGCGACCGGCGCGAGAGGGCTCAGGGCAATAATGGAAAGGGTGCTGCTGCCTATAATGTTTACAGCTCCTTCGGATCCTTCGATCAAAAAAATAACGGTCACCGCGGAGTGCGTAAAAAGCGGAGCTCTTCCGCTAATTGCCCGGGATCCGTCAAGGCTGTCTCAGAATATCGGCACCGTGAACTCCACGGGAGCATAAAGTCTATAACAGTATATTGTGCCGCGCATTTTTTGTGTGGCACATTTTGTTATATTTTTGAAATAAAAACAAATTTTCTGAGTTTTGTTAAAAAAAGCTTAAAAAAGCTTGACTAATAAAAGTTATATTAATATAATAAATATGTTGTGTTTTCGGCATAAAAATTTATTTTTTCTTTTTATACCGAATTAACAAATGTAATTTTATATGGAGGAACAATTAATGAAAAGAAACCTGAAGAAGATCCTCGGCGTTCTCGTAGCGGTTGTAATGCTCCTTTCGGCAATGTCTCTTATTGCCGCTGCATGCGACAATCCCTATCCTCATGCCGCGCATGACGATTGCCCCGGCGTAAACACCGGCAATAACGGCTACGGTTACGGCTACGGCTGGCCCGGCTATGGCTGGCCCGGTTACGGTTGGCCCGGATACGGCTGGCCTCAGTGGCCCGGATGCCCCGATGATCCCACCGATCCCGAAGAGCCCGAGACCAAGGATTGCGGATGCCCCGCCGACTGCGACTGCGTAGACTGCGGCTGCGGATGCAACGTTCCCGCTGAGCCCGAGACCAAGGACTGCGGATGCCCTGCCGACTGCGACTGCGTAGACTGCGGCTGCGGATGCAACGTTCCCGCTGAGCCCGAGACCAAGGACTGCGGATGCCCTGCCGACTGCGACTGTATAGACTGCGGCTGCGGATGCAATGTGCCCGAAGAGCCCACCAAGGAATGCGGCTGCTGCGAAGGCTGCGACTGCTCACAGTGCGGCTGCGGATGCGATGAGACCGAAGAGCCCAGCACCAAGGATTGCGGCTGCGACGCCGATTGCGACTGCTCCAACTGCGGCTGCGATTGCAACGAGCCCTCCGAGGAAGAGACCACCAAGGAGCACGGCCCCAAGGTTTGCCCCTGGTGCGGCGAGCATCACGACGAGAGCACACAGGCCGGATTCTGGATCAGCTTTGTCCATGATATCCGCTACGTATGCGCAAGCCTGTTTGGTTTCCTCAACATCTTCGGCGTTACCGTTGACGTTCCCGGTTGCTAAGGTTTTATTCCACATATGAATACAGGACGGAGTTAATCTCCGTCCTTTTCATTTATTCATTTCTTTTACTGTTGTGAAAAAAAGACGTCCTTACGGACGTCTTTTTTACAGATCTGTTAAAATTTAAGAAACAGCTTTTTAGCCTTCTCCGCTTTCGCCTTCGGCTGCGGTTGTTGAACCTAATTTACCGAGAAGGTCAACAATGGTACCGAGAGATCCTGCGAATCTATCCCACATCTTGCCGATTACATCTACAAGCTTATCTAAGAAAACGATAAAAGTGTTGATATAAGCGTAATCCTGATCGATCGGTATTGCCTCTGCCTCGAGTCTTCTGAACATTGATTTCACCTCACATTTAATAATAGTCAAAACGGAAACAAAATGTTTCTATTATGCGTTTGTTTCGCTTTCGGTTTCTCCGTCGGCAGCTTCTTTCTTTAAGAAGGTGGAGAAGAACTCTTTGATATAACCTATAACGATTTCAAGATAGTAAGCAAACTGTCTGATGATATCGGCTACGTTATCCGTATTCATGCATTACGCCTCCTTTACTGTGAAATAAAAAACAAAAATGTTTTATTTGCTGAATGCTTCGGACAGATATTTAACAAAGGATATAACCTCTCTTACAACAGCAGCGAACCATGACGAATAGGAATTCAAAGCCTCAACAGCCTCATCGGACTCGCTTTTTCCGTCCCAACCGGCTCCGCCTTTGATCGCGTTGATGATATCCTGACCGATCTCTATGTAGCGCATAGAAAACACCTCTCTTTTTTTAGTCTGAAAGTCTACACTTTCACGCACTATAATAATACCATTGTTTCTGTTTTTTTTCAAGTGAAAAATAAAAGCGAGCTAAAGATTAACAGAAATGTCACAATTGCAACAAGATTCAGGCAAAAACAGCATTGATTATTTTCATCCGATATATTAAAATACCATTAATAATGATATTTGACGGAATTGTTATGAAAATATTGTGTGATGAGAAAAGCTTTGCGGTTTGCGAAAAGTCGGCGGGCGTCCTCTCTCAGGAGGGCGACGGGATCAGTATGCCGTCAATGCTCCGGGAAGAACTCGGCTGTTCCGATATATACCCTGTCCACAGGCTCGACGCAGCCGCGTCGGGATTGATGGTTTTTGCGAAAAGCAGGAGCGCAGCGGCTTTCCTTTCGGCGAAGATAGCGCAGGGTGAGTTTATAAAGGAATATCTTTGCGTTGTTTCGGGAAGGCCCGCGGAGGAAGAAGGAGTGTATGAGGACCTTCTCTTCAAAGACTCGGCAAGGAACAAAAGCTTTGTTGTAAAAACAGAGCGTAAGGGCGTTAAAAAAGCGAAACTAAGCTACCGTGTTCTTGGCAGCGCGGAAGCTTCAAACGGCGCGCTTTCGCTTGTGCGCGTACGTCTTTTTACCGGACGGACCCATCAGATCAGAGTGCAGTTCTCGTCCCGGGGGATGCCGCTTTACGGCGACGGGAAGTACGGGGCGAAGGATAATTCGGGAGAGCTTGCGCTGTTTTCATGTTATTTGTCTTTCCCCGATCCCGATACGGGAGATTCGCTGTGTTTTGAAAGCTCCCCGCCAAATAAAAAGCCCTGGGATATGTTTAAATAAAGGAAAGAGGATGTCCGCATGAACTGTCGCGGAGCATCCTCTTTTTTGTTTGATAGGAAACTGCTCGTTTCCTATCAAACAAAAAGATTATAACGCCCGCCGATTTCGCCCTGACGGGCGACGGCGATGGCGTAATCGAAAGCGGCATCCTGCGTCGCAGACGCTGCGCCGCAGGCGCTTT
>JAFSWN010000181.1 GCA_017450185.1 Clostridia bacterium | reverse complement strand
TTGTTTGATAGGAAACTGCTCGTTTCCTATCAAACAAAAAGATTATAACGCCCGCCGATTTCGCCCTGACGGGCGACGGCGATGGCGTAATCGAAAGCGGCATCCTGCGTCGCAGACGCTGCGCCGCAGGCGCTTTCTTGTTATCATATGAGGCAGGAAATCTTTTCGGACACAACGGTACCGGACTGCGCATGGTAAAACAATAATTCCGCATTACGCATTACGAATTCCGAATTAATCGTTCATCGTTTTACTGGAACTTCGTTTTAATTTCCTCCCACTTGTCTTCCATGTCTTTCAGCAGTTTGTTCACTCTCAGCGACATGGCGGGGGAGGTGCGGAAAAGCCTTTTTATGCGGTTGCTGTAGCTTCCGCTTTTTCCTTTTTCACTTATTTCGTTGAACTGGGCGCGGATGTTGCCCAGCTGTGCCGAGATCTCTGTCCGCCATTCCTCAAAGCGCTCGGGGGTGGAAGCGACGTTGTCGCGGAATTCGTCGTATTTCGCGAGCGCCTCGCCCTTTAAGCTGCCGGCGGCTGCCTTGACGTAATCGCCCGCCATGGAGACGTTTGTTTTAAGCTCGTTAAGCTTGTTTATGAGCTTCTGGATGTCGAGCGCATCCTTGACCGTAAGCGTCAGGTCCACAATGAATATCGCGAAGATAACGGCGACTACGATAAATCTGATACTTTGCGGGACAAAGCTCATAAGATATTCATACACCGGGGCTATGCTGTAGACATAGATTATTGAAAAAACGCCCCAGTATATAGTGTGCTTGAGGCATATCCTGCCGTTGAGGTTCATGAATTCGTTTGTGTAGTCCCACCAGCGGGCGTGGAAAAGCTTTTCCATGAGCACGCTCGTCACGTATTCAACAATATCGGCGAATATCATACCGAGGATCAGCACCGCCCACCAGTATTTTTTGAACGGAACGAGCAGAATATCAAAAACGAGCGCGCCGGTACCGTATATCGGGCACAGGGGACCGAAAAGGAAGCCTGAATTTATGATCTTTTTTTCTTTTGTGGTCTTTCTTGCGCGGTATGTTTCTCCGAGGGAGCGGTAGGTGGATTCAACGGTCCAGCCTATCATGCTGTATAAGAAAAACATAAGAACATAGTTCAGTATCTTTGTCAGCATTATCTGTTTCCTCCGAGGCGTTCCTTCGCCTTGTCAAAGCGTTTTCTGAAAAACTCATGATCGGCGATAAGCAGCTCGCGCGTGGCGCAGTATTTGTCGCACAGCGAGACCACCCAGCCCTCCTTATATTTCGGGGGGATGACCGTGAGTGGGAACATATGCCTTAAAATGATGTTTTCCTCTTTGGGAGTGATCTCTTTGTTGAGCACTCTGGCGTTGTTCAGCGCGAATCTCGGGTGCTTGTAGCCGTGAGGACGGTGCCAGTGGGCCTTGTCGTGCCAGTCATAGTAGAAAAGATCGTGTAGTATGGCGCCCCGGACTGCCGCGCGCACGTCAAGCCCGCGCTCTTTTGCCCAGCAATAGCTTGTGTAGGTCACGCTCGTTATATGGTCAAGCCGGTTTATATTACTGTGTTGAGGGTAGTTTTTGAGACCCTGCACCTCCTCAGAGAAATACAGGTCGCGCATTATATCAAAAAATTCAGCGTCGCGCTCCTCGTCAAGACAGTATGAGCGCACGTAATTGTCAAATACTTTACCCAAAACAGAACCGCCTTTTCCTTAATAAACTTATTTTATCACATATATTCGGAATTATCAATAAACATTTTATTAAAATCGATTTAGTCTGCCTTATCCTAAGCATAAAAATTGCGTGCATATATCTGAAAAGAGCAGTTTTTGTGTTGTTGACAATATTTGTATATTATTATATAATTTACTGTGTGTGTTCAAAAACGCAAAAGGAAGGAATGATGATTTATGAAGAAAACAAAAAAGCTTCTTTCGGCGCTTATGGCGCTTATCCTTTGCTGTATGTGCTTTATGCCCTTACCGCTCAATGCCGTTAAAGCAGAAGCTTCATGCTCGCACAACCGGTCGTTTTTCGTCACCCGCCCCGCCGACGGCTGCATCCCCGGAAATGGTTATTATGAATGCTCTGTGTGCGGTGAGCATATCGAAACCGAAATTGCCGGTTCCGCGCATACCTTCAAATGGGTCGTCGATCAGCATGCCACCCAGTTTACCGCGGGAAGAAAGCATCAGGTCTGCGAAAAATGCGGTCTCGTGCAGAACATGAACACCAAAATTCCCGTAAACAAACAGACCAAAGGCTTTTCCGACTCCATTTCGCAGGCGATAGCCGATTTTGTGGGTGTTCTTAAATATATTGTTGAGCAGATCCGCGATTTCTTTGTGAACACCTTCTGATAAAACACAATTTTCTTTGATTCCAAACGCAAAACGATCTGTATCGAATCGTTAAGAACCGTGCCCGCTGTGATATTCATGCTTTTGAATGCTTCACAGCGGTCTTTTTATGTAAGAAGGAGCGTCGGCCCCGGACCGGCGCAGATTCCGGTTGCAAACGCCATAATTATTGTGGTATAATGAGCTTATCCGATAAAACGCGCAGAAACGGGGCAGAGAAACATGGCAAAGGAGCGCATAGCGCTGTGGGACAACGTTAAATTTATTCTTATCTTTTTTGTGGTGCTCGGGCACTTCGCGGATTTCTTTACGGGAGAATCCGCGGTTTGCCGCAGCATTTTTTTGTTTATCTATGCTTTTCATATGCCGATGTTTTTCTTTATCGCGGGACTTTTCCACAGTGAAAAAGACGTTGGCAAAAAGGTTTTATTCTACCTTTCCGGAGGGGTGCTGCTCCGCATGACGCTGGTCGTTTTAGGCCGGGTTTACGGCAATCCCTCGCCGGCGTTCCCGCTGTTCAACGAAGACGGAGTGCCGTGGTTTTTATACGCGCTCGCGGCCTACACGCTGCTTTCTTATTTACTGCGCGATCAGAACCTTCGCTTCATCCTTCCCGCGGCGGTGGCGCTCGGCTGTTTTATCGGGTATGACGCCAGGGTGGGCGATACCCTTTGCCTTTCCCGGATCATCGTGTTTGCCCCGTTCTACTTCGCGGGGGTGCTTGCGGAGCCCGGAAAGCTTTTCGCCCTTCGCGCAAAACACCGCTTTCTTGCTGTCCCCGCTGCTGCGGTCCTCGCCGGATGGGCGGCGGCATGTTTCCTTAAGCCTGACGTTCTGAACGCCCTTCGGCATCTGTTTACCGGGCGTCATCCTTTTTCGGAGGGCGTCGCACCCTACGGGCCCGCTGTCAGGCTCGGCTGCTACGCTCTTGCCGCCGTGCTCGGCGCGGCCGTCATAGTTCTGGTCCCGGCGTCCCGGCTGCCGGGCGTGACCGCCATGGGGGCAAGGTCGCTGAACGTTTATTTCTGGCATTGGCCTTTATATATGACGCTGGAGCATTTCCTTCACATAAAATCGCTGTTCGGCATGGGCGTGGCGGGCAAGGCGGGTTTTTTGCTGATCGCCGTTCCCGTTACCGTTTTGCTTGCAGCGGTCCCGGTGTTCGATTTCCCTCTGAAGCAGGTACGAAAAGCCGTTTTCCGCGCTCCTGAGGCCGCTTCAAACGATTCACCTCCGTGCGAAACGTGACCTCGATAGTCTGTCAGGCTTTTTGTCCCGCGGCTCCTTCTCTCATTAATAAAAAATACACAAAAACGTAAAAAATATATGTGGACTTTTATTGAGGGCTGTTTTATAATATATTTGAGATAATGTTCTCCAAGGAGGTAAAATATATGCGTAAAACAAAAGGATTTATTTCGGTCATTCTCTGCATTGCAATGATCGCGCTTTTATTCGTTCCGGTTATGGCTGAGGTCGATACCGAAACCTGCTCCCACCAGTGGAGATGGGTCACCGACGTTGCCGCCACCTGCGGCGACGACGGCGTGCAGCACCAGATCTGCGTTCTGTGTTCGGCGACGCGCAACGAGAACACCCCCCTTCCCGCAACAGGCAACCATGATCTCGAGTGGATACTTGACGCTGCCCCCACCTGCGGGCAGACGGGTATCGAGCACCAGTACTGTAATCTCTGCCATCATACCTATAATGAAGGCACTTTGATCTCCGCCACCGGGGAACACACCTGGGCATGGGTCGTTGACACTGCTCCCACCTGCGGCGAAGCGGGCTCGCAGCACCGTGAGTGCACCGTATGCGGGCAGCCGGATCCCTACACCGCCGGCACCGTTATACAAGCCACCGGAAAACACAAGTGGATCGAAGGCGACGTTATTTCGGAATCCACCTGCATAGTCCACGGCCAAAGAGAGGATACCTGCGAGTATTGCGGCGGAACAAGACTTTTTGAGCTTGAGCTTGCCGAGCACACGTGGGACGAAGGATACGTTTCGCTTGAACCCGGCTGCGCCGAAAAGGGCTATATGGTCTACACCTGCACTGTTGAAGGCTGCAACGCCCAGAAGAGCGTTGTTATACCCGCCACCGGCAACCATGTAGACGCCGACGGAAACGGTCAGTGCGACGTGTGCGGAGTATCGATGCCCGCGACCGTCAGCTCCGGAACAACGCTGTGGAATATCATCCAGAGCGTGATAGATTTCTTCACCATGCTGTATAACCGCATAGCCGCCCTTTTCTCATAAACAAGTAATAAAAGAGACGCGCGCCGGTCCCGTTATGAGGCCGGCGCGTTTTTCGCGGTAAAAACAATTAAGTGTTGAAATATGCTTTGAGCTTTTCCGCCGAAAACGGCGTTTTCTTTTTCGCCCCTTCGGGGATCCGGGGGGAGTCGCTTCCCTCAACAAAGTCGGTGTTGACTTCTGCGCCGTTTTCTCTGAGTATGGCAACGCATTCGTCAAACCAGCGAGAATCCCTGTTGGTCTGTGAAAAGCAAAGCGAGAGTATGCCGTTGAAGCTGATGCACGAGCAGGTCGCCGCAAGGCCGTAGCGGCTTGTGTCTCCGTTCACAAAGCGCAGCTTCCTGAGATGCGCCGTAAGCCCGTCCGGCGGCTGACGCTCTCCGAGGTTCGTGAAAATTGTTGTTACCGAGGCGTGCGATTTTCTTTGGATCTTCACAAGCACGGGCCGTTTTATCGCGTACGGAACTATCCTCAGGACAGGGTTCGTTTTCAGGGCGCCGTATTTGTTTACCGAGCGCGACAGAACGTCGGGGGTGAGGCTCCTTTTGAGTTCGCCTCGGGTGGCTTCGCATATATCATCAAGAGTATAGTCCCTTTTGCCGTCCGGATAAAACGTCACGTAGGACTGTATTGTGAAATTGCGAAGGCTTTCGCTCTTGAAAAACCGCCTGAGATTGACCGGAACGGCTATGGTTACCGGTTCGTTTATCGGAGAATCGGCGCTTTTTATCACTCCGAGTATCAGCACGGCGCACATGAACTCGGTAACGGTCATATTACGTTTATGCGCCATCGCAATTATATCGCCCTCCCACGTTTCCGCAAAATTGAGCCTTAAGTAGTTTTTTTCAAAGGTTTCCGGAAAATGGAAAGCCTTAGGAAGAGCGGGCTGGTCCTTTTTTCCGTTTTTGTCGTAGTAATCGTCAAAAGCGTTTGAAGCGGTTATCTGTGCCGGCAAAAAAGGAGAGTAGGGCGTATTCACGCCGCGGAGAAGCACGGTATAGCGCATGAGAATCTCTTCAAAAACCCGCATTATCCCCTTGCCGTCGCCCTGACAGTGCGACGATTCAAGCGACACTTCGTTGCCGCTGTAAACAAGTCTGAAATTCGGAAGGTCCCCATACATCGAGGTTATCGGCTGAAGAGGCCTTTTTCCCTCGGGCGTTATTTCAGGCGGCAGCTCGGAAACTGTCTGGTAGGTCCAGAAAAAACCTCTGTGAAGGCTCGAGCAGAAGCCGGGGTAGCAGGGAACGACGTCGTTTGCTGCTTTCTCAAGAACAGCGGGGTCTACGTCTTCGTCAAGACAGGCTGTGAACCTGAACGTTCTTCCCCATTTTTTTGACGTCAGCGACGAAAACATGATCGAAGCGGTGTCAGTCTTCATCCAGCGGTAATTGGTCATGTGTGTTCTCCGGTTTCAAAGTTATAACTGATTCTACCATTATTATTAAAATAAATCAACACTTAAATTGAATAGATTTATGAATCATACGCGGATTTTCAGCGGAATGCCGCTGTATTTTCGGCTTTTTCAGTCAATAACAGTTATTAGGCTTGAAACTGCTTTTGAACAATGATAGAATATAACCATAACGAACAAGGATGTGTGGTAATGAAAAAAACAAAAAAGATTTTTGCCGTTTTACTTGCCGCGGTTCTGACGCTTTGTGTTTTCGGCGGCGCTTTTACGGCTTTTGCCGCAGCGCCGGATTATGCCGTTATTTATCTTCGCGGCAGCACGGATATATACAAATATAATTCCGACGGAACCAAATATACTCTCTACGGCAACGGCGACTATCTGAGCGCCGTGATGAACAACATGTCGCTTCTGCTCACAGGCTCCTACGACGCCTATGCCTACCGCGTGCTTTCCATCATGAAGCCCGCCTACGATCCGTTCCGCCCGTCGCTTGAAGACGGGAGCGTCCCGGGAGACACGCACGTTGAAAACGTTTGGAGCAGAGCGTCGATAGTCAGGGCAAAAAAGAGCAATTGCTTTGAATATTTTATGGACGACCGCCTTTCGCCTTTTGTTTTAGCCGACGATCTTCATGATTTTATAAACACCGTAAAGGACGTTACGGGCAAGAGCAAGATATTCTTTTACGCGCGCTGCCTCGGTCCGGTCCTTTTGTTTACTTATCTCTATAAGTATGAAAGGCCGAACGACTATTCCGATCTCAAGGGGGTCATGCTCTCCTTTTCAACGCACGAGGGTATGGCGATATCCGACGCCATGTTCACCGGGAACGTGAATATCACCTCTGCGGCTCTCGATTCGTGGATGGACGACCAAAGCGTCATTTCTGTTTCCGGCTCCGCGGGAAGCTTAATAATGTTTTTGATGGACAACGTGGTCGGCGGCCTCGGCTCCGGCGTTTCGGCGTCGACTCTCAACCGCTACTACGGGAAGTTGAAGTATAATCTCTTTAAGCCTCTTCTCAAGGAGTACTACGCTCTGAGGCTTTCATATATGGCTTGCGTGAACGAAAGGTTCGACGAAATGATGGGCTATTTGTTCTCCGACGAGGGCGACGACGTCAAATACTCCTACGCGATTTCTCAGATGCGCGCCTACCACAATAACGTTTATCCCGTCATAAACGATATGCTCTCCGAAATAAAGGAGCAGGGAAAGAACGTCATTATTTTCGCTGATTACGGCGGCCAGCAGTACCCCGTGAGCGAGGAGAGCGAATATCTCGGAGATTTCCGTGTGGGGACGAAGGCGCAGAGCATAGGCGCGACCGTTTCGAAAGTCAACGGCACGCTTACACGCTCTTATATAGAGTCTCGGAAATCAAAGGGGCTTGGTTCTTATATCTCCGCCGACGCGAAGGTCGACGCATCCACCTGCCGCTTCCCCGACAACACCTTCTTTGTGTCGAACGTCAACCACACCTGGACCGATAAATACAAAGCGGCCGAGCTTAAGCTTATAGACAGGGCGGGGTTCGATATCAACTACGACAGCAGCATCCCTCAGTTCCTTTTCTGGGATGAGGACGCGGGCAAGCTTGTGCCTCTTTCCGACGTCGCGCCGCACAGCGACGGTTCGGACGACGCCCCGTCTCAGGGCAGCGGCGGCTTTTTTTCAAGGATCATTGCGTTCATAACGGGCGTTTTCGCGCGCATCAGGGATTTCTTTGTACGCCTGTTTTGAATCGGTTGAAAAAAATCAAAAAAAATCTTGACAGCCCGATTTTTCGGTGCTAAAATGTTTAACACAACCGAATACAAAGGCTGTGACGAAGACGAAATGAGCGGTATTCAGCTCACAGAGAGCCGGGGCAGGTGAAAGCCCGGCAGCCGATAGCTTATCTTCCATCCCTTCCGAGCCGAAAGAGCGAAAGCGAAAGCAAGTAGTTTTTTCCGTTATTGCTGCGTTAACGCATAAGGCTTGTCAGAGCCTGAGTGGCGCCCAGAAAGGCGCAATTTGAGTGGTACCGCGGGTTTAGTTTTTTAAGCTCGTCTCAAAGAAATTTTCTTTGGGGCGGCTTTTTTTATTTGATAGGAAACTGCTCGTTTCCTATCAAATAAAAAGATTATAACGCCCGCCGATTTCGCCCTGACGGGCGACGGCGATGGCGGAATCGAAAGCGGCATCCTGCGTCGCAGGCGCTTTCTTGTACCGCTCCGCGAAAGGAGTCAAAAATGGAAACGAAGTCAATGAAAGAACTCACCGAGATCGCCGCGCGTATCAAGGAGATGCGTGAGATCATGGGCTATTCCGAAACCGAGATGGCTCAGAAAACCGAGGTCGACACCGAAAGCTACATCCGCTTTGAAAGCGGAAGGATCGACATGCCGTTCACTTTCATCTATAAGTGCGCTCTTGTTTTCGGAATAGGCCTCACCGATCTTCTCGAGGGCCACACGGCAAAGCTGAGGTCCTACACCGTAACGCGCAAAAGCGAGGGCGCGGACACCGCCCGCGAGGAGGGCATACTGATACAGAACCTCGCGCCTAAGTTCCGCGACAAAATAGCGCAGCCCTACTGGGTCAAATATGAATATTCCGAAAAGCAGCAAAACGAGCCTATCCATCTCGTTCGCCACGAGGGACAGGAATTCGACCTTGTTTTGTCAGGCTCTCTTCTCGTTCAGGTAGGAGAAAACAAAGAGCTTCTCCACGAGGGAGACAGCATCTACTACGATTCCTCCGCGCCTCACGGCATGATAGCCGTTGACGGAGCCGACTGCGTGTTCCTTGCGGTGGTGCTTCCCGGAAAGGCCGAGCAGAAGGAAACCATACTCAGCAGCGCTGCCGCCGCCCGTCCCGAAAACGGTCTGCTTATCGACGAATACGTCAAGTGCGAGGAGACTCCGCAGGGCGCTCTCAGCAAGATAAGCTTCGAGAACACCGAAAAGTATAATTTCGGCTTCGATACCGTCGACAGGATAGCGAAGGCCTATCCCGACAAGCTCGCAATGATACATCTCGACGAGAACAAAACCGAGAGACGTTTTACCTTCAACGATATCAGGCACGAGTCCAACCGCGCCGCGAACTACTTCAAGAGCCTCGGCATCAAAAAGGGCGACAAGGTCATGCTTGTGTTAAGGCGCCACTATCAGTTCTGGTTCGCTATGGTCGCTCTGCATAAGCTCGGCGCGGTGGCGATACCCGCAACCTATCAGCTCAAGGAGCACGACTTTATCTACCGCTATGAGAGCGCGGGCGTTTCGGCGATACTCTGCACGGCGCACGGCGACACCGTTGAAATGGCCGAAAGCGCCGCGGATAAATGCCCGTGCGTCAAAACAAGGATCATAGTTGGCGGCAAAAGAGAAGGCTGGCGCGATTTCGACAGCGAGTATTCCATCTTTTCAAGCCACTTTGACCGCACCGACGACACGCCCGGCGGCGACGACACAGCTCTTATGTTCTTCTCGTCCGGCACAACCGGCAATCCCAAAATGGTTGAGCACAAGCACACCTATTCACTCGGTCATTTCGTCACCGCTCGCTACTGGCACTGCTGCGAGCCCGACGGCCTGCATCTCACAATTTCCGATACCGGCTGGGGAAAATCGCTTTGGGGCAAGCTCTACGGCCAGTGGATGTGCGAAGGCGCGGTATTCGTATACGATTTCGACCGCTTCTCCGCGGCGGACATCCTTCCGCTGTTCAAGAGGTACGGCATAACCACGTTCTGCGCGCCTCCCACGATGCTCAGAATGATGATAAAAGAGGACCTCGGCAAATACGATTTCTCGTCCGTCAAGCACATGACCACGGCGGGCGAGGCGCTCAACCCCGAGGTTGCCAAGCAGTTCCTCGCGGCTACAGGCCTTGAGATAATGGAGGGCTTCGGCCAAACCGAGACCACGCTCACAATTGCGAATCTTTCGGGCACCAAGGTCAAGCTCGGCTCAATGGGCAAGGCCACTCCGCAGTATAAAGTGGACATAGTCGATCCCGACGGCAATCCTCTTCCGAACGGCGAAACCGGCGAAATAGTCATCCATATCGACGAAGGAATGCCGATGGGCCTGTTCAAGGAATACTACCGCGATCCCGAAAAGACCTCGGAAGCGGTCAGGGACGGCCTTTATCACACCGGCGACACCGCATGGCGCGACGAGGACGGCTACTTCTGGTATGTGGGCCGCGTGGACGATATCATCAAGTCCTCCGGTTACCGCATAGGGCCGTTTGAGATCGAAAGCGTCATTATGGAGCTTCCCTACGTTCTGGAGTGCGGCGTTTCGGCAGTGCCCGACGAAGTAAGGGGACAGATAGTAAAGGCGAGCATCGTTCTCACAAAGGGCACGGTTGGCACCGAAGAGCTCAAAAAAGAGATCCAGAGCTATGTTAAGAGCCACACCGCACCCTATAAGTATCCCAGAGTGGTTGAATTCAGGGATTCGCTTCCCAAAACAATAAGCGGAAAGATCCAGAGGAACAAATTATGATAAAGATAGCCTGCGCGCAGATGGATATGGCTTTTGACAAGCCAGATGAAAACTTTGAAGCGGCGAAAGCGCTGATCAGGGAAGCCTGTAAAGAAGCTCCCGACGTGGTGCTTCTTCCCGAAACGTGGAACGTCGGCTTTTTCCCGAAGGACACGCTTAATGAGCACGCCGACTTAAACTGCGAAAGAGTGATTTCCGAAATAGGCGCTCTCGCAAAGGAGCTTAATGTTAATATCGTTGCAGGAAGCGTGGCAAACAGCAGGGACGGAATAATATACAACACCTCCGTCACGTTTGACCGCGAGGGAAGTGTCGTCAACGTCTACGACAAAACGCATCTGTTTTCACCGATGGGCGAACACTTATTTTTTGAAAAGGGAAACAACGTTTTAAGATTTTCTCTTGACGGTTTCTCATGTGGTGTTATAATATGTTATGATATACGCTTTCCGGAGCTTACCCGCTCAATGAGCGTTAACGGGCTTGATTTCCTGTTTGTGGTTTCTCAGTGGCCAAAGGTCAGGATCCCCCAGCTCAAGGCACTTTTAAGAGCGAGGGCCATAGAGAACCAGTGCTTCGCGGTCTGCTGCAATTCCTGTGGGAAAGCGGGCGATACCGTCTACGGCGGCAACTCCATGATATTCGACCCTCTGGGCGAACTGCTCGCCGAGGCGGGAGAAACGCAGAAAATAATCTCGGCAGAATGCGACACCGGCGGCCTGGAAAAAATAAGGAACACGATAAACGTGTTCAGAGACAGAAGACCGGAACTTTATATTTAATGAAAAAAGAAAAAAGAAAAAAGATAAAAGTCGGGAAACGCTTCGCGTTTTGATTATATGATTATATAATGCCGACCGCAGGTCCCTTCTTTGATCTTTCATCTTTCCTCTTTCATCATTAATTTTTTGTAAAAAAATTATTTAAGGAGACATAGATATGGATTATAATTTTCCCGTAACAAGAACCACACATCCAAAGCCCCGTCCCGAGGACGAGACCAAGCTCGGTTTTGCCCGCTTTTTCACCGATCACATGTTCTGCATGGATTGGGACGAGGGCCTCGGCTGGCACGACGGCAGAGTTGTTCCCCACGAGCCGATAGCCATTGAGCCCGCCTCCTGCGTGCTCCACTACGCGCAGATGATGTTTGAAGGAATGAAGGCCTACCGCACTCCTTCGGGCGATATCCAGCTCTTCCGCCCCGACATGAACGCAAAGCGTATGGCGCGCACAAACGAGCGTATGTGCATACCCGAGCTCCCCGAAGAGATACTTATAGCAGGCGTCAAGGCCGTTATCAAAGAGGATATGGACTGGGTGCCCAAGGCTCCCGGCACAGCTCTTTACGTTCGTCCCTTCATCTTCGGCGACGAGGTTTCCTTCTCCGTGCTTCCCGCAAAGCACTACCGCTTCATGATAATCCTCAGCCCCACAGGCTCCTATTACGCTGCCAACGACGGCGGCATAACCACCACCAGGATCTACGTTCAGAAGAAGTATATCCGCGCTGCCAAGGGCGGCACGGGCTTCGCTAAGGTCGGCGGAAACTACGGCGGCGGTATGCGCGCTTCTCAGGACGCCATGAAATACGACTGCAAAGACGTTTTGTGGCTTGACGCCGCCGAGCACAAGTATGTTGAAGAGATCGGCACGTCCAACGCCTTCTTCCGTATAAACGACGAGGTCATCACCGCTCCTCTCGACAGCGAGACCATCCTTCCCGGCATCACAAGAGACAGCGTTATCCAGCTTCTCAAATACTGGGGCGTGAAGGTCAGCGAGAGAAAGCTCTCCATCGACGAAATTTTCGAGGCTGAAAAGAACGGAACTCTTCAGGAGATCTTCGCCAGCGGCACCGCGGCGGTCATTTCTCCCATCGGCTGGCTCAACTGCGAAGGCGAGGAGCATCAGGTGGCGGACGGCAAGGTGGGCCCCGTTGCTCAGAAGCTCTACGATACCCTCTACGGCATCCAGACCGGAACCGTTGAGGACTTCATGGGCTGGACATATCCGCTCGGCCTCAAAGCATGACGGAAAGAATAAAGAAAAAAGATGAAAGATGAAAATCGGAAAACGCTCCGCGTTTTGATTATATATGAAACCAACAAATAGATCCTGTAGCGCCGCGCCCCCGCGCGGTACAGGAAACTTCATATTTTGATTGAAGTTGTTTGGTTGCATCAATTATCGAACATAGACATATCGACGCCGGTTTCTATACCGCGCAGGGGCGCGGCGCTACCTGTGCGTTAAAGAATCTTTCATCTTTGATCATTTTTACAAATGCCGACCGCAGGTCCCTTCTTTGATCTTTTATCTTTTATCTTTCATCATTAATAAAAAATGAACTGTAAAACAACGATCTTTCCGAGAGTTACCCTTTTCTGCGGCCACTACGGCAGCGGAAAAACGAATCTGGCGGTGAACTACGCTCTTTTTCTGCGGGAAAAGGGGCTCAGAGTGTCGCTTGCCGACATCGATATCGTAAACCCCTATTTCCGCTCCAAGGACAGCGAGAAGGAGCTCAAGGAAAAGGGCGTAGGCGTTGTTTCGCTGCCGTTCGCCAATTCAAGCGTCGATCTCCCGAGTCTTCCGAGCGAGGTGTACGGCCTCGTTCAGCGAAGGGATATTTATGCCGTTCTCGACATCGGCGGCGACGAAAGGGGAGCGCTCGCCCTCGGCAGGTTCGCCCCTTATATCAAAGAAGAGAACAACTACGACATGTTTTTTGTGGTTAATTTCTATCGTCCTCTCACTCCCGACGCGAAAAGCGCGCTTGAAGTGATGGGCGAGATAGAGGCCGCCTGTCCGCTGAGATTTACCGGAATAATCAACAATTCCAATCTCGGGGAGATAACGTCCCCCGAAGATATAGAAAAAACTGCCGGGAAAGCCGAAGAGCTCTCAAGGCTTTCGCGACTTCCCGTGCGCTATACTTCCGTAAATGAAACGCTTAAAAACACAGTTTCGGCGGAAAACCTCTTTTATCTGAAACTACAGAAGAAAGTGTTTTGAGACAGGGGACGGTTCTGTGTCTCAAAATCAGTTTAATAATTCAACTGACACGCTTTGCCTTGAGACACAGAACCGTCCCCTGTCTCAAGCGGAATGGAGTGATTATATGCCAAAGGTTACATTCAACACCGATATCTGCAAGGGCTGCGGCCTGTGCGTCGAGGCGTGCCCCAAAAAGATAATCGCGATAGCCTCCGACAGGATCAACAAAAAAGGACATTATCCCGCCGTGATGACCGATCAGGAAAAGTGCATCGCATGCGCGTTCTGCGCCACCATGTGCCCCGATTGCGTTATAACGGTTGAAAAGTGAGGTGCCTGAAATGAGTGAAAAAGTATTGATGAAGGGCAACGAGGCAATAGCCGAAGCTGCCATAAGAGCGGGCTGCCGCCACTATTTCGGCTATCCCATAACCCCCCAGACCGAGCTTGCGGCCTATATGTCAAAAAGAATGCCCAAAATAGGCGGCGTTTTCCTTCAGGCCGAAAGCGAGATTTCCGCTATCAACATGGTATACGGCGTTGCCGGCAGCGGCAAGCGCGTTATGACCTCCTCCTCCTCTCCCGGAGTTTCGCTCAAGCAGGAGGGTATATCCTATATAGCCGGTTCCGATCTTCCCGCGCTCATAGTCAACGTTCAGCGCGGCGGCCCGGGCCTCGGAGGCATCCAGCCCAGCCAGTCCGACTATTTCCAGGCAACCAAGGGCGGCGGTCACGGCGACTATCACCTTATTGTCCTCACCCCGGCTTCGGTGCAGGAGATGGCGGACCTTACGAGCCTCGCCTTCGATCTCGCCGATAAATACCGCGTGCCCGCCATGCTTCTTGCCGACGGCACCACCGGCCAGATGATGGAGCCTGTTGAGCTTCCCGAGGAAAAGACCGTTTCGGTCGACAAGCCCTGGGCGGTCACGGGAACCGGTATGAAGAGAAAGCACAATATCATAAATTCTCTTTATCTGCAGCCCGACGAGCTTGAAAAAATGAATTTCGAGCGCTTCGAGCGATATAAGCTCATCGAAGAAAACGAGGTCCGCTATGAGAGCTATCTCACCGAGGACGCCGATATCGTAGTTGTGGCGTTCGGCATCGCGGCGCGAGTTTCCAAAAACGCCGTGAACGAGGCGAGAAGGCAGGGCATAAAGGCCGGTCTTGTTCGTCCCATCACCGTTTGGCCCTTCCCCAAAAAGGCGCTCGCCGACCTCAGCAAAACAGCAAAAGGCTTCATAAGCGTTGAGCTTTCAATGGGCCAGATGATCGATGACGTCAGGCTCGCAATAAACTGCTCTCGTCCCGTGGCTCTTTGCAACCGCGCGGGCGGCATGATCCCGAGCCCCGACGAGGTGCTCGATTCCATCAAAAAAATGCAGGAGGGTATATGAGTATGGTAGTTTTTGAAAAGCCGAAAAGCCTTACCGACGCCGAATTCCATTATTGCCCGGGCTGCACACACGGCATTATCCACCGTCTTGTGGCGGAGGCTATCGACTCCCTCGGAATAGAGGGCAGAACCATCGGCGTCGCGCCGGTTGGCTGCGCCGTAATGGCATACAATTATTTTTCCTGCGATATGGTGGAGGCCGCTCACGGCAGAGCTCCCGCCGTTGCAACCGGCCTCAAACGCTCGATGCCCGAGAATATCATATTCACCTATCAGGGTGACGGCGATCTCGCTTCCATCGGTATGGCTGAAACGGTTCACGCCGCCACGAGAAACGAGAACATTACAATAATCTTCGTCAACAACGCCATCTACGGCATGACGGGCGGTCAGATGGCTCCCACGTCCCTTCCCGGCCAGGTCACTCAGACCTCTCCCTACGGCCGCGACGTCAAGGTTGCGGGTTATCCCATCAGAGTTTGCGAGCTTCTTTCGGGGCTCGAGGCGCCTGAATTCATCACCCGCGTGGCCGTTAACAACGTGAAAAACGTTAAAGCCGCCGGAAAAGCCATTAAAAAGGCGTTCCAGAACCAGATCGACGGCAAGGGCTTCTCGCTTGTCGAGGTGGTTTCGTCCTGTCCCACTAACTGGGGTATGACTCCTCAGAAGGCTCTTCAGTGGGTAGACGAAAAAATGATCCCCTATTATCCCCTTGGCGTATACAGAGATAAAAGCGCGGAGGTGACCGAGTAATGACAACCGAGATCCTTATTGCCGGTTTCGGAGGACAGGGCGTCCTTTTCGCCGGAAAATTCCTTGCCTATAAAGGCCTCATCGAAAACAAGCAGGTGAGCTGGCTGCCTTCCTACGGTCCCGAAATGCGCGGAGGCACGGCGAACTGCTCCGTTATCCTCAGCGACGAGCCCGTGGGTTCACCCATCGTTTCAAAGCCGTATATCCTCATGGCCATGAACCTGCCCTCGCTCGATAAATACGAAAAAGACGTGCTTCCGGGCGGATTGATATTCGTTGATTCCACCCTCATCGAGCGCAAAGTCACGCGCAGCGACGTCAAGGTGTTCTATATCCCGTCCACCGCTCTCGCGGCCGAAATAGGCGCGCCCACCCTTGCGAACATGATAATGACGGGCAAGGTCATCAAAGAGTGCGACGGCATATCGTCCGAAAACCTTGAAGCCGCCCTCGGCAAGGTGGTTTCCGCCCGCCACGCGGACCTGAAGGATATAAACCTCAAGGCCCTTCAGACAGGCATGGATTATGCCGGCTGAATCAGAATATAATAATAAAAAATGCCGATTTCGGAATTTTTTCTGATTCTTCTGAAAAATATTCTGATTTCGGCATATTTTATTTGACTTTTGCCTCCAATACGGATATACTGTTATTACAGAATATGATTTGGATCAAAGAAGAGGGAATGCAAATGGTCGTTGAACGTAAAGGATATCTGAAACAGCTCTCACGATGGAGAGATGAAAGAGTTATAAAAGTCATAACCGGAATGCGCCGTTCCGGCAAAAGTACTCTTATGAGTATGTATAAAGACTCTCTTATTGCGAATGGAGTTCTCAACGAGCGGATCGTTTATGTGAATTTCGAAGATATTTCAAATGAGGACCTTCTTGATCACCGCTCACTGTATGAATTCGTATGTTCCCGTTTGGCTGAAGACAAAACAACCTATGTTTTTCTTGATGAGATACAAATGGTAAGCAGCTTTCAGAAAGCGGTTGACAGTTTGTTCTTAAAAGAAAACGTGGATCTTTATATCACAGGGTCAAATGCGTATCTTCTTTCGGGAGAGCTTGCCACGCTTCTTTCGGGGCGTTATGTTGAAATAAATATCTTGCCTTTGTCGTTCGCGGAATACTGCGGTATGATAAAAGCTGAGAGCAGGGACGAAGCCTTTTTACGTTATATGCGCTGGGGAGGGCTTCCGTATGTGGCGCGTATTTCCGATGACGATGAAAAAACAGACCTTTATCTTGAAGGTATATATAATACTATCCTGATCAAGGATATAGAAGATCGGCAAAAACGCAGAGATGGAAATCCCGATAGCAGAAAAGTCACCGATATTACGCTTCTCGGCAATATTGCCCGTTTTCTCGCAAATTCCGTCGGCAGTCCGGTATCTGTGAAGAGTATTTCCGATTATCTTATCTCATCCGGCAGAAAGATCTCGCCCAACACCGTTTCGGATTATTTGTCCGCTCTGACGGAACCGTATATTTTTTATCCTGTTGAACGTTTTGATATCTCGGGAAAACAGCTGTTGAAACAGAGTCCGAAGTATTATATTTCCGATCTCGGGCTTCGCAGGCATATGCTCAGGCGACAAAACTACGATTTGGGATATTCTCTCGAAAATGTTGTTTATTTGGAACTGCTTCGTCGGGGATACCGTGTCAATGTCGGCAAGATCGGCGCAGGCGAAGTCGATTTTATCGCTGTGAAAAATGACGTTTGCTCATATTTTCAGGTTACTGCGTCAATGCTTGAGGAGACCACATTTGAGCGTGAGATGGTTCCGCTCAGAACGATCCGTGACAATTATCCGAAAACCGTGCTCACTCTTGACAGCTTTTCTTCAGGCAACTATAACGGGATCCTTGTTAAAAACGTCATTGAATGGCTTTTGAACGATGAAAACTGATTATACAGATCGAAAGGAGATTGCACATGCGCGTTATCAAGCCACCGGTACTGAAAAATCTTATCACAAAATATATCTCCCCGTTTATCGATGAAGACAAGCTTGTTATAAACGAGTGGAAAAGCTATACCGGCGTGCACCCGGAGCCGGGAGTCATCATACTCGACGACAAGCCCGCAAAAACTATGCGCCTTGGCGACAGGTGGGATATTGGCTACGACGGCACCCGTTTTTTTGAGGCGGACGTCACTGTCCCTGAAAATTTTGCCGGACGAAGAGTATATCTCACTCTTATTCTCGGCGGCGAAACAATAGTGCGCATAAACGGCAAAATAGTTGGCGCTGTCAATTCGCGCGAAAATTCCGGCTGGGCGGCGAGAGACGATATCATTTTCCCCGAGCCCTTAAAGGCCGGCGAAACTCTTCACCTTCAGCTTGAGGCTGCCGTTGACTGCGGCGGCTTCGCGGACCGCGCAAGAGCGGGTGAAAAGTTTATGACCTACACCATGCAGAAGGCGGAGCTCAGGCTCATAAACGAGGAGACAGAGGCGTTTTACTACGATATAAACTGCGCCTATGAGGTGTATGAGCGAACGAACGACGAGATTACCGCCAAGCGTGTATATAACGCAGTTGAAAAGGTCGCGCACGTTCCCGATTACGACGCCGGGAAAGAGCGTTTTTATGCGGACGTTCCCAAGGCGAGGGAGGTTCTCTGGAGCGAGCTCTCAAAAATCGGTTTCAGCATACCCGGAAGCGTTATCATGACCGGCCACAGCCATCTGGACGTGGCTTGGCTTTGGACCGTGAACGAAATAACCCGCAAGTGCGCAAGGACCTTTGCGAACAATCTCGCGCTGATGGATATGTACCCCGATTTCCATTTTGTGCAGAGCCAGGCCGCAGTTTATTATTTTATAAAAGAATACTATCCCGAGCTGTACCCGAAAATCAAAGAGAAGGTCAAAAACGGCCAGTGGGAGATAACCGGAAACACCTGGGTCGAAGCCGATACCAACGTAGCCTCAGGCGAAAGCCTTATCCGCCAGCTTCTGTACGGCAGGGAATTTTTTATTAAGGAATTCGGCGTTTGCTCGGATATCTACTGGCTGCCCGACTGTTTCGGCTTTACAGCCGCTCTGCCGCAGATAATAAAACGCTCCGGCATGAAGTATTTCTTTACTTCAAAGCTAAACGGAAACGATACAAACGAGTTCCCGCTCTCGGTGTTCCGTTGGAGAGCCCATTCCGGCGACGAGGTGCTCGCGTATATGCAGAAAATGAGCTATAACGGCAACGCCGACGCTCTGTATATCACCGACGTGCGCAAAAAGAACCGCCAGAACGACCTTACAACCAAAACGCTCGGATGCTTCGGCTACGGCGACGGCGGAGGCGGATGCACGTATGAAATGACAGAGCGGATACGACGTTATCAGAAGATACCCGGAATGCCGGAAGTCAAAATGGGCAGGGTAGAGGAGTTTTATTCGGACGTTGAGCAGTGCGGCGATCTTCTGCCCGTGTGGGACGGCGAGATGTACTACGAAAACCACCGCGGCACGTTCACAAGTCAGGCTTTTGTTAAAGAGAACAACCGCAAGGGCGAGTTCATGTTAAGAGATATAGAGCTCCTCGGCGTGCTTTCCGGCGGCTACGATAAAGAAAAGGCCGAAAAGCTGTGGCGCATCCTTCTCACCAACCAGTTCCACGACATTCTTCCCGGCACGTCCATCCATGAGGTGTATATAAACACAAGAAAAGAGTATAAAGAACTAAGGGAAGAGGGCGAAGCTCTCAAAAACTCTCTTCTTGAAGCGCTGAGCGCCGATTTCGCCGACGAAAACACCGTTGTGGTGTGGAACACGCTCCCGCATGCCGTTTCGGGCCCCGTGAAGGTGAAAGTCCCCGCCCGGTTCCGCTCGGTTGAAAACGCCGTTTGTTCGGTAAACAGCGCAGAAAACGCAAATATCATTGAGTTTATCGCCGAAAACGTTCCGGCGGTCGGCTTCAAACGCTATTATCTTTCGGAAACGAACTTTGGCGAAAATGCGAACATCGCGTGCGGTCTCAAGCTTGAAAACGAATATCTCAGAGCTGAATTCAACTCCGAAGGAGAGCTCGTTTCGCTCACAGATAAAGAAAACGGCTTCGAGGCGCTGTCCGGCAGCGGGAATCTTCTCAGCATTTCGCACGATAAGCCCATCCACGAAAGCGCGTGGAACCTTGAAAACGACTATAAGCTGCATATGGACTATCTGAACACGGCCCAAAGCGTTTCGGTTATTGAAAACAGCGCTCTCAAGGGCGTTATCAGAGTTGTGCGTAAGTATAACGCTTCGGTAATAACGCAGGATATAACTCTTTATTCAGGCAGCAAACGCCTTGATTTCTGCACGCATGTAAACTGGCAGGAGCGTGAAAAGGTGCTAAAGGCCGAATTCCCCGTAAGCGTCCGCGCCCGCTACAGCACCTTCAACGTGGCTCACGGAGCAGTTGAGCGTCCCACCTTCGCGAACAACCCCTATGAAACGGCCATGTTCGAGTGCTGCGCGCACAAGTGGGTGGATCTCTCCGAGAGCGGTAGGGGAGTCGCGCTTCTCAACAACTGCAAATACGGCCACGATATAACAGATAACGTTATGCGGATAACTCTGATGCGCGGGCCCGTATGCCCCGATAAATACGGCGACATCGGCGAGCAGGATTTTGTTTACAGCATATATCCTCACGCGGGAGAATGGCACTCGTCGGGAGTTATATGCGAGGCCGAAAAGCTCAATCAGCCTCTTAGCGCCGTGTTCTGCGAAACGGGAAATAAAAAAGAAGCCTGCCGCAGCTTCATGAGCGTCAGCGCCGAAAACGTCTCTCTTGAAGCCGTCAAGCAGGCTCAGGACGGCGAAGGTATCATTATAAGAGTAAACGAGACCGCCAAAAAGCACACCGATGCGGCAATAAAGCTTCCGTTCGTTCCTTCAAGGATATTTGAGTGCAGCCTGATGGAGCAAAACGAAAGCGAGCTTCCCGCAGGCGCTTTGCTCGAGTTCAGCATAAAACCGTTTGAAGTCAAAACCTTCCGCATAATATGAAACCGTCCTCTGACGGGCGCGGCAGTCTTTTCAAAGGGCGCTTGCCCCTGCTTTCGGGACCGGAAGTTTAATTGACGTAAAAAAAACCGCCCTTCGGGCACCCGACATAAGGAAGGTGCCCGAAGCGGCGGTCTTTGTAACTTAAATGATTAATAAATTGTTGTTTTGTTACGGTATGGCTTTACGGTCATGCCGTTTTTCTTGCTTTCAGTACAGATTGAAAGCCTTTTTCCATTTCCTCCGGCGTCAATTCCTTGACGATGCCGACGCCGTTGAAATAGATGTCGATCAACTGTACGCGGCGGTTCTCTACGATGACTGCTTCGTGGATCACGATTTTCTCGATGAATTCGTGCACGATCTCCGGCGTAAGCGACTGAAGCTCGGTAAACCGTTTCGCTTTTCTGACGAAATCCTGTAGGCCCTTTTCCCGGTCGGTTTCTTCCGTCAGCGCCGCTTCCTTTTCGGGAAGCTCCACTTTCAGGGCTTTCTGCTCCGTTTCCAGAGACGCGGAAAGCGTAGCGAAGCGTTCGTCGTCGATCTTTCCCTTGACGTTATCCTCGTACAGCCGCTGGATCAGCGTGTCGATTTCTTCGATCCTGCGTTTTACCTTCTCAAGCTCCCTTTTCCTTGCGGAAAGCGCCTTTTTCTGCTCGATTCCGTAGTGTTTCCGCTGCTTTTCCACGAATTCGTCCTCAAAAATCGCGATCATGCGGAAGACCCGCTGCATCGTTTCAAGGACGGTCTGCTCGATCACCGTTTCACGGATATAGTGCGCGGAGCAAACCTCGCTGTTCTTACGGTAAGAGGAACAGAAAAAGTACGGTTTCAAATGATGCTTTTCACTGCCGATGTTGTAGTAGAGCTTCGCCTCGCAATCCGCGCAGTAGAGCAGCCCGGAAAACATGCTCAGTTTTCCCGATCTTGTCGGTCTGCGGCGGTGGGAGCGCAGCTCCTGCACCAGCGCAAAGGTTTCTCTGTCGATGATCGCGGGATGCGTGTTCGGGAATACCTTCCATTCCTCCGGCGCGTGCTCGATCTTCTGCTTGTTCTTGAAGGATTTCGTTGTGCTGCGGAAGTTGACCGTATCGCCGCAGTATTCCTGCCGCGCGAGAATAACGGAAACGGCGTCCGCGCTCCAGTGAAACGGTCTCGCCGGTGTGGCGGAGCATTTTCTGCCGATACTGTTCCAATACTCCGTCGGCGTCATCACCTTGTCCGCTTCCAGACGCTTTGCGATCTGCGTCGGTCCCAATCCTTCAATACAGAGCTTGAAGATCCTCCGCACGATTTCGGCTGCTGTCGCATCGACGATCCATTTGATATCGCGCTTCGTGCTCTCCGGAGCCTTCATATACCCGAAAGGCGGATTCGTCGTCAGCGGCTGCCCGGACATTCCCTTGCTCTTGAAAACGTTTCGCACCTTTTGGCTGGTGTTTTTTGCGTGCCATTCGTTGAATAAGTCCTGCATCGGGACGATATCGCTGATCCCCTTTGCCGTGTCGATGTTATCCATGATCGCGATATACCGGATGCCGAGACGGTCGAATTCCTCTTCCATCAACTGCCCGACGATCAGTCGGTTTCTGCCGAGGCGGGAATGGTCCTTTACGATCAGCGTCCGGATCAGCCCCTGTTCGGCAAGCTCCATGATCTCGGTGAATGCCGGTCTCGCGAAGGTGACGCCGGACCAGCCGTCGTCCACGAACACGCGTGGATTTTTGAAGCCGTTTTCCTTTGCATACTTTTCAAGAATCGCCTGTTGGTTTTTGATGCTCCCCGATACCCCTTCCTGCTCATCGTCGCGGGACAGGCGGCAGTAGAGAGCGTCGATTTTTTCCGACTGATTGATTTTTGCTTTCATAAAACTCCTTTCTTCAGCCGGAATGATATGAATTTCAGGACAAGCCCATCATACCATATCCGGCAAAAGACTTCAACACTTTAACGTGATATTTTTTACGACGCGGAATCCTGTAAAAGCAGACGTATCGTTTTTCCGATCAGACTTTCTTTGCCGTCTTTGCGGAACAGCGCGCGGACGATATACGTCGTGCCGTCGATCTCTTTTAAGAACCTCACGTCTGCCGGTTTGAGCGAAGCGAACCACGCCAGCCGTTCCTCCTGTGTCATCTGTTCCAGATAGGAAACCATTTCTTCAAATTCCGTTTGAATCGAATCCGGCACCTTAATCATGTGCGGGGCCTCTTTGTTTTCTTTCATCTTCAATTCATCTCCTTAACATATATTCTCTCTGGCATTTGTGAAGGGCGGGAAGGACAGTAAGCTTGTACCCAATCTGTGTAGAAGTTACCTTTGTATGTCTGCATAGGCGTCACCTCTCCCGACCGCCGCGCCGGATTTTCGCTCTGTGTTCCTGTTTCGCCTTTTCTCTTTCGGCAAGTAATCTTTCGCGTGCCGCTTTTTCTTCGGCTTCTCTTTTGGCGAATAACCCACGGACCGTATCAACGAATTTCTGAACGACCTCCGGGAAGTGCTCCAGCGCGTCAAGAAATATCTTGCATTTATCCTTCAGCGCGTCATATTTCTCTTTCAATTCCTCATAATGCTTTCTGTAAAAGAGATAGTCGCGCTGATACTCGTCCCTGCTGTTGGAAAGATTAACAATCACGGTTCTGCCGGTGATGCCTTCTTTTGCAAGAGCGGTGACTTCATCGTATTCAGATTTTGAAAGGGTATAGTTTCCCGTCAGACGATTCAGCTTTCCGATTCCGTCGATTTCTTCAAGTGTTTTGTCAATCTCTTTGGCGAACATAAAATCATGTTCCGCGTCTTTTGCCTGCTGTTTGATTTCGTCCAGACGCTCCTGATCCTTTTTGATCTGATATTCCAGCGTGGTAAGATGCTCGGCTGTACTGCCGCGCTCTCCGCGAATGAAATCGGAGAATCCCGCGCCGGACATGTGTTCGTAAAACCGATCCTGCAACAGGCTGTAGGAGGGGATAAGCTGCGGCTTGCCGTCGGCGCGCAGAATCGGCTTGCCGTCTTCATCCAGCTTCTTTTCGGACTTCCATTTCTTGGAATGGCTGATCTGAAACACGACCTCTTTTACGGTGCCGACCAGCGCCTTGTCTTTGCACCGCTTTGACCACAGCACCTGTTTTTTCACCACGGGGAGCGCCACAACGTGCATGTGGTAGTGATACACGGGATACCCGTATTTCTCGGTCAGCGCCTTGTTCAGCTCATCGGCGTGCATCACGGCGGAGAGGATGTTTTCTTCCCCGTACTCCTCCGCAGCGAAGCGATACGCTTCCTCATAGAAGCGTCTGGCGAATGCGTATCCGCCCCTTTCTTCAAAATACTGGGTGTTGACGTCCACGATCATCTCGTCGAAGATCTTTGCGTCCTGCCGCAGGCTGCGCAGGGAGAGCTCCCCGGTGTCGAGCTTCTGCTGCAGGGCCTGGTTGTAAGTAAGGTCTCCGCAATCTTTGAAATGGACGTTCATCGGTGAACGGGAAAGATCCACGTTCATGTTGGCATAGCTTTCGTTTTTACGCTCGTTATGCCGTTCTGCTTTGCCGACGGAGGAAGCGGTGTACGTCTTCACCCGTGCGACGGTGTAGTTTGCTTTTGCGATAGCAATCAACTCCTTTATCAAAAATATGTAAAGGAACGCCCATCTTCTGTTACGCACCTTTTCAAAGTGCGTAACCCACTATGACACTTTCAGCGGAGCTGCAAAGATGCCAAGTGGGCTCTGCGAGGCGGAAGGGGCTGCGCGCCCCTGCTGTCTGCGGACAGCACCCTGCGGCAGGGCGGACTTTTGAAAAAGTCCCCCTGCACCCCGTCAAAACTTCTTGACGCCGTAATGACGCTAATCCGGTTTTAAGGAAGAACGCCGTGACGTCAAAAACGGCGCTGTTGGCGTCATTCAGATTGCCGCTCCTGCCCAAAGCGTGCGAGCAGTATTCAACTTTGAAAAACAAGTGGACGTAGTTTATTTAAGTGGGGGCAGGTATCAAATATCTGTATCACTTGCCGGAAGGAGAAATATTGTGTCAATTTGGCACAGCCGGTTTGCCGGTGAGCCGGAATCGGCGGGTTTGGCTCAGATTCTCCCTTCCCCTTAATATATGGTCCGGTTTTTGAAAAACGCCGATTGTTGCGGGACAGCCTAATTTCGATCTGCGGGACAAGCCGAATACATTACAAGGGTATGTCGTAAAAACCTGTAACTTTTGTTACCATGATGCCGGTTACAGAAGTAACAGAAATTATCACCATACCCCCGGCGATATAATTATTGATGTTTTTGCGTACCTCTCTCTTCCCAAAGATTATTCAAGCCCCCTGTTTTTCGCAATTTTTCATCGGATCTATATCCGCGTTTTTGTACCGAAATCGAATGGAAATATGTTTTGCAAGGGAATTGACCGTCAGACGAATTCTATTCGATAACGGTACAGTTTTGCGGCTTTAAACGACAAAGAAGCCGTTACATAGACAACACTTAACAAGACGGGAGAACATTTCAT
>JAFSWN010000180.1 GCA_017450185.1 Clostridia bacterium | reverse complement strand
TGAAATTGAATTGAACCGCCGTATGCCGAACGGCACGTACGGTGGTGTGAGAGAGCGAGATAAACCCGCCCTACTCGATAGTATGATCAAAAACAGCGATCACGCCCGTTTAGTGAAGCGTTATAACTTTATTTTACACTTTGGCTTCGGACAAAAGAAAAAAACAATGAGGTTGTGGTTGCTTTGCCGGAGCGGTTGTGATAATATAAAAATATAAAAAGAGTTTACGGTGACCGGAATGAGAATTGCAGTCTGCGACGACGAAAAAACTGAAAACGAGCGCTTGAAAAGAATGATATACGGCTACGCTGCCGAGCGCGGCCGTGATATCGTATGTGATTGCTTCGTTTCCGGAAACGAGCTTCTCGAACGTGAGAAATACGACGTTTATTTCCTCGATTACGCCATGCCCGGAATGAACGGTGCCGATCTCGCCGAAAAGCTGAAAAATAAATATTCAAACGCGGTCACGATATGTTTTTTAACAAGTTATGAACGCGCCGCCGTGGAGGTCATAAATAAAATCATTTACGCCGAGGCGTTTCTTGTTAAGCCCGCCGACCCCGAACGCCTGAACGAGGTGCTCGAAAGGCTTTATTCGAGATCTTATTTTCGCCGCGTCGTACTGAAAAAAGAAAAGGCCGCGCGCGTGGTTTATCCGCAGGAGGTTCTGTACGTCGAAGCAAGAAACAAGGTCTGCCGCTTTTGTTTTTTTGACTCGTTTGAGGAGTTTCCGTATAAAATAACCGAGCTTGAAAAAAACTGTCTGCCCGAAGAACTCTTTTTCAGAGTCCACCGCTCATATATTGTCAATTTGATGCACGTGAGCGCTTACGATAAAAAGGGCGTTACGGTATCGAACGGCAGCGTTATTCCCATGAGCAGATTCAGGGAGTTTCAGCAGGCTTTTTCATCATATAATTTCAGGTCGTTCCGGAGGGAAGAAGGATGAGTGCGGCTCTTGTTTCTCTTTTGGAAAACAGCCTTGAGCTGCGTTATGCGCTGACCTTGCTTGACGCGGTTTTTTCGGTGTCGTCATGCGTTTTGCTCACACGGCTGTGGTTCGGCCTTATATATGTTAAAAAGCTTTATGTATATGTCCTTATCTCGTTTTTGACGTTCGGAAGCGCGGTTCTTTCTGTGCAAAGGGAAGCAGATCCGGCGCGTTTCGGAGACTGGGTGCTCACTGTTGGGCTGCTTGTCCCGTTTATATGCGTTGCTTTACTGTTCTTTTCAAAGGACGTCTGGAAGGCTTTGATCGCCGCTTTGTGCTGCGACGCCGCTCTCGGCGCGCTGAAATACGTGCTGCTTATGTTCACGGGATATGATTATCTCAGGCAGAACTCAGCCGAGGAGCTTTTAGCCGGAGCGTTTGTTTCGTTTCTTCTGTTTTCGGTGCTTTTTGCGATCACCCTTATCAGGAAAAAGCTGAAAAAAAACAGCGAAGCGGCAAAAATAAACGCGCCTCTGTTTGTCCTGATCGCGGTAACGACCATTGTTTTTGTTTTATCAATGGTCATTCTGGGGCTTAATAACACAGCACAGCGGAGAACGGAATTCTTTATCACACTCTCTAATATTCCGCTGTTTGCGCTAACCATAGGCTATGCCGTTAAATCGTTTCTGAAAGCCAGGCTTGCTCAGGAGCACTATGAAAAAACTCTTTCGCTGCAGCTCGAGCATTTTGAAAGCATGGAAAAGAAAAATGACGAGCTCAGGATGTTCCGTCACGACCTCCCTAAAAAGCTTCGCCCCCTGCTCATGTGCGTGAGGGAAGGAAGAAATGAAGAGGCGCAGGAGTTAATAAAAAGCTTCAACGTTGAGCTCGAGGCTTCACGCCCCCGGTTTTCCACCGGCAATATAAGCTTTGACACTGTTTTGGAGTGCGAGCAGCAGGCTGCCGAAAAATGCGGCGTTTCTCTTGTCCTCGCTCCCGGGAGCGTTTTCCCGTCCCACGGCGTCGATCCCGCCGATATATACACCATGTTTTCAAACGCCCTCGATAACGCCATAGAGGCCGCAGCGAAAACCGCGGGCGACAGGTCTGTTCGCGTTTCGTGCGGTTTCAGGGCGGGAGTTGTTTTCGCGAGCGTTGAAAATCCTTTTTCGGGAGAGCTTAAACTCTCGGGAGAAAGCCTGAAAACCACAAAAGACGACCGGGAGTTTCACGGTTACGGATTGCGAAGCATCAAAAAAACCGCGGGTAAATACAACGGAAAAGTCTCCTTTACCCACAGCGAAGGGGTGTTCACACTGCAAATAGAGCTGCATGTCGGCTGAAAACGAACGATTCGCGCCGAAAATCGACCGATTCGCGCCGTTTTTAAACTTTGTACGGTTTTTTGTTGGTATAATACGCCTGAAATCAATTTTTTAGGAGGTTTTTCAAATGAAGCTGAAAAGAATAACAAGCCTGCTGCTGGCCGCGGTAATGCTGTCGACTGTTTTTTCTTACGTTGCGTTTGCCGCCGGCCCGGACGCTTCCGGAGCCCTTGACCTTGAAGGGCTTTTTACATGGACCGTTGAAAACGGGGTCCTGACGGTTTTATACGGCGGCGATGAAGCAGCCCCCATGCCCGACTTTACGTATGACGACAACGAGGGCGAGCCTGTGCAGCCCTGGGAGGATTATATAAAAGAAGTTGAAAGCATCGTTGTGAGCGGAAACGTCACCGCGATAGGCGACTACGCTTTTTATAACGCCTTTTCCTGCTCGTCGGTAACTCTTCCCGAGGGCGTTAAAAGCATAGGCGAGTGTGCGTTTCAGTACACCCATAAGCTCAAGAGCATCTCTCTTCCGACAACGCTGGAGGTAATTGAATACAGCGCTTTCTATTGCTCAGGCCTTGAGAATGTCATTATCCCCGAGGGCGTTACCGATATAGGCAGAATGGCGTTCGGATACTGCTTTAAGCTCGCGACGGCGGATATCCCGTCAACCGTGACGACGCTTTCCCGAAACGTGTTTTTGCTCTGCCCGCGTCTTTACGCCATAATCAACCGTTCACAGAGCGTTGCGGTTTTTGATCAGGGCGGAGAAGAGATGGTGCTTGCTTTCAATAAAGTGAGCGCGAACGAAAAATACGCAAAGTATCTGGATCTTGAGCTGGAGGTCTCAAGAGAGGGATATTTTAACGTTGACGGTGATGAGGCATTATATAACGAGATCGTCAGAAGATATAACGAATTCTATGGAACGGAATTTTCCGATATAGAAGAATTGACGGATAGCTTTTATGGGAATCTTTTGCCCGACTCCCTTGTCGGCGATTATGTCACGCTCTACTGCAAAACCGGTTCCGCCCAGCAGAGCTTTTGTGAGGAGAACGGTATAAATTACGTTCTTATCGATTCCGGCGAAAACTACTGCGTGCACCGTATAGGCGTAAACAATTATATAGCGCCGACGTGCACCGCAAACGGCTACCGCGGCGGCGCTGTGTGTCTTGTCTGCGAAAAGGTTTTTGAGGAACCCGAGATTATTGAGCCTGATGGCCATACTCCCGAGATCATTCCCGGAACTCCCGCCACCTGCACCCAGTCCGGCTCCACCGACGGTGTAAAATGCTCTGTGTGCGGCAGCGTCCTGACAGAGCAGCAGCTCATAATGCCGCTCGGGCACGTCGATGAAAACGGCGACGGTATCTGCGACGTCTGTGAGAAAGAGATCCCTGAAAACGAGGAATACACAATAAATCCCATCAAGAGTGTGATCCGCTTTTTTGCCACTATCATCGACAGGCTCCTCGCTATTTTCCGCAAAATCTTCGGATGATACGTTTTTCAGTTGATAATACGTTTTTCAGATAAATGAATAATATGGCCGCCGGTTGGGGATCCCCTTCCGGCGGCTTGTTGCATTTCTATAATTCTTTGTCGTTTTATCAGACGCGACGCTTCGATTTTCGTGTCGGCACAAACGCCGTCGCGGGAACCGTCCGCTCAAGGTCGGTCAAATATTACGATTAATTCCATTTTCTCTTGCTTTTTTTAAATTAAAAAGCTATAATAAAATTACAAAAATTAAGGAGAGATACTATGAAACAGTTTAAGAAAAAACTTGCGGTTACGATGTGTCTGGTGTTGGGCGTGCTGTTGCTCATCCCCGCTATCGCGTCCGTTGCCGACGTGGACGTGTCCCGTCCCGCCAACGCGCATATTTCGTTCAATGACGACGGAAAGCTGAAGATCCTTCAGATGGCCGACATTCAGGACGATGAAGTGCTGGATCCCCTGGCTAAGAAGTCGCTGAAACGGGCGATCGAAGCCAGCGACCCCGATCTGATCATCCTTACCGGCGATAATATCGGCGGTTATTCCTGCAAAACGAAGCTCGAGGGACGCGCCGCCATCAAGAGCTATATGGATATCCTTGAAAAATACGGCGTGCCGGTGGCAATGGTTTTCGGCAACCATGACGACGACGATACGCCATATACCAAGCTTGAGCAGATTGCCCAGTACGAAACGTACAAGTGCTTCATCGGCTGCACAGGCGTGACGGCGGAGCTGACCGTCGGTGAAAATCACACTATGAACGCCGGAACCTACAATATCCCCGTATATGGATCCAAGGACAGCGACAAGGTCTTGTTCAATATCTGGTGCTTCGATTCCGGCAACTACAATCCGGACGATAATTACGGAGGCTACGGCTACGTGCTTCCCGAGCAGATCGAGTGGTACCGCGCGAAATCCGACGAGCTGAAAGCTGCAAACGGCGGCGAAGTGGTTCCGTCCATCGCGTTCCAGCACATCGTGCCCCCTCAGATCAAGGACGCGTTGAAAGAGGTGCCCGAGGGAACGGAAGGCGCCGTCAGCTTTGCCGGCTCATGGTACACGCTGCCCGACGGCACCGACCTGAACACCAACTGGCTGGCGGAAGCTCCGTGTCCTCCCAACACTTCCTTCGCGCCGGGTTACGCGCAGGTCAACGCCATGCTTGAGCAGGGCGACGTGACCGCCGTCTTCTTCGGACACGACCATATAAACGCCTACGTGGTGGATTATGAGGGCATCGATCTCGTTTCCTCTCCCGGCTGTACCTTTGCTTCCTACAACGACAACCACAGAGGCTTCCGCGTGATAACCATAGATAAAAACGACCCGACCGTTTACGAAACTTACACGATGACTACCGAGGAGCTTTTAAGCTCCAGCGCCGCTGATTCGGCCGCGCTGAAGATCAGAGCGTTCTTTGAGAAAATCGTTGATTATTTCAAAGATCTTTGGGATAATTTCACGGCTTTTTTCAAGAAATAAAAGCCGTTAAATAACCAATGCGGTTGGCGACGCGTTCTTTTCCTGCGCTTACAGCTTGCTGCCAATCCGGAAACGGAACGGCAGCCTTTTAATATATCTGAAAACAAACTATTTCCCGATATCATAAATTTATCATTCCTTTGAAACGGGGTTGAAACGGAATTGAAAAAGAAAAAAGATCTCAGAGTGTATCTGTTCCCGTGGATCCTTTTTACCGTAACAAGCTTTATTTTCTACGCGGCGGAGGCGTGGCTCGGGTATCTGTACGTTTTGGAGCAGTTTTTCGCGATCGGTAAATACTTCTCCTATATCTACGCGCTTATACTTGTCACGGAGTTTTTCGCGCACAGCGTCGAGAAAGAGAAAAACGGCCAGCAGACCGTTAAAACGGCCGAAAAGAAAAAAAGGAGCCCACGGAGCGGCGCTTCACGCTTTCATATCGGTAAAAAACCGCGTCGGACACAAGCTTCTCAGCCTCTCACAGACGCGGAAAACACGCCCTTGGCCGAGGAAACAAAAGAGGCGAAGCGCGGCGGTACAGCGTCGCGCCTTTCCCGTCTGCAGTCCCTTAAGCTTATCACCGTCGTTCACATGTGCCTTTTGGTTTTTATGTTGGCGCGCTTCACGCTGCTGCAGTTTCAGGCTTTTTATATCGGCACGCTGGCCTCCGACGGCAAATACGGCGTTGTTTTTATAGGGATAAGCGTTTTGGCGGCCGCGGTATATTTCATCGCGGGCAATTGGATGAAGGGGCTTCCCGAAAAACCGGGCAGCGTCACAGCCCGCGGAATGATCCTATGCTGTGGAACGGTGTACGCGGTTTCCGCGCTGTTTTTCGCGCTGAACAGTATTCTCAACATATCCTGTCTTCCGGTTTTGGTGTGGGTGATCAAGGGAATATCGCTGGCGTTCGTTTTGCTGTTCTTAACTGGCGCTGCGAAGGGGCTCATAAAGAAGGACCTCCTGAAAACGTTCGATTACCTGTTTTTGCTGCGTTTTACAAAAAAAGATGAAAAAAAGAGCTTCGCCGATTTTTTAGAGGAAAACACAGGTCTGTCGGTGAAATCCCTCTGGAGCATCCGTTATGCCGTCAGTCTGCTTCCCACCGCGCTTCTTTCCCTGCTCGCGGTCCTGTTGCTGGCTTCCTGTTTTTACAAGGTCGATCTGCAGCAGCAGGCGGTCGTTTACCGCTTCGGCCGCATACTTGAAAGCTCGCCTGTTGAGGCGGGGCTGCACGTCAAGCTTCCGTGGCCGGTTGATAAGGCGGAGATCTACGATACGGCGCGAGTGAAAGAGGTGCTGGTCGGCTATGAAAAGCAGCAGTCCGTCGACAACCTCTGGACGCAGGCGCACGGCGGAGAGGAATACCAGCTCCTTTTGGGCAACGGCAACGAGCTTGTGTCCGTTAACGTCAAAATAGCCTATGTGATCGACGATCTGTGCCAATACGTAACCGCTTACGCTTCTCCGGAGGACGTTCTGACCGCGAAGGCCTATGAGATCATTCTAAGCCGAACGGTATCCACCGATCTCGATACCTTCCTGAGCGAGGACAGAAGCGGTTTGTCCGAAGAAATAGCAAAAGAACTGAACGACTTCTGCGCAGCCTCCGGGATCGGCCTGCGCGTCGGCAGCGTAACGCTCGAGAGTATTCACCCGCCCATCGATATCGCGGACGTCTATCAGGGAGTCGTCAGCGCGGGCATCCAAAAGAACACTCTTATAACCAACGCCAGAGCCGAGGAGGCTGAAAAGCTCGCCGCAGCCGAACAGGAAGCTGCCGAGCTGGTCCTCGTGGCGAAAAAGGACCAGACGCAGCGGGTCTCCGAAGCGGAATATGAGATCGACGGTTTTCTGGCGGCGGCGCAGGCGTATAAGGAGCATCCCGACGCCGTCTCGCTGGCAAAATATCTGGACACGTTCGAGACCGTCGTTTCCGGAAATAAGGTATACGTTTTTATCGGAGATCTCGACCCTTCCGATTATCTGATAGATTTTTCAGGCAATCACAACGTTGTCAACAGCTCCGATTTCGTCACCTCCGCCAAGCCTGAAAACGGCGGAGCGCAATAATACCGGCTTTTGGAGGATAACATCATGAAAAAATGGATCAAATGGGTATCGGCAGCATTGCTTGTCGCCATCATTTTTGTGTTCGGCTTCAGCTTTACCGTGCGGGAGGGCTCCTATGCCATCGTATCCCGCTTCGGCAACGTCCGTAAAACCTGCACGCAGGCCGGGCTCTATCTGAAGCTTCCGTCTCCGTTTGAAAAGGTCGTCACCTTTGACGCGAGAAGCCAGTATATGGATTCCGGATACACTGAGACGCTGACGAACGACAAGAAGAATATCATTTTGCAGACGTACGTCATTTGGCACGTCAGCGACCCGCTGCAGTTCTACCGCAGCGTCGGAGATATAAGCAACGCTTCCGTTTATCTCAACGACCTGACTTCAAACGTCAAAAACGGAGTAATGGGCAGTTATGAGCTGTCCGCGCTGGTTTCGACCGATCTCGACAGCATCCGTATAGACGAGATAACGCGGGAGATGAAACAGCGCATAGCAGAAAAAGCGCTTTCGGACTACGGTATCGCGGTGGAGGAGGTCCGCATCAAACGCATCGCTCTGCCGGACGACAATCTTCAAAGCGTTCTGGAGCAGATGATCGCCGACAGGGAAAAGCAGGTGACAAAGCTTTTGGCGGAGGGTAAGCGCGACGCGGCGCAGATCACCGGCGAAGCCGACGCGAAGGCCGCGCAGATCGTCGCCGACGGACGCACGCAGGCGGCTAAGATCAACGCCGAAACCGAAAAAAAGATCGCCGAAATCTACGGAGAGGCGTATGACGCTAACGCGGAGCTTTTCGTTTACCTGAAAAAGCTGATCGCGCTTGAAAACTCGGTTTCCGCCGATACCGTCATTATTATGAACGCCGGGGATTCAGCTTTTGACATCCTTGCGACTGAGTAAAAATTAAAGCCTTAAAAAGGGATACGACAATGAAACAAAAGAGCATTGTATTATTTGAAGGGTTCCTGAACACCGGTATCAGGTATTTTAAATGGGTCGTCGTCGCCGCACTCGCCATTATCCTGCTGACGGGGATCTACAAGGTGGACAGCAGTGAGGTTGCCGTGGTGCTGCGATTCGGCGCGCTGACCGGATCGACCAGGGAAGAACAGATAAAGCAGCCGGGGCTTCACTTTTCATTGCCGAGTTTTATCGACGAGGTGGTGAAGGTCCCCGTTGAGCGCGTGCAGGAGCTTTCCGTCGACGCTCTGGCGGGAAGCGGCTCCCTCACAAACAAGGCGATACAGGCCAACGGCTACGTTATCACCGGAGACAGCAATATCGTGCGCATGGATATACGCCTGAAATACAAAATCAGCGATCCCGTCGCTTACGCGCTGCGCATCAACGATATCGCCGGAACGCTGCAGGGGATAGTCGCCGGTGAAATGACGGCGCTTGTGGCAGGAACAGCGGTGGACGACGTACTGACGACCGAGAAATCCGAGTTGACGGCAAAGACCATGCGAAACGCGCAGGCGGTAGCTGACAGCGTCGGCCTCGGGGTCACGCTCACAAATATCGAGCTCACGTCGATCACGCCGCCGGAGGAGGCGATAGAGGCCTTCAACAACGCCACCACCGCCTCTGTAAGAAAACAAACGCTGATCCAGCAGGCAAAGGACTATGAGGAATCCGCCATTCCGTCGGCGCAGGCAAAGTCGAAGGAGCTGGTAGACGGCGCCAACGCGTATCAGTCCGCAGCCGTAGCGAAGGCGACAAGCGTGGCGGAGGAATTCAACGGGCTTTATCAGCAGTATATCCAAAACCCGGACGTGATATTTAACGGCGTATTCCGCACAAGGGTCGGTAAGGTGCTGACGCAAAGCGGGGCAACTGTAGTAGTTCCCCAAACGGAGGGCGGCTCGACCCGCCTTATCCTGCCGAGCGGCAAATAGGGAACCGCGAGGTATCATGCGTTGAAAAGAGAGGCGATACTATGAAAAAAATCGATCATATGGCCGAGGAATCGCTGAAGGAACGCTCCGCGGCATATATTTCCGACAGGGACAAGAAAAAGCTGTCAGGCGCTATCGCGTCCGCCGTAGCGGCGCTCGTCTTTTTCGCGGCCGGGCTGCTGTTGAGCCGGATCGCGCCCGATCAGACTCAGGTCGCGGAGCTGCTGTACCTGATAAGCGTGCTGATAATCGGTATCCCCGTTCTGGTGACCGCCGTAAAGGGTTTTCTTCACAGGGACGTCGGCTCTTCAATGGAGATCCTCGTTTCAGTCGCGATGATCGTCGCTGTGCTGGACGGACAATTCGTCGTTGCGATACTGATTCCCGTCATTCTGACCGTCGTTCACTTTTTTGAGGAAAAAAGCATCATGGGCGGCAGAGACGCCATAGAAGGGCTCAAAAAGATGCAGGCGCGTACCGCTCTGCTGTTTTCGGACGGAAAGGAGCGTGAGGTGGACGCCGCTTCACTGAAGGAGGGCGACGTCATCCTCGTAAAGTCCGGAATGTCCCTGCCGATAGACGGCACGGTCCTTCAGGGTGAAGCGAATATGGACCAGAAATCTCTGACAGGCGAATCGCTTCCGAAAAGCGTCGGCAAAGGCGATAAGGTATATGCGGGCACTACGAGCATCGACGGGCTTCTGACGGTCAGAGTTGATAAAGCCTATGTGGACACGTCCTTCAGCCGTATCGTGCGGCTGCTTGAAAACGCAGAAAATATGACGCTGCCCGAAACGCTTCTGGTAGACCGTTTTATGAAATACTATATCCCGTTTGTTCTGGCGGTCGCGGCGTTGATATGGTTTTTTACAAAGGATATTTCCCGTGCGGTCGCGGTCCTTGTCGTAAGCTGCCCGTGCGGATATATGCTCGTTTCCTCCGCGCCCGTGATATCGGCGCTGGCAGCCGCCTCCAAACGCGGCGTGCTCATCAAGAACCCGGCCTTTATTGAAAATCTGACGGAGGCGGATTCCTTTATCTTTGATAAAACGGGAACGATCACCAACGGGACGCTGGAAGCGGTGGAAACAAAGCTGTTTGCCGCCGGCAGCGAGGAGGAAATGCTGCGCTCAGCCGCATCTATCGCTCACGGTTCGCTCCATCCCGCGTCAAAAGCGATCGTTCGGCTCTGCAAGGATATTGATTACGATACGGATTATACGATCACCGAGACCGTGGGAAACGGCGTTGCCGGAGTAAAGGGCGACGATACCGTGATCCTCGGCAGCCGCCGCTATCTTATCAAATCGGGCTATGCCCTTCCATGCGAAGACGCTCCGACGGGCTCCACAACATGGGTGGCGAAGAACAAACAGGTGCTCGGGTGCGTGGTGTTCAGCGATATCCTTCGGGACGACGTGGCGGACACCTTCGCCTCATTGCGCAAGATCGGGATAAAAAGGATATCCGTGATGACCGGCGATAATCGGGCGGAAGCGCAAAAGATCTCCGAAGCCGTTACGGTGGACGCTCTGCACTGCGAGCTGCTGCCGGAGCAAAAGCTCGAGCTGCTGAAAAAGGAAAAGGAGTCCCACACCGTCGCCATGGTGGGCGACGGCATCAACGACTCGCTTGCGCTCAACGAAGCGGACGTGGGTATCGCGATGGGCGCGATGGGCTCCAACACAGCCATCGAAAGCGCGGATATCTCTCTGATGAACAACACCTTGATGAATCTGCCGTTTATAGTTTTGCTCGCGCGAAAGACGAAGGAGATCATCAACCAGAATATTATTATCGCGTTTATGACGAGCTTTTTGATGATCTTCCTCGCCGCTATAGGCGTGATTTCTCCCATCCTCGGCGCGTTCCTTCATAACGCCGGCGCGTTTATCGTTCTGTTTAACAGCGCGCGCGTCACCAAACCGGCACATCATAAAGAAGAGAGTAAAGAAAAAGAGGCTAATTAAAAAACCGAAAATCAAAGCAGGCAGTCGGATCTGATCGTCCGGCTGCCTTTTCTTTGTGTTTTATTCCTGCCGTTTATTTGCCGCCTTATCGTAAGCGGTGGGCACAGCGTTGACCGCCGCAGCAAAGAATTATTTGTTCATTTTCGGGTTATCAGTTCTTTCAAGCAAATAATCAATGGAGACGTCAAAATAATCCGCAAAGCGAATCAGCATTGCATAGCCTGCTTCTCTTTCCCCTGTCTCATATCGACTGATACTGTTTTGGTTCAAAGAAAGATCCATTGCCAGTTTTAGTTGTGTTATTCCTCTTTGTTGTCGTAGGTATTTTAATCGCATTTACAATTCCCCCTTGACAACAGTATACCGGTTTGGTATAATAAAAATATCCCAATACGGTATATGCAATTTCAAGGAGAGGAGGGGATAGACTATGAAGAGGACATTTCTTGTATTTTTACTGATTATTACCGTGATTATAGGTACATCCGCCTGTGGTGGTTCTTCATCAAGTTCAAGTTATCAGTTGCATGACAAAGACGGTAATATTAACTGGGACTATTATAACGATATGCAGGATTATTTTGAAAAGCATCCGGAAAAACGTCCATGATGCATCATCATGAAAGGTTTTTGATTATGAAGAAAATTGTTTGTATGATATTGAGTGGTATTCTTTTTTTATCTGTTACCGGGCTTACGGCTTGTACGGGAAGCAGCAAAAAAAGCTATGCGGAACAATATGGCTATTCTGTTGATGATTTTTATTATAAAGGCCCTGACGGACAGTGGCATAAAAGATAACACTGTATTATTCAGATTTTTCTTTCACTACACAAAAACCGTGAAAATCCATAAAAAGGAACGGCACAGGTCTCCGGAAAGGGTCCCTGTGCCGCGGTTATTTTTCGGGTGTTTATTTTTGGAACATTTTGATTGCCCATCCGAAGAGGAAGTACACAACCTTCATCACCTTGGTAAGCAGCGCGGGAGATACGTAATCCGCAAACACAAACCCCGCCTTCTGTTCCATCAGGTCGTCGTGGAAGATAAGCCTCGTCGTGTAGTTGGCTACGTCGTCCTCGTTGAATTCAAACACGCGCACGCTTCTGTAACCGCCGTCGCCGTAGGAACGGAAGCCTGAGCCGCCGTTGTAGCCCATCTTTATGCCGTCGTCGGTCACGCCCCAATAGCTGTTGACGTGATCGTGCCCGAAGAACGCGCCGATTATATCGCCGTTTTCAAGCCACGCCTGATACTGCCCGGTGATATGGTCGAAGTTCTCGCTGCACGGAGCTTCTCCTAAACGGCCGCCGTCGTTTACTATTTTGTTTTCGTCAAGCACATACCATTTTCCGTCGCGGCGGGCGTATATAGCGCCGTCGGTGTTCCAGTCGCACTCCTTGAACAGGTTATAGATTTCCTTGACCGGAATATGCTGGAAGTTTATCGAGGGAACAGCCGTCCCGCCGTTGGCGGCCTTCAGAGAGGCGCTGGTTTCGTTGTACCATGCGAGCTGATCCGCTTCGATGCCCGCGTAACCGCCCTCCGGCGCTTTGTTGTTGGAATCCATCATGTAGATGTTCAAAGCGGTTTTGCTGCCGTCATGCGTTTTGATCTCTACGTTGTATGTAAAGGGATCGGGTCCGTTCTCGGTGGCGTAGTTCATCGTAAAACGGTCATACAGCGCATACTGGCCGGCCTCATCAAGAACGCTTGCCCTGTCGTGGTCGTGGTTGCCGAGAGTCGCAAGGAAAGGAATGCCTCTTTCTTCCAGCGGCTTGCAGATATTCTCAATGGCAATGGCGTAATCCTCCGCCGTAGCGATGGGATACACGTCGGAAAGCTGGTCGCCCACAAAGACCACCAGATCGGGCTTCTCGGTGTCGATCGCCTTTTTCAGGAAGTCGGTCATCTTCGGATTGCCGTTTTTACCGACGTCCTGCGTGTCGTTGAACATCAAAATCTTAAAGGTGCCGTCGCTGTTGAATTTCAGCGTTTTATCGCCGGAGAGGGCGGCCTTCAGCCCTCCTTCTGAGGCAAAAGCGCCGATGCAGCAGCCAAGCACGAGCAAAACGGGCAGAATAATACTGAGGATCTTTTTCATTCTTCATTCTCCTTTGTTTCTGATTGACGGAAGGACTCCGCTGCAAAAAAGCAAGCAAAAACCGATCCTTCTTAAAAATAATTATATCATTATCTGATAAAAAACACAAGCCTGTTTTTATCAAAGATCCACAATAACATTTTTTTGTATAAAAATTCCCCGAACCGCAGTCTGTCTGCAAAATCTGAGCGCAAACACCGCTTTGCCCGATTTAATGATCATATCATTCGATTTGTAAAATGTTATACTTGTTTTTCTTAAGGAAATAAGTGTAAGCGATCCCGGAAACGATGCTGTCAAAAGCGTTTCCGATCCCGAACATCAGCGCTATTCCGATAAGCGTCGGCGTCCAGACTCCGGTAATATACAGCACAAAAAACGTTCCGTAATAGATCGAATTTGTAGCCACCGACTCGAAAAGCATATAGTTCGTCTTGCCTCTGCCGTAAAAAGTGCAGTCAAAAACGTTTTGAAAAGCGTAAAGGACGTAGAAAACCAACAGGACAATAACAAGCTCAAAAAGCTTATCCGTATCTTTGTATCCCAGAAAGAACCGCATGAAGGGCTTGTATGCGGGGATCAGCACCGCCCAAAGCAAACAGATGATCGACGTAACGGAAAAGTAACCGAGAGTTTTTTTGTTTATCGCTTTTTCATCGTTGGCGGTCTCCTGCTTTATGAGCTCGCCGAGCTGAATAACAGGCAGAAGCAGCCATCCCCATATGAAATTGTTCGCGACCCAGTAGGTGCCCTGTTCTCCGACCATATTGACCATTCGCGATACCATCAATATATAAGCAGTATTGCGCACGAGGGATTCCAGTCCCGAAACGCCGCCGATCTTCGCAAAGTCCTTCGCCCACGCAAACGAAAGCTTCCCTCTGCTGAAAATGCCGTATCCCTGTTTTGAAAGGATGAGAGCGGCAGTAACGAACAAAACCGCGTTCACGATGATGTTGGAAACGCCGATGCCGTTTACTCCGAGATTCAGCGAAATAGGCAGAGCGGAAACAAGAAACGTATCTGAAACAACACACAGAACCAGTTTGACTCCGGTCAATATATACACAAAGCGATCGTTCCCGAGAGATATCAGCGCAACTAAAACAAAGCTGAATAGTATCCCGAAAACATTTGCGACAGCTTCGATCCGGATATACACGGCGGACTCCATGATTATATCGGGTGAGGCGGCCATTGCCGAAAGCAGCGGTTCGGCAAAAAGCAGAATCATAACCGACAGCGCGCAGTAAACCCCGAGTGAGATCAAAAGCCCTGTTTTGACACGGTTGCTAAACTCTTTTTTATCCAGAACTACCTTCCCGATGAAGTAGAACAACGGCAGAATGATCGCTTCGTTCACGATCTCATAGATCAGATTGACCCAGCTGAGCTGCCCCGCGATAGAGTAAGCCCATTCTCCGGGAAGCTGTCCGAGAAAATAAGTGCGAAGCGTTGTATACACCGCGGGGCATAGCCCGAGGACGAGTAGCGCAGCATATAAACGCCAATTGAATCTTTTTAATGAAATGATAATTCTATTCATGTTCGGTACCTAAAACTTACATAAAAAAGAAAATGAAAGGTCATAAACAGAAACGCTTCTGAAAACCGCACGATCACGGTTCAGGAGCGGTTGCTTCTGCCATCAGCTTGTGCAGCAGTAATAATCTTTTCCTTTGAGAATTTGATCATTTCGCAAGCTCCTCAAATGCGGCTCTGTGCTCCCGAAGGATTCTTCCCGCCACAAATTCCAGCTTTTCATCTTCTGTCATGTCGATCTGCGGTTCCGTATCCAGATCGATCACGAGCAGCTTCGGACGGTTGTTCTTGAATAGCTCTGTTTTTTCATTTGAAAAACATCCTATTCTTGTTTCCAGTATAGTATATAAGAAAATTTTTATAAAGTATAAAATACAATGATTATAATTCTGAAAAACGGTATCAACAAATCGAAGTTTTTGAGATGATTTAGTTGCTCATGCATTAGCTTGACGTCCAGCAAAGGAACAAACCTGCAATAGCGTTTTATCGCAAGCTCGGCTTTACGGTCGACGGAGAGGAACTTCAGCCAATCGGAGAAACGGAAATATAATATGTCGCTGACCTTATAATTTCCGGTTTGTCTCGGCAAAAGCAACATACTCATTTCTTGGAGAGATAGCTATGATAAATGTAAAATACTGCTGCTTTGACGCATCGGCTTTCTCGCTCGGCTTTGCTTCTGCTCACAGAGATACGCTTTTGCTTGAAAAGTCCGAAAACGCGTTATCCGATTACGTGAACGCTGTTATCCCGGGCAGGATTACCGAACCGCACACCGCCGAGGGGAGAGCTTTTGCCGATTTTCTGAGAAAGAGCGGGTGCGTGCGGGATGACGGGATCCTTGATTCTCCGTCGCTTGCGCCTGCCGCGGCGGAATATGCTTTGAAGTATAATATTATTCTGAATACTATCATTGTTTCTTTGGAAAAGAGAAACGAAGGATTTCATATACTGATACATACCAACAGCGGTTTGCAAAACGTTTTTTGTAAGCATATAGTAAACCGTCCGTCAAACTCCAACGGTATAAAGTATCTTGACTGTATCGTTTCCGACACTAACTATCAAACGTTGTCAAAAATGGAAGCATCCGGAATCATAATAAATAAAAGCTTTGAAAGAGAAGAATTGATTGTTTCTATGCCGTTTGAACCCGAATGCGGAGTGAACGAAGCGCGGATCCGGTTTGTTGAAAAAATGAGAGAAGCATTCGGAACGTCGGTTAAAATTGACGCCTTTGCCGCTGATTTTGCGGTTGGTTCGCCTTACGGTGAAATCATAAGGGACTATGAGGCAGGTGTTGAACTTGATTTATAACGAACTTGTTGACAATACCTGTATCAAAAAAGAAGTTGATCTGCCCTCCTTTGACGAGCATTACGACGTGATCGTCGCCGGCCTCGGTTCGGCAGGAACGTTCCTTGCGCTTTCCGCGTCCGAAAAATGTAAAGTGCTTGCCATTGAGAAAACGAACAGCGTCGGCGGCACCTGCACAAACGGATTTGTGTGTTCCTATTATCACGGATTGAACGGCGGGCTTTTTGAAGAGATCGACCGAAAAGCCGCTGAACGCTCGGATATTTACAGGCGGGGAATTCATAACCCCTATGCAAAATCCGACGTCCTTTATGAACGTCTTGCCGAAAACAAAAACGTCACGCTTGCGTTTGAAAGCGTGATCATCGGCATCTATGAAAACGGAAATACCGTTACCGGAGTCAAGGCTCTGCTGAACGGTGAAATAAAAAATATCGCCTGCCGATTTCTGTGCGACTGTACGGCAGACGGGCATCTTCTGAGGATTCTGAACGTTAAGCGCGGCGCGGGGCGTGAGGGCGACGGCGTTTTCGCTCCCTTTACCATCAATAAATATTATCGTGAAGACGGAGAAATCAAAAGCGTCGCCACAGACGCGGGATATATCGATCAGTATGAAAGCGCGGCGTTTACCAAAGCGGTGCTTCATGCAAAGGCCGCACTAACAAAAGAAAAGTATCGCCGTATCATTGCCTGCGCGCCTATGAGCGGACTACGTGAGGGTATGTCCTTTGAGGGTGAATACACGCTTACGATCGGCGATGCGGTTTATGAAAAAAGCGTCCCGAACGTACTTCTGTATGCGGAGTCGGACCTTGATCGCCACGGTGAGGACCATTATCTCGGCGGCGACGTATGGAAGGATTGGTTTATTCACTGCAATTTGAGCACTGTTTCGCTGAAAATTCCCGTACCGGCAGGCTGCCTTGTCCCTAAAGGCAAAAACGGGATCATTTCCGCCTGCAGATGCCTTTCTGCGGACAGCTACGTTTCAAGCGCCGTGAGAATGGCGCGCGATATGCACCGCCTCGGAGAATGCGCGGGTGTTGCCGTTGCCGAAGCTGTAAAGTCGGGCGCGGAAAATATACTTGAACTCAATTTTAAAAAGATACAGAATAGATAATAAAGAAACGGTTTTCAGCCGCATTGTAATTGATTCAAGCAGACAAAACTATGTAAATCAGGCGGAAGCGCTGTTTGATTTCGCCGCAAAAATCGTCAGGGGTGATTTGTGAACCGAACGGAAGCGGCAATCGTTAAACCACGGAATAGTATTCCTTTTGTCATGAACCCCAGCTCGGGCGGACCCTGCCGATGAATTTATCGCCGAGACGCAAGAAACGGCAGCGCTTTGAGCAGCCGTTTTCATCCGGCAGGGTTTCAAGGATCTCCTCCCGGTGTCCCGCGCGCCGCAGCAGATTCCGGACAAACTGAGTTATAATCTCGCAGCGGATCTTCGTGATCCGGGGGTTGTCCCACGGCAGCTCGCGCGGATCGTCTCCGTATTCTGCGGCGAAAAGCTCTAAAAACGGCTGTTCAAACAGTACGTAGGGCACGCCCCGGTGGAACATCAGCTCCACCGCGTCAAAGCCGTCCGCCGCCCGTCGCAGGAGCTGATCCGTAACATATGCCCGCACCTGCGGGTAACAATAGCTCATGGCTTCCGTTACTTCACCGTCCCGGTCCACACAGCGGTATTCCGGGTGCGCCTGATAAAACGCGTTTTCAAAATATCCCTCGTCGAACGGGAAAGAGTTGCACCAGGCGCCGAGGCGCTGCGAAACGCACATTTTCAGCCCCATATCGTGTCCCCGGCGCACAAGGTTTTGCAGCATTTCATCGGTATACGACGATGAAAACGAGTGAAAAACGTTTTCGTCCCCGTCTCGCGGATAACTAAACGCCTCTTGAGGGACGGCCGACGCGCCGAGATCCGTGCCGACGTTTTCCACACTCAGCCATTCCACGTCGCTCTGTTCATACGGCTGAGCCGCCATATTCCAGTCCCGCTGCGTTTCTGCGGAGAACAGATACGCCAGACAGTGCATATCGTTGGCGGCGTATATGTTTTTTGTGGTCGTGTCCGCCGCATCTTTTTGAAAGGCGGCGATATCTTCCTCCGACATGGGTTCAAAACGGAGCCAGCCTAAAATGCAGTCCCCGCGTACAAGCTCACCGGAATACTTTTTCAGCTCGATCCGCCGGACGGTCAGATCCGCGCATTTCCAGAATACCTCTTCGATCCCGCCGCCCACCATATCGGAGGCGGGCTTGAACTGCGTGGAAGCCGCATCGTCCGTCAGGCGAAGATGAACGCTGTTATTCTGCCAGCCGCCCACCAGCGCAACGACGCCTACATATATTTTGTGCCAGCCGGAAAGCTCAGGACAGAGCCAAACGGGCGCCGGTTGGCTTTTATTCTGCGCCGCCAGCATGGTTCCTTTGCCCAGCCGCGTCTCGTAGCCGACCGTCTGCCAAAAGCCCAACCGCCGTTCGGATGTAAGCGTTTCCGGCTGTGCGCAGATCGCGGCAAGATCGGTGAAAAACACTTCTGCCTGTCTGTTGTTTTTTTCTGTCACGCGAAACACCCCCTGTTTCGGTATATTAACGTATCAAAAAAATACACCGCATCAACAAAGAAAAGGGAATCCTCCTGAAATCGACGACTTCAGGAGGATTTTTGGTCGGAGTGAAGGGATTTGAACCCCCGACATCTTGCTCCCAAATAGTCGCAGTCGTTGAAATATAAGGGTTTGTAGCGCTTTTTGACCACATATGCTCCGGCGAATTTGCTCTTTAGACCTCTTTTGTCCGTCCGTGCCCACCCACTCCAAATCTGTCTGTGGGATGGTATGTG
>JAFSWN010000021.1 GCA_017450185.1 Clostridia bacterium | reverse complement strand
TATTTGATAGGAAACTGCTCGTTTCCTATCAAACAAAAAGATTATAACGCCCGCCGATTTCGCCCTGACGGGCGACGGCGATGGCGTAATCGAAAGCGGCATCCTGCGTCGCAGACGCTGCGCCGCAGGCGCTTTCTTGTTTTTTACGTTTAAGCAAGATTAAAGCCCGTTCATGTCGTAATTGCCTGAAATGGGGTTGACAATTTTTGCGCCACGTTATAAAAAATGAATAGCCCTTTTAAAAATAATAGAGAAAAAAGAAAGGAAATGAATGTCGGAAAACGCTCGCGTGTTTTGATTATATGAAACCAAAGGAATAATCCCGTAGCGCCGCGGTCTCGCCTGCCGGTTCGGTCGGCGCTTCTGCCTAACGGCAGAGATCGCCACCGGCGATCCGCGCCCCTGCGCTGTAAAAAAGACCTGTGCTGATCTGTTAACGGTCGGAAAATGATGGAAAAACCTGTTTTACTGATCGTTGTCTTTAAGCAGCCAGTCTATAAGGTTGAGTGATTGTATTCCGTCAAAGGACGTTATAAAATCCCTGTCTAAGGATAAAACCATCTTTCTGTAGTGGTCTGTTATCTGCCTCAGAGCTCTGAGCTCACGTTCACGGGTTTCGGGCGAGAGCATGCTTTCCGTTACCTGGATATAAATTCTGTCGTTTGGTTTTTCCGCGATAAAATCGATCTCAACGTTTCCAACCTTGCCTATAGTGACCCGGTATTCTCTTCTCAGCAGCTCAAGATAAACAATATTCTCAAGGATATGCCCCCTGTCGGCGTCTCTGTAGCCGAGCAGCATATTTCTGAAACCCAAATCAACAATATAGTGCTTGTTCAGCGTTTTTAAAAGCCGTTTTCCCTTAACGTCGTAACGTTCCACAGGGAAAAAGATAAACGAGTTTTTAAGCATCGTTATATATTTTTCAACCGTTTTTCCGGCAACGTTTTTACCTCTGACGTTTCGCAGCTCTCCGTTTGACGATAAAGTGTTTCCGATACTGTTAGGAGACGTTAAGCTTCCTATATTTGAGCACAGAAACAAAACGATCTTTTTTAACAGCTGAGAATCCGTCTGGGGATTCCTTTGTAATATATCACGTATAACAACAGTTGAATATATTCCTTCAAGCGCCTGCATACACCTTGTTTCGTTAAAGTTGTATTCTCTCAGGATCGGCATGCCTCCGAACTGCATATATCTTTTGAATTTATCTTCAATTGTAAGCGGTTGAGAAAACTCACAGAAGGTCAAAAATTCCTTAAAAGACAGCGGAAGCATACGGATCTCAACATATCTGCCCGACAACAGGGTTGAAAACTCCGCCGACAAAAGAAAAGCGTTGGATCCGGTTATATATATATCAACGTCATAATCAAGCCTGAAGGATTCAACCGCTTTTTCCCAATTAGGAATATTTTGCAGTTCGTCAAATATGAGATACGTTTTTCCCTCGTTGGGAATAAGGCCGCTTACGTGATCGTAAAACTTAAGATGATCGGTTAAATCGCGATAGCGCAGAGATTCAAGGTTCATGTGTATTATGTGTTTTTCGTCAACGCCGTTTTCGCTCAGATACCTGTGAAACAGGTCAAGCAGAGAAGATTTTCCGCACCTGCGGACGCCGGTAACTATTTTAACCAGATCAACGTCTTTGTTCTCGATAAGCTGCTTTAGATAGGCAGGCCTCTGTATCAGCTCGTTCATAATACCGCCTCCTTCAGTTCTTATTATATGGATTTGCTGTATAATTGTCAATAGTTTTCGACTTCAAGGTCAGAAATTCTTCAAAAATATAAAGTTTTCGACTTCAAAGTCCAAAACTTTTCAAAAAACTTGTTCTTCCCGTAATTGCTCTTCTCTGCTTTTATCCAATGTTTTATGATTGCATATTTTCTCCCGATATGTTATAATCAAAAAGAAATATTATTTGGCCGCGCGCCGGGAAGGATGCTCTTATGAAAAAAACAATTTCTGTTCTTTTGTCTTTTATTCTGCTTGTTTCCTCTTTTACTCTCGGCGCCTTGCCTGTTTTTGCCGAGGACGACGTGTATGACGCCGTGATAAACGCCGCCTATGAGCAGACCACCGCGAGAGCCATGCTGGACCTTGTGAACGAGTTGAGACTTCCCGAAAACGCGTGGTACTGGGATGAGACTGATACAAACAAGGTTTATTTAAGCAATCTCAGCCCTCTTTCCTACGATTACGAGCTTGAGCAGACCGCCATGCTCAGGGCCTCGGAGATCGCCGTGTATTTTTCGCATACAAGGCCGAACGGCAAAAGCTGTTTTACTTCCTATGTCGGAGGTTACCGCAACGCGGGTGAGAATATCGCCTACGGCTATGATACCTATGAAAGCGTTTTTACCGCGTTTGCGGAGGAGAACGACAGCTACGCCGGTCAGGGCCACAGAAGAAATATGCTGGGCGTTAATTTCACCGCCTTTGCCGTGGGCCACGCTGTTGTAAACGGAGTGCACTACTGGGTGCAGGAGCTTCGAAGGCCGCTTTCGTCCGAGCCCTATACCGAGCCGGTAAACGCGCCGACGGACGTGACCTTCCCGTTTTCAAAATCGGTCGTTACCTACCGTCATTTCACCGTTTCACAAACCGAGTTCAGCCTTGGGCTTAACGATACCGCCGCGTTCCCCGAAATAACGTGCACGCTGAATTCAAGGACCGTGCGCCCCGCCGAAATAACCGCTGCGTCGGCAAACGAAAACGTGGCTGTTGTGCAAAATGGCGTTATCGTCCCAACTGGAGTCGGCGGAACGACCGTCACCGTTTCGGCGTTCGGAGAGGACGTTGCGTTGAGCGTTGTTGTACATACTCAAAAGGACGTGCACGAATGGGACGAGGGCGTCGTTACCCTTGAGCCCACCTGCAGCACGACCGGGATCTGTACCTACACCTGCCTTTCTTGCGGAGCCGTTATGGAAAAGCCTGTTCCCAAAGACCCCGACGCACACGTTTTCCGGGTGACGGTACATGAACCCACCTGCGTTGACGACGGCTACACCTCACACGCCTGTACGCTTTGCCGCTACGGCTATTCCGACGATATCGTACCCGCTCTCGGGCATATCTACGCTATCCGCATCACCCCCGCCACCTGTATGAACGACGGTATAACCACCTACACATGCACGCGCTGCGGCGACAAATTCACCAAAAACCCCGTCCCCGCGTTTGAGCACGTTGACGAGGACGGCGACGACTATTGCGACTACGGCTGCGGCACGTATATGGGCGAGCTTCAACCGAACTGCGCCTGCGGAAAAACCCACACCGGCCCGTTCGCGTCCATCATCATCTTTTTCCACCGCATAGTATATTTCTTCCGGGGCCTCTTCGGCTGATAATAAATCTTAAATTATGTGGACGGTTGTTTTGTTTTCACACAAATCAGCCGTCTTTTTTTTGTTCCTTAAGGCGATCCTGATTATTTCGCGCGAGGAACGCGCCGGTAGGGCGGCATTTTATGCCGCGGTAATTTTGTTATGAC
>JAFSWN010000179.1 GCA_017450185.1 Clostridia bacterium | reverse complement strand
AGAAGAGTTTTCGCCATGCGGTCGATCTCTTCCTCGGGGGCGTTCTCGCTGCACGCGAGCCCCGCAAGAAAATTGCCTCCTACCTGCGCTCTTGATTCAAGGAGCGCTCTCACGTTCGTTTCGTCTGAAAGCGCGCCGTCAATGAGATAGCCCACGGGTTTACCCATCGTTACTGTCCTGTGCCCGTTGCAGAACTGCCTGTCGTCGTACATCTTGAAGCGGCTGCCCATCGAGTGGTCCTTTATTCTGAACGCGTAAACTATCGCGTCGGAGGCCTGGATCCTCTCGCGAAGGAAGGAGTCGAAACCGTCCTTGTAAATACATTTTCCGCTTGAGGCGCAGTTGAAGCAGCCGAGGCAGCCGCCCGAGAACGGGAATTCCGAAATGTCCACCGTCCTCGTGTTTCCGGGAAACACCTTTTCGAATCTGTTTATCATCGCGGCAAGGTTCCCGCCGTCCTCGCCGAGGTCTGCAACGATAACAACGTCAGATCGGTCGGTTTTTTCGGCGCCGTTTTCGGGTACTCCTGCCTTTAGCAGAGCTTTTTTGCCGAATAAGAAGGGCTTTTCGAAGCATTTGTTTTCAATGCTCCACAACGTAAAGCGGAAAAAGTCCTCCGCCTGCTTTCTGCCCTCTTCCTTAAGGATATCGTCCATATCGGCTGAAAGCCCGCGAACGTAGTTCAGACCGAGATCGGCGCAGTTATCCTGAATAAAGCGGTGCGCCGTTGAATCGTAAAAATGCTTTGACGTGGATATCTGAGTTGCGGTTTTGCCCGAAACGTCAACGTCCTTTTCCTTTATAAGCTCAATAAAGCGGTGAAGCTGGCTCGGGACGAGGAAGGTGTAGACAGGGTAACAAAACAGTATGACGTCTGCGTTTTTAAGCTTTTCTTCGCTTTCGGAAAAATCCTTTTCAATACTTCTTATCCTCTGCCCCACGTGGATAACGTCAAAGGAATGTTCGCCGAAGAGTTTTTCAATGTATAACGCCGTCTGAAGCGTAACGCTGTTTTTTCCGGCGGGGGAGCCGTTTAACACAAGTATATTCAAGACCTTTCCTCCGTTTTTGTTTTTTTGTATTATACCACGGTTTTGTTTTCTCAGAACCATACGCTCACGCGGCTTGAACCGTCCTGGCCGGCGGATGCGTAGTCGGTCAGCAATATTTCGCCGCGGTCGGTGCGCGCCGAAAACCTCAGCTGTTCTCCTTTTCCTGCAGGGAGCCGTTCGAGCAGTACTCTGCCGTTTTCGTCTTTCTCGAAAACGGTTTTTTCGCCGGGAACGTAAGCGTCCGTTTTGCTCTCGTCGACGGCGAGTGTGAAGCCGGCGTAGCTAAGAGACAGTTTGCCGTTTATGCTCTCTTCAACAAGCCTGTTTTCGGTTTTGAGGCTTATGCGGTCTGAGTTTCTTACGTTTGTAAAGAAGGCGTAGCCGCCTTGTATAAGCCCTTCTTCACCGTTTTTAAGGCAGAAAACTTTTTTTGACGGAATTCCGACGGAAACGCACAGCGTAAACATTTTTTCCTCCGGCGCGCTTACGGTTATTTCTGTTGGTGAGATCAAAAGCCTTATTTCGCCTTCGGGGACAAGGAAAACGTATTCGCCTTCTTGAGCGTCGTTTACCCGAATTTCGTTATTATTTTCCGTTACGCACATTAGCGGATATAAAGCGAAGCCTGCAGAGGCGATACAAGCGCAGCAGCCGAAATAAGTCCCGTCGGCAAACTGCTTGAAGCCGCCGATGCCTTTTCCTCTCGCCCCGCCGCACACAGGCGAGTAGCTGTCGAAGAGCATGCCGGGCAGATACTCCTTTTTTTCGCCGCTGTACTGCTTGTAGCCGTTCACGTTTAGCGCTCCCGCAAGAGCGTTCAGCGCGCTTTTCCGGATCGCGTCAAACAGCTTTTTATCGCCGGTGACCGCAAAAAGCCTTGATAACAGCCTCATAAGCGTAACTGTAACGCAGGTCTCCTGCATTATTTTTTCGCTCGGCTCGGTTTGCCTGAGCGAGGAATTGTCAAAAAGCTCGTGCGTGCACCCGCAGGAACCAATGGCTGTGAAGTCGGTCTCGAGCAGCCTGTCAACGAACTTTATAACGGCGTCAAGTAAGTATTTTTCTCCGGTCGTCTCGTAGTATGCGAGCAGGCCCTCAAAGAAGCTCATTGTTTCATATGCCTTCTGCTCGGGGAACTCAAATGGCGCTTTGCCCTCAAAAACGCAGTCTATGAGGTTTCCGTCTGAGCACCCGCCCGTGCTTATTATGTATTTTGCAAAGCTCAGGTATTCTTCGTTTTTCGTATCGTTATAAAGCCTTACAAAGGGCTCTAAGATGCTCGCGGAATTCACGCTGCCCCAGATGAGCCCCGTTTCAAGGATGGGTATTTTGTTTTCTCCGATATGGCCTGTTATATAGTCCGCGTGGGCGCACAGAGCTTTCAGTATTCTCTTTTTCAGTTCTTCGTCTCGGCATACGTCAAGGTAGTGCTCAAGGCCCGTCATAACGTACTTCCTCGCCCAAAGGTCCCAGCCGTAGAACTCCTTTTCCACGCTGTAGGTGCTTATCCTGCCGCTCGGTTCCTGTTTACTGAGCAGGCCCTCCACCGCGCCGGTGAGTACTGAGTATAGCTCTTCGTTTCGAGTTACCCTGTAAACAAGACACGCGCCGCGCATCATTTTGCCCCAGTATTCTCCCCGCCAGCCGCGGTCGTTGTCGTCGATGCCCGAGGAGAATACCTCGACGCATTTTTTCCATAGCTCCCGGTCGAGAAGCTGGCGTTTTGTTATGATTTCAAGATAATCGGAGAAAACTCCGTTTATCTCGCATCTGTCAGGAAACATATCGATCAGATCACCTTTATCTTTTAATTGAATAAATACGTCAGCAGACGGGCCTTGACGTGTTCTCGCCGTAGTCCACGGTAACGAACACGCCCTCGCGGTTCTCAAGCGTCATAGTGAGGGTGCTGCCCTCGATAACGTGTTTTATCCCCTTGCGGTACACGGTTATGCTTTCAGCTCCGGTGAACACGGCGGTGAAGGGCGCTGCCATGCCGGTTTGCGGTTCGAACATGTTCGTGAAAACGTATGCGCCGCCTATGCCGTTCTTTTCGGTGAAGCAGCCGCAAAGAAGGGGAGCCGCTGTAGCCACCTCGGGCTTATACTGCTTTTCCACCTTAGTCAGCCCGAGCTTTGCGCCTGCGGCGAAGGGATTGAGCCTGTTATAAATTACCGCGCCGACGTTTTCATATTTTCCGTAAAGATCGGCAATGGGCGAAAGCTCCTTGTTTACCTGCTGCACGGCGTAATAGGTCTTTGTGCGGTTGCCGTTGTTATCTATCATATGCGAGGACTGGTCCCACCAGCCTGTGTAATAGCAGCCGTAGATGATGGCCTTCGCGCCGAACGCGAGCGCGACGTAGTCCTGCCAGCGCTGGTCCTCCACAGTTTCGCAGTGGCGCATACCTCCGCCCTCTTCAACGCTGTTCCCGGCGGCCTGAGTGATGACCCAGAGCTTTCTTCCGGTTTCGCGGCAGGCGTTCGCGAGGATGTCAAGGTTCCTCAGCCAATAGTCGTATGTACTGAGCTTCCCGGTTTCATTGTCGATATAAAGCGGATATACGTCAACGCTTATAATGTCGGAATCAATTTTACCGATGTAGTCAGAAACGTGCATGCGGTAGCGTATCGATTCGCCGTTGAAGGCGTCGAGAAGATTGCCGTCGAAAGCTCCGAGAAGGTCCTCCTTTTCGCCGAGCTGATCGCTGCCCGCGTACATCGGGAAGAGGTTAATAAGCGGGAACCTGTTTTCGTCCTCTGCGTAAAGCTCTTTTACGGCTCTTTATATTTTTTAAGTGCCTGTTTTTGTGTTATTCCGCTTTCCAAAGGCCGTGGAGATTGCAGTATTCATATGCCGCCACGACTTCGTCGCCGGGTGTGAGGGCGAAAACGGCGCAGGGCTTGTCGCCGGGCTTCAGCGTTTTGCGCTGGCGGCCCTCTTTGGTCTCGAGCATGATCCACATGATGCAGTGCTCTTCAAGCATGGGGTGCTCCACGCTGCCTACCGTCACGGTGACCAAGCCGCCGTCAACGCTTATCACAGGCACGTGCTTTTCGCAGGAAGCGTCCACGGTGTTGGGTTCGATGGGCTTCATCGCTTCGCCGCAGCAGCGCACGGGTATTCCGGCGTCGTGGATGTAGGCAATGATGTTTCCGCAGTGTTCGCATTTGTAGAATTTCATATCATTTTCTCCTTTCGGTTTGTTTTACTATTTGAATTGCTGTTTTTTTATTATAAATCAAAATAAAGAAAAAAGCAATGATTATCGCTCTTAATCGTCCTACCTGACCGGAAGAAAGCATATATAGTCAAGCGCAGCTTCCGTCTTTTATCTTTTTCTTCTATCTTTTGTCTTTACATAACGTCGTCGTTGTGTTATAATTCCAATCCGAATGAAAAGAAGGTGCTCAAATTGAACAACGATCTCACGGTGGGCGATCCCACGAAGGTTCTTTGGAAGTTTTGTCTGCCTCTGTTTTTCAGCGTCATTTTTCAGCAGCTCTATAATATAGCCGACAGCCTGATAGCGGGTAAATTCATTGGCGAAACTGCTTTGGCGGCGGTGGGCAACAGCTATGAGATAACTCTTGTCTTTCTGGCGGTCGCCTTCGGCTGCAATCTGGGCTGCTCCGTCATTTGCGCCCAGCTTTTCGGCGCTAAACGATATACCGAGCTTAAAACCTGCGTTTATACGGCGTTTATCGCAACATCGGCGGTGTTTTTGGCGCTCATGGCGCTCGGTTACGCGCTGCAGACGCCGATACTGAGGGCGGTCAAGACGCCGGAAGATATTTTTGACGATTCAAGGCTCTATCTCTCAATATACATTTCGGGGCTGCCGTTTTTGTTTATGTATAATCTTGCGACCGGTGTTTTTTCGGCTTTGGGGGACTCAAGGACTCCGTTTTTCTTCCTTGCGTTTTCATCCACGGCGAACATCGTTATGGACGTTGTTTTCGTCAAAGCGTTTTCTCTGGGCGTTGCGGGTATCGCCTGGGCAACGTTCGTATGCCAGGGGATAAGCTGCGTTCTGTCTGTAATATACCTGGGCCTTAGGCTTCGCACCGTGTATACCGATGAAAAACCGCCCGTGTTTTCAAAAGACCTGCTCAAAAAAATGACAGCGATCGCGGTGCCGGGCGTGCTGCAGCAGAGCTTCATTTCCGTTGGCAATATCATAATCCAGGGCATTATAAACGGCTTCGGCACCGGAGTGATAGCGGGCTACGCCGCCGCCATAAAGCTAAACAACATGTTCATAAACGCGTCTCAGACGCTTTGCTCGGGCATAGCGAACTTTACCGCCCAAAACGTCGGCGCGAAAAAAATACACCGTATTAAGTCGGGCTTTTTCTCCGGATTGAAGATCGAGGCGTCGGTCGCGGTCCCGGTGATGATAATATATCTTGTTTTCGCAGAGACGCTGGTGAGGTTTTTCATGAAAGACCCGTCTTCTCTCGCCGTTGAATCGGGAGTGAAGTTCATACATACAGTGGTGCCGTTTTATATAATGGTGATCACAAAGCACGTTGCGGACGGCATACTTCGCGGGGCGGGGCTTATGAAGCGGTTCATGCTCGCCACCTTCACCGACCTTACTCTGAGGGTGGGGCTCGCGTTTGTGTTCTCGCGGTTCATGGGCTACGAGGGTATATGGTGCGCCTGGCCTATAGGCTGGGGAATCGCCACGGTCCTTTCGGTTTACATGTGTTTCACCAAGATGTTCCCGAAAAAAAAGGAAAACTAAAAAAAAGTGTCTGTCATAAAACAAGTCCGGAGTTCATATTAGTTTACAGAAAATGTAAAACCGGAGGCCGATTATGACAGACACTGACATTTACAGGGATATCGCTCTGAGGACCGGAGGGGATATCTACATAGGCGTGGTTGGTCCCGTGAGGACGGGAAAATCCACGTTTATCAAAAAGTTTTTTGAGACTCTTATCGTTCCGAACGTCCCGGCGGATTTTTCACGCGAGAGAATGATAGACGAGCTCCCGCAGTCCTCCGCCGGCAGAACGATAATGACCACCGAGCCGAAATTCGTGCCCGAAAAGGCCGTAAGCCTCGATCTTGAAAACGGGGTGAACCTCAGGGTGAGGCTCGTTGACTGCGTGGGCTATATCGTGCCGTCTTCTCTCGGATATATTGAGAACGAAAATCCGAGAATGGTGAAAACGCCCTGGTTTGAAAACGAGATACCGTTTAATATGGCGGCGGAAATTGGCACGAAAAAGGTCATCAACGAGCACGCCACCATCGGGCTCGTTATTACCACCGACGGCAGCATAAGCGAGATACCGAGAGACGAATATGAGGAAGCCGAGGAGCGTGTGATAGACGAGCTCAAAGCGATAAACAAGCCTTTCGTTATTCTGATGAACTGCGTTTATCCCCAAAGCGCTGCGGCCCGGAAGCTCGCATCAGCGCTCAGCGATAAATATTCTTCTCCCGTTATCCCGGTGAACTGCCTCAATATGACGGAGGAAGAGATAAGGGAGATTCTTTCGAGCGTTCTCTATGAGTTCCCTCTCAAAAAAGTGGTCGTCTCTCTGCCCGGGTGGTTCGCCGGGCTCCCGGCGGACGATCCCATAAGAGAAAGCATTTACGGAAGTGTTCGCGCCGCCGGACAGAAGATAAGCAGGGTCAGGGAAGTGGACGGCTTTACGCAGTCGCTCGGGGCCATCGAATCGGTGACATATTCATGCGCCGAGAGCATCGAGCTCGGACAGGGCACGGCCTATATAAGGGCAGACGTCGACAAGGCGGTTTTCTATTCCATGATCTCCGAAATAACAGGCGAGGGCATAAAAAACGACGGAGAGCTTGTTTCGGCGCTCGAAAAGCTCACAGCCGTCAAAAAGAAGTACGAGCGCCTGGAATCCGCGCTCGAGCAGGTGAATTCCACCGGTTACGGCATAGTAATGCCCGATATCGACGAGCTGACACTTGAAGACCCCGAGATAATGAAGCAGGGCAGCCGCTACGGCGTACGCCTCAAAGCGAGCGCGCCGTCGATACATCTTTTAAGAGCGGACATCAAAACGGAGGTCGCGCCGATAGTAGGCAGTGAAAAACAGAGCGAGGATCTTGTTAAATATCTTCTCGACGGCTTCGAGGAGGACCCGTCGAAGATATGGGAATCGAACATCTTCGGTAAATCGCTTGACGACCTTGTAAACGAGGGGCTCAGGGCAAAGCTGAACCATATGCCAAACGAAGCGAGGATGAAGCTTCAGCAGACGCTCGAAAGGGTAATAAACGAAGGCTGCAGCGGGCTGATTTGTATTATTATTTAGTTTTTGAGATTCACGATCAATTCGTAATTCGTAATGCTTAATTCGTAATTTAGCTGCACCAATTTTTGTATCATATCCGACTTTGCGCTGTCAATAAAAAAATATCGCCCAAAACCCTGTTGAAATCAGATTTTATATATGATAATATGGTTTCAAAGGAGTGATACGTATGAGCTACATAAGAAAACGTGAGACAGAGCTCACCGGTATTCAGGAGTCCGCTCATATTTTTCCCGAGACCGACTTCGGACAGGATTTTGTGTGCGTTTACGGCACCGGCGGCGATATGGAGCAGAGGATAAAGGAATACAAAGACAGAGGCTACGTCGTGCACCTTATGACCGGCATCGCATGGGGCGGGTACGACGACTTTCTTGACGGCAGATGGGACGGGATCGACCATCACGATACTGTTCAGCGCAGCCGCGACGGCTCCATAACCGGCGAATTCTGCCACGCGAGCGGTTATATGGTGCCAACCATCGCCTATTCAAAATACATCACCGAGCGCCTTAAGACCGCCGTTGACGCTGGCGTCGTCGCCATTCACGTTGAAGAGCCGGAATTCCTCAACGACGGCGGCTACAGCGAGAGCTTCAAAAGGGAATATAAGCTTTATTACCGCGAGGACTGGGTGCCGCCGCACGAAAACGTTGACGCCCACTACAAAGCGGCGCGCCTCAAGGCATATTTATACCGCAGAGTTATTGAGCGCGTGAGCCAGGAGCTCAAGGAATACGCTCTTGACACCTACGGCAGAGTGCTGCGCTTCTACGTGCCCACGCACTCGCTTCTCAACTATTCCACTTGGAAGGTCATGAGCCCCGAGGGAACGATGACCGACATCCCGTCTCTTGACGGCTATAAGGCGCAGGTGTGGATGGGCACGGCGAGGGAAGCGAACGTTTTCAAGGGCGTATATAAGGAGCGCACCTTTGAGACCGCCTTTATGGAATACGGTATCATGCAGGAGCTTGTTCGCGGCACCGGCAGGGATATGTGGTTCGATAACGACCCAATAGACGACCGCCCCGACTACACGTGGGAAAACTATCGTATGAACTATACCGAAACGCTGATGGGCGAGCTGCTGCAGCCGAAAATAAACCGCTACCAGCTCGCTCCCTGGCCCCGCAGGGTTTTCACCGGAGAGGCAAAATACCCGAAAGACGACCCCAATGCGACGTCTATTCCCGAAGACCACAGAACTTTTCTTATGAACGTCTTCCAGATGCAGGGCACCTTCGGTACGGACGACTACGAGAATCTCAACCCCGTGCCGGACGTGGGAGTGTTTCTCTCGGATACCGCGCTTTTCCAGCGCAATTTCCCGGACGATATCCTCGCGCAGCGAAGCCGGTTTGCGCCTGTGCCCGGAAAAATAGAGCTTCAGGCTGTCGCGAACTATATCCACGGGCTTGAAAAATCCCTTTTAACAGGCGACAGGCTCGATTTCTACGAGTCGCTGGCGTTCCCGCTGTTCTACGGCCTCAGCCTGCCTCTTCTTAAGGGCGGCATACCCGTGCGTCCCGTGCAGCTTGAAAATATCGTGAGATATCCCGGATATCTTGACAACTATAAGCTCATTGTCCTGAGCTACGAATTCATGAAGCCGCAGTCCGCCGATATAAACGTGGCGCTTTCAACCTATGTGAGCGGGGGAGGCATACTTTGCTACGTCGGCGACGGCGTCGATCCCTTCCACGATATAAAGGCGTGGTGGAACACCGGAAATAACCACGATAAAACGCCCCTTTCGCATCTTCTTCGCCTTATGGGGCTTGACGACTCCGCCCCCGACGGGGTATATGATTTCGGCAAGGGCAAATTCGCTCTGATACGTAAAAGCCCCGCCGACTTCTGTGTTGACGCCGTTCAGAGCGACGAATACGCCGAATTCATAGGCTCGCTCATAGACGTTAAGCCCGATAAAAACTATATCTCCCTCAGAAGAGGAGAGTATATCCTTTCAAGCGTTATGGATGAGTGCAAAACAGACGAGCCTCTTATCCACAGGGGAAATTTCGTCGATATGCTTGACATAGATTTTCCGGTGATAAGCGAAAAGGTGATACGTCCCACCGAAAACGCAGTGCTTTTCGACCTTGACAGGATAAAGGATGAAACTACCGCCATAATAGGAACGTCGGTCAGAATAAACGAGCTTATTTCCGACGAAAAGGGTTTCGTTCTGAAAGGCTGCGGAGCGAGCTGCAACGCGAGGATAAGGCTGAGGCTCCCGAAAATGCCCAAAACCGTTATCGCAGAGATACAAACCGCTTTCGGCGATAAGAAAACGGTTTATCCCGAGGTCGAATTGATCCCGGACGAGGAAAGCAAAACGGCGCTCCTGAAATTCAGGAACACCGCGGGAGATCTGACGATCAAAGGCGAATACTGAGATCAATAGGGTAGATGGAGGGCAATAGCCCACGCACCTCCCGTTGCACCGTACGTACGGTTCTCGTATACGGCGCTACATAACCACAGATACTACTGCAAGTAACCGAGATAACATTCCAAAGGGTCGATCAAACCGGGTCGATCCTTTGTCTCTTTTTGGAGCACTTGCGGAGAAAGCAGAAAGTTGACAACATCGCCTGTGCTGCGGGCGTACCATCCGAGCCGTGAATTT
>JAFSWN010000178.1 GCA_017450185.1 Clostridia bacterium | reverse complement strand
GAGCTCGGCGCCGAGGGCATAGGCCTTTGCCGTACCGAGCACATGTTCTTCGAGGAAGACAGAATCGCCGCCTTCCGCGAGATGATCTGCTCCGACACCAAAGAAGAGAGAGAAGAAGCTCTCGAAAAGATACTTCCCTATCAGCAGAGCGACTTCGAGCAGCTCTATGAGGCTCTCGAGGGCGACCCCGTAACCATCCGTTTCCTTGATCCGCCTCTCCACGAGTTTGTTCCCACCGAGGAAGCCGAGATCGAAAAGCTCGCCGCCGCCAAGAACAAGACCGTTGAAGAAATCAAGGCCATCATCAATTCTCTGCATGAGTTCAACCCCATGATGGGCCACAGAGGATGCCGTCTCGCCGTAACCTATCCCGAGATAGCCGCCATGCAGACCAAGGCCGTTATCCGCGCCGCCATCAACGTTCAGAAGGCCCATCCCGACTGGAACGTCCTTCCCGAGATCATGATACCCCTTGTGTGCGACATCAAGGAGCTCAAGTTCGTTAAGAAGACCGTTATCGAGGTTGCCGACGCTGAGATCGCCGCCGCGGGCGCTGATCTCAAATATGAAGTGGGCACCATGATAGAGATCCCGAGAGCTGCCCTCACAGCCGACGAGATAGCCAAGGAAGCCGAGTTCTTCTGCTTCGGAACGAACGACCTCACTCAGATGACCTTCGGTTTCAGCCGTGACGACGCCGGCAAGTTCCTCGACGCCTACTACGACGTTAAGATCTTCGAGAACGATCCCTTCGCCAAGCTCGACCAGACAGGCGTCGGCAAGCTCATGAAGATGGCTGTCGCCCTCGGCAAGGAAGTCCGTCCCGACCTCCACTGCGGCATCTGCGGTGAGCACGGCGGCGATCCTTCGTCCGTTGAGTTCTGCCACAAGATTGACCTCGACTATGTTTCCTGCTCGCCCTTCCGCGTGCCGATCGCCCGCCTTTCCGCGGCTCAGGCTGCCATCGCCGACAAGAAATAATTCTCAGGTCCTTCAAATTCGCTGAGCTTACGCTCTCCAAAGCCGACTCACAGAAATATCTGCAATTCGGATCCGCCAAGCATGGAGTACGCCGGCGGACAGACGTAAACGCAGCGCTTAATATATAAACGAGATCCCTCTGTCAGGAAACCGGCAGAGGGATTTTTGTCACCTAAACAATTGACACAGACGAAATATACTGATATAATGATGGCGTTCTGGCGGACAAGAAATCATTGAAGTATTTGAATAATGCGTATCATCTTGATTCGTTTATGCAAGTGGGCAATCAAGGGAAAAACATTATAAAAACTATTTTGATTGATTTTGACCTTTCCGACAGGCCTTGTTCCGTTGTGTCGGAATAGGTCTTTTTTTGCCTGAACGCAGTAAAACGCTATGGAGGCGGCATATGAGAACGACAAAACCATTGCACATAAGGGAATTACGGGTTATCAGTAGTATCATTTATGAAAAAACCGGGTTTCGCTTAAAAGACTATTTGATCGAACAGGCGTTTACGCGCAGTTCATACTCAAAAAGATTCGGCGGCGGAAGCAACGAAAACTTTGAGTATATCGGAGATACCGTTATCGGGTATTACGTCGTAAAAAAGCTGTATGATTATTATGGCGCGATCCATTCGGATGACGAGAATTGCTATTATACGTTTCGTTCGCACGAAAAAGATTTCACTGTATTAAAGAGCGTGATCGTAAGTAACAAATCACTTGCAGCCGTCATTGACGAATGGAATGTAAGTCAATATCTTATTGTCGGACAATGCGACATTGACAACGAGGTCGACAGGCAAGAGAAAATCAAAGCAGATTTGCTGGAATCGATTATTGGCGCTATAGCAGTGCAATCTAAATGGAATCAAGATATACTTGAGAAAGCCATTTCAAGACTTCTCCCGATTGAGGAAATGTTTTTGAAATATGAGAACGAAAAATACCGACCTCTTCAATTTACCGTTGATAACGCCGTAACCACTCTAAAAGAAATGGCGGAACGAGAGGAGTGCGATTTCCCACAATATGATATTGCAGGACCGGATTTTCTCGGATACACGGCAAACGGCGATCCCCGGTGGAGTTGCAGAATTTCTATTCGTTGCTGGGGGATCACTCTTATGGTTAGTGCTCACTCAAAGAAAGATGCAAAGAAATATGCCGCCTATCTTGCTTTATGCAACAGATTTGAGTTGGCAAATGAGTACGGGCCAAGTAAGCGATGTATAGCTTGGGTATTTGACGGTAAAAAGCTGTTTCCCAATCCTCCGTTTGATTTCTGAAAGATAATCGCATATTTCCAAAACACCTCCTCTGCGGCACAATGTGATCGCAAAGGAGGTATTTACAATTAAATTATTTCTTGTCATCATACGACGCGGCAATGTTTTTGTCCACTTCGTCGTCGGTGGTGACGGTCTGCTTATGCGTCTTTGAATTGGCGAGCGTTTCGAGGTTTTTGATCCGGCGCTCCGTCAGCTCGGCGATAACTCGGATACGGTTCTCTTCCATATAGTCTTTTGCGTTTTTATCGGAGAGGATCTCCATGATCATTTCACCGACGCCGACAAGCGCGGAGAAGTCGATCCAGTCAAATGAGGAAACGAGCTTCAACTGCTCTTCATGGTGCTTTTTGAACGGTTTACATACGATCTCCGACCGATCCCGCATCAAGGGGACGCTCTTGTCGTAACCAAGCGAGGAACCGCTGTCGTAGATAGGCGCCATGCCGAGCCACTCGAGCGTTTCGGCGTTGCGAATCGCGCCGAAGTTGTTCAAATGTCTGTCTTCATTCGCAATAATATAATCAAGGACGATCATGCGGTCCAAGAATTCTCTGACGCCGGGGATCCCAAGCGCATCCGAGCAATCAACAAAATGCTGATACATAGACTTGCTGTTTGGTTGTTCTACGGTTTGAACTATCCGCCACGCCGTGACAAGCTCGGTATCTTCGCTGATAAAATCCTCGCAAACGCTGTACGGGGCGCCCTTGTTCCACGTTACCGTGTACGGTATATGTGGTATATTCAACCGACGCATGATTTCCGAGGCGATCACTTCATTCATCGGTTGTTGACGGTACGGATTTGATCCGCCTTTGACAAGGCAGCGTTTACCGTCGATGATTTTCCAGCGTTTTTTAAGATTACCGTCGGAAGTGATATCGGGGGATGAGAAATTCAGGCGATCGGGTTTTTTGTCCGCACCGAAAAGCACGTCGCCTATATCGTCGGAAAAATCGTTTTCAAAGAAATTGATCTTTTCCCAGGTCAGCTCTGAGTTTTCGGGACATATCCAATACTGATCCGAGAGGGAGAGGCCGAAGCAGCGGATCAAAAGCATTTTTGTGTCGGTGATTTGAAGTGTTTCCATTGCCTCTCGCACACCGGATCGGCTGGCAGGGATCGAGCGATCCGTCCACCAGGCGTTCAGCGCGGCGCGATCAACGACGCCCTTTTTTATACCGACGCCGACCGGCAGATGCTCGGGCGCAAAAACGTCATCGATTTTTTTTACAAAACCGGTTTCCTTATCGATGTTGAGGTCAATTACGGGCGTGCGTTTGTGCATCAGAGTACACTTCAAAAAACCTTTATACGATTCAGGTAAGGCAAAATTGCCCGCCTTGATTTCAGACAGTTGCGTTTGCAGCTTTTTTCTTAATTCAATTTGTTCGGTAAGCCCTGCGATCTCCTCGTCGCGAAGATATTTGCTTTTCTTTACTCCGCCTTCCGACCACTGATGATAGAAATATACGTTGCCGTTTACGGTCTTTTTTGAGATATAGCCTTTGGGGAGTTTTCCGATCCTTTCGGTCAATTTTGCTATCTTCTGTATTGTTATTTTGTCCGGCATGGATCAACCCCCTTTCTTGCCACCGTTATTATACCCTGTTTTATCCGCTTTGTCAACGAAGTTAAAAGACTTGAATCACGTTTTTGCGGCGCGCATCATCAAGAAGAAAGCTTTCCGTTCGGCGCGGTTGAACTGCCCGGGCTGCCATCGCCGACAATAAATAATAGTTCCCCAATAAAAGCTTTGACCTCCCCGGAGCGATCCGTGGAGGCCGTTTTATGCGTTAGGCTTGATTTGTTTATACTGTGACTTATCAGTAGTTTCGTATAAGCGAGACAACCTTGCCGAGGATTATGAGCTCTTCGGTGATTATCGGCGCGTAGTCGTCGTTTTCGGGCTGCAGGCGGAAATGCCCGTTTTCTTTATAGAATCTTTTAACGGTCGCTTCGTCCTCCATGAGAGCCACCACGATTTCGCCGTTGGCGGCCGTGGGGGTCTTTTCGGCAATGATTATATCGCCGTTGAGAATGCCCGCCTTTATCATACTGTCGCCGTGGACTCTCAGCGCGAATAACGATTTTGAGCTGTCCACGCTGCCCATATACGGGACGTAGCCCTCGATTGATTCGACCGCAAGTATGGGCATTCCGGCGGTAACCGTACCGATAAGCGGTACCTGTACCATTGGCTGACGCTCTCCCTTGACCCTTATCGATCGGCTGAGCATAGGGTCGCGCTCTATGTAGCCGGCTTCTTCAAGGCGTTCAAGGTATCTCTGGACCGAGCCCGTGGAGCTGAGGCCCACCTTTTTGCCGATCTCCCTGACCGAGGGGACCATGCCCTTTTGAGCCTGTTCAGCTAAAAATTCATACATCTTTTTCTGGATCTCATTTAATTCTTTCATTTTTCGCCTCTCAAATATTATTATTCACACGTATTATAGCACATATGTTTCAGAAATGCAAACATTTGTTTGCAAAAAATTAAAAAATTTCAAATATTCTGCTTTTTTTATCAATATAAAAGGTCACGGCGGGGGACTTTACCTTCGTTTTGTCCTCCGCGAAGATCTTTTCGCGCATCACCGCGTGAAGCAGGGAAACATATGAATGCGCGAAGGGGAAGGAAAACGGAAAAAACTCCGTTATAAGTCTTGGCAGCATCCCCAGCCTGAAAAGCGCCGTTGAAAAAAGCTTTCCCCGCATAAAGCCCGACGAAGAGCGCACTGCGTCTTTTACGCCCATGAGCGGGTTGAGATACAAAAGATACTCTGTCATATAATATCTTCCCGAAACAATGAACGCGCCTACAGCGCCGGAAAAAAGCTGCGCCGCAGTCGCCGCCGCGCCGAAATACAGCGCCGTTTCCGGGATGCCCTTTCCGTTCATGAATATAAAAACAAGCATAGCGCTCACAAGTCCCGGAGCGCATAAAAGCGCAAAAAAAGCAAGCTCTTTTATTCTCGTGAGGACGCCGCAATAAAGCATTTTCGCCCCTGTTTTAAGCGAAATAAAGCTCTTCGGACGCGACTGGTTGCGGTCGGTTATATAGTAGAACCATGCTTTTCCGGCAAAGCGGAGCGAAGAAAAAAACAGCAGGAACAAAACCGCGCTCAAAAGGAAAAACGCCGTCGCGCCGTTTGAACATAGATTTGGATACCGTTTCATTATTTCCCACGTTTCAAGCGTTTTTTCGGGCCCGTAGAACGCGCAAAGCAAAAACAATAAAGCGCTTAAAACAAAGCCCGCAAAGGGGAGCGCCGCCGCAAAAAACAGCAGCGTCCCTTTTATTTTCGCGCCGCGCGTAAGGACCCTCGCTCTCGTTTTGACCTCAAACAAAAAAACATCTCCCCCGAAAGCTTTCCCCGGGAGAGACGTCTTTATTCCTTCGCGCTATTTGGTTTTTCTTTTTTTTGAGCGGAACACCCTCGCTTCGTCGGCGTTGTTCTCGCACGAAAGCTTAATTGTGTTTTCCTTTCGTTTCAGCTTGACCTTTTCAAAAACGTAAACGCTCGGAGACAGCTTGACCGGCAGCAGCTTCTTTTTTGTTTTGCCGTTTACGCTCAGCACCGGAAGGGAGGAGTTCGTATAGAATTTCAGAGGGATGGTTTTTGTTGAAACGGTTTCCGGCAGAGAGGCTATTTTTATGAACCTGTCCGCCGAAAAGTGGGCCTTATAGAACCAGAAAACGTCTTTTTTCTTTTTTCTGTCGCAGGTCACAAGACCGTTTTGCCCGTTCTTGCCGTTTCGGTCGGCGAGGTCCCCGGTAAAGTAGCACACCGTGTTCTTTTTTGTCCCGAAGATGTTCCACATACGCTCGTGCCAAGTTGAAAGCTCCACGGCCGCGTCTTCCTTTTCCGTGGAGAGGGTATAGTCCTCCCGAAAAACGGGTAAAACGGCGAAACGTTGGTCCGGACGGGCCGAGATCATCTCTTCATAACGTTTTTCAAGCCCGCCAAAGTCGTTTTTGTCGGCGGAAGCTCCCGCGTAAAGCAGCAGCACGTCGGGAATTGCGTCGTTGACGCCCTCGCCTTTCATAAGGTCCCGCACCCCGGCTGTGAACAGGCCCTGCGAGCAGCCTTTTACCTCGGAGCAGAATCTTTTGCCGTACGCGGGATCGGCTTCGGTATAGCAGATAAACGCCGCGCTCGGATGCGCAGAAAGAAGCCTTGTCACGCGTTTGAGCTCGTCAAAATCGTCGCCTGAGCCTGTGCTCTCAAACAGAAAAAACACCATAACGCCGAGCTCGTCGCATTTTTCAAGTATTTTTTCTTCCGGGTCGACGCCGTCTATCAGCACGACGTTCGCGTCGAGGTCTCTGAGCAGGGAAGCGTCTTTTTCTACGTCGAACGGCCTTTTTAACGCCGCTCCGTTAAGCGGGAGCGAAAGCGAATTGAGCTTGAAAAAGCCGTCCCTTGAAGCCGTGAATTCCCTCAGCCCAAAGTTTTTTACCGCCTTGTCGATTATTTCGGAATCCCTTTGAAGCACGGCCTCTGCAGTGTATTTATATGCGGAATGGACGCCGTCCCATCTCATGGGAGCTTCAATAATAAACTCCGCTTTGCTTTCGGTGGGGCGGGCTGTGCGGATGTCTAAGGGCTCCCCGTCGGGAGAATAAATCGTAAAAATAACAACGTCGTAGTTGTTCGGGTTTACGACGTCCGCAAAAACGTCCACGCGAGCAAAGCCGTTTCCAAAATCGGCGCTGACCGTTATCGGGTCGTTATTTACCGTTACGTCAAAATGTGAACGGGAAAGGCCGATGATCCCCGCGTAAAACAGCGAAAGCTCTGTTTTTTCGCCGTCGGGCGAGGAAAGCTCCAGGGTGAGCTCCTGCGTTTCCCCCTTTACGATCAGCTGAGTAAGGCTTATATACCGCGGTGCGATGAAGCAGCCTGCTTCTCCCGCGGCTTTTCCGTCTATAAGGGCTCTGAGCTTTCCCGAAAAGCCCTTTATCTCCAAATAGAAATCGTCGTTTTTGTTGTCGGAGGGTATCTGTATTTTTCTTCTTATGACGGTTGCTTCGCTGTCTCCGGCGGACGGAAAGACGGCGGGAAGGCTTATGTCGCTGAAAACGTTTTTTGCCTCTTCCTTCTGCCAAAAATCGCGCAGCTCAAATATCGTTCTCATTATCCGCCGTTACACCTCCAGATCCGCTATAAGCTCAACGGGGCAGTGGTCGGAGCCCGTTATATCGCAAAGTATATCCGCCGAAACGAGCTTGCCGTCAAGGCTTTTGTCCGCAACAAAATAGTCGATCCTCCATCCGGTGTTGTTTTTACGGGCGTTGAACCTGTAGGACCACCAGGAATAGACGTTTTCTCTGTCGGGATAAAAATAGCGGAAGGTGTCGGTGTAGCCCGCGTCGAGGACGGCGGAAAACTTGGCGCGTTCCTCATCGGTAAAGCCGGCGTGCCCCCGGTTGGTCTTCGGGTTTTTAAGGTCTATCTCCTTATGCGCCACGTTGAGGTCGCCGCAGTAAACGACGGGCTTTTTTTCTCTGAGAGAATTGACGTAGGCAAGAAAATCGTCCTCCCATACCTGCCTGTAGGCGAGCCTCGACAGATCCTCCTTCGCGTTGGGGGTGTATACGGTCACAAGATAAAAGCCCCTGTATTCAAGCGTTATCACTCTTCCCTCGGTGTCGTGCTCCGGTATCCCCATACCGTAAAACACGCTCATGGGCTTATGCTTTGTGAATATGCAGGTGCCCGAATAGCCTTTTTTTTCCGCGTAGTTCCAATAGGAAGTATACCCGTCGAACGACAGATCTATCTGTCCCTCCTGCAGCTTAGTTTCCTGCATACAGAAAAAGTCGGCGTCAAGGCTCTCGAAAATCTCTTTGAACCCCTTGTTCTGAACGGCTCTCAGGCCGTTTACGTTACATGAAATGAATTTCAGCAGTTTCTCATCCTCTGTGTTTTTTTGTTTCTGTCCCGGGCGGTCCGAAAAAACTAAGGGAGACACAACAACTCTTCGTCGTGTCTCTCTTAAGGCGTCGGTCTGTCGAAGCGTTTTCAGAAGCTCAGCAGATTTTTCAGGTTGGCAAACAACTGAATGATAGCCTGAACCAGATTGTAAAGGAAGTCCTTGAGGTCCGCGAAGCCGCCCTCCTGAACGGAATACGCCACAACGTACCAGTCCTCCTGAACGTTGGGAATGGAATAGATCCCCGTGGCAGGGTCCGGAGTGAGAGTGATAATATCGGTGCTGTCTTCGTAGGTAACTACAAAGTCGGCGGGGAACGAAGCGGGATAGGCCTTGATGACCGACGTTTTGTCGGGACGGTTATCCCCGAGATAATCTATTGTGAAATAGAAGGTGTCGCCCGCAACGACTTCGTTTTTGCCCGTAACGCCCACAACGCTTATTATTTTTGCGCAGTCCGGCGCAACTCTGACGGTGTAGATAGGTCTGTAGCCGCCGTCATCCTCGGCAAAAACAATAAAGCCGAAGCTCATTGCGAAAAGCAGTACGGCGAGAAGTACGGATAAGGTTTTTTTCATATTATTTCATTCCTTTCGTTAGAATATTCCAAATATATTATATAATGCCGAAAAGCTTTTTTCAAGAGTTTTCGCTCAAATGCTTATATATTTCGCTTTTTTTTGCGCCGGTTTCCTTCGCTGCGCGTTTTGAGGCCTCGTTTACGCTCATTCCCTCGGCAAGATATTCTTTCGCGAGATCCAGCGGATCGAGTTTGGGTTTTTCGTCAAGAAGCTCTTTTTCCGTTTTTGCCTCGATTATCAGCACGTATTCGCCCTTGAGCTTAACTTCGTCGTATTTACCGGCCGCCTTGCCGAGTGTTGTGATCTCGCAGCTCTCGTGGATCTTTGTCAGCTCCTTAATTATTGCTATGCGTCTGTCTCCGAGAGTGTCGTAAAGGTCCCTGAGAGTGGCGGCGAGCTTGTGCGGCGCTTCATAAAAAACCATTGTTTTGCGTTCGGTTTTTATCTCTTCAAGGTGTTTTTTTCTGTTGGGCTTATTCACCGTCAAAAAGCCCTCAAAGGAAAAGCGCGAGACCTCCATTCCGGAAAAGGCGAGAGCGGTGGTGGCCGCCGTGGGGCCGGGCACCGTTACGACAGGCGCGCCGTTTTCCCTGCAAAGGCGCACTAAATCTATCCCCGGGTCGGAAATGGCGGGCATCCCGGCGTCGGTTACAAGCGCGCAGCTCTGCCCCGCGAGGATCTTTTCAAGGATGTCCGGGCCTTTTTCTTTTCGGTTGTGCTCATGGTAGCTTATAAGGCTTTTTTTTATATCGAAGTGGTTGAGCAGCTTAACGGTCACCCTCGTGTCCTCCGCGGCGATGAAATCAACGTTTCTGAGGGTTTCGAGCGCCCTTGCTGATATGTCGCCGAGGTTGCCTATGGGAGTTCCGACTATATATAGAGTTCCTGCCATAAGGGGATGTTCCTTTCGAAAAATGATTAAAGATGAAAGATGAAAGAAAAAAATCGGGAGCTGCGCTCGGCATTATAATTAATGATGAAAGATGAAAGAAAAAAATCGGGAGCGGCGCTCGGCATTATAAAAATCAAAAAGCGAAG
>JAFSWN010000020.1 GCA_017450185.1 Clostridia bacterium | reverse complement strand
CTTGTGTGGCACAGCAGATCTTCAATAAGAATGGTATTTTGCGCGGGGTGAAGAGACGTTATTTTGCCGTTTTTGATTTCGGCCACGTTCATGCGTTCCATTTTTGGAAAATAGCGGCAGGCGGGAGACTTCAAATCAAGAAGCCCTGCGTCGGCAAGCTGCGCCACGGCGGCCGAGGTTATCGGCTTTGTCATGGAAGCCGCGCGGAAAAGCATGGGCTTGCCGTTCGTTTTCCCGTTTTCCGGCGAAGCGCCGAAAACCCGGTGATAGACCTCTTCTCCGTTCTGATGTATGAGTATTTCCTTTATCCTTATCCTGTTCTGCCTTAGCTCTTCCAGCGCGTGCTCTTCCAGAAGCTCCGACAGAACCGAAACATCTATCTTCTTCATTGTTTTTCTTCCTTTTTCAGAATGCGCAAAAAGCCGCGGCGCTTTGCTTTCAGCGGCGTTAAGGGGAAGTCCTTTCAAGCGTAAATCGAGGCCCTTCCTCACCGTATGTTCCCGCGGGCGCGAATCCGCAGGAGGCAAGCACCTTTTGTGACGCAAGGTTATCGGGATCGGTCTCGGCCTCCACCCTCAGAACCCCGTTTTGAGAAAAGGCCCAGCCGCAAACGGCTTTAACCGCCTCGGTCATATATCCCTTTTTACAAAAGCCTTCCCGAAGGCCGTAACCTATCTCAACGGCTCCGTCATCCGGCGGGCCCTTGAAGCTGAGGTCCCCGGCAATAACGCCCGGGCTGCCTTTAGGCTCAATGAACCATACGGCGCTCCAGATCCTGTTTTCGGGATCCTTAAGGCAGCCCTCAAGCATTTCGGAATAAGCTTGTTTGAGCTGCGCGTCGGTCTCGTTGTTTATAAGCTCCCGCATCGTTCCGTTTTCAACGGGGTAAACAAACAGTCTTTCCGTTTCAAGTTTCATTGTTTATTCTCCAGTTCGCGCCGCTGCGGGGTCTGGGATTCGCCACACCGTTCACGAGTGCAGATCCGTTCCTGTGAACCCCACTTCTTTGAAGTCGTCAAAGTTGTGCCTGATGATGTAGTCTATATACGACGCCGTCATCTTGGCGAAAAACAGATATCCCATGGGGTTCATGTGCCCGAGCATGAAAAATCTTTTTTTGAATTCATCGTCAAAAGCCGGGCCGTGCTGCGCGATATCCAGAACATAGGTGTTGTCGAACTTTTTTGCGAGGCCGTAGAGCAGCTCCCTGTGGCCGCAATCGGGTATTTCGCCCTTGGGGAAGGTCATCAAAAAGAATTTCGCCCTCGGCTGTATCGTTTTGAGCCTCTTTATTATATTGCCGTAATACCACGCCATGGTGTCCTTTTCCTCACTGTCGCAGTCGTCGCTGTTTCCGATCTCCTGCTTAAGGCCGCACACGTCGTTTACCCCGAGCGCGATTATATAGGCGTCGCAGGCGTATTTCGGGTCCCAGAACCTGTTCGCGTCCGCAAAACCGTTCCAGTATTCCTTTGCCGTCATTCCCCCGCGCGAAAAATTATACACCTTGCTCCCGCACATCCTACCGAAGAACTGGCCCCAGGAATATTCAAAATAATCGTGGTAGCCTCTTGAGCCGTCCGCGCCGCTCGATTCGAATTCGCCCGACGACATACTGTCGCCCACAACTCCCACGGTCCTGAATATCGCCGCCATCCCGCCGTCCGAGACGATGTTTTCAAGCGGTTTTTCGTTTTCGTTATTGAAAAATAATTCCATATCCACGGTTTTTTCTCCTTGTATTATGTTTACACGGTTTTTAAGCGGCATGTTTCGGCTCTGTCCTTCGCTATATCTTCAAAAAACAGACGGTAGCGGTGGATGAGATCCACGTTTCGGGAAATAATGAATTTTATTCTCTCTATAAGGCTCATGCTGTCCATCGAATCGTACCAGTACCGGGTCGGAACGTACATATAAAGCGGGTTGAGCCCGTCCTTTGTGCCTTCTCCGTGCATTAAGCCGCCTTCTCCCATCACGGTTATGCCGTATTTTTCAAAATCGGCCATCAGCCGCCTTCTCTCGTCAACGGCCCTGAACATATTCGAGTATTCGCCCACTCCGGCGCTCGCTTTCCAGTAGCGCCAGCTGAGCTCCGAGCGAAGCACGTGCTCGAGCTTTTCGCCCTCCGCCTTTTTCTTTGCAGTTTCCCATAGGATATCCGCATATGCCGTTTCTCCAGGCAGGAAGGCGAGGGTCTCGAGCTCGCGCTCGTATATGTCCACGTGAGTGCGCGCCGCAGCTTTTGAGGTAAGGTCGATATAATATCTCAGCGCCTGCCAGCCGTCGCCGTAATAAGCCTTTAGAAAACCGTTCATCTCGGCGTAGTAATCGCAGTATGGATCCTGCAGCAGCTTTGATATGAGATAAGCTCTCAGCTCTCCGAATTCGGCGTCGCAGGAGTCAACGTAGTAGTTGCCCTCTTCATAGATGCCCTTGGCATGGTTCTCATAGAATATCTGAATGTTTCGCTGCAGCACGCCGAAATCCGGGAACGGGCAAACGGTATGCGCGTAGTTCGTTGTGTAGTCCCAGATGTATAAACGGTCTGTAAGCTTCGACCAGTCGCGAAGATCCCGCATGAAATCGGCGTTTTCCCTGCAGTCGGGATCGTCCAAGGGATGCGAGAAGCAGCACTCTATGGAGCAAAGCCGCACGCAAACGTTTTGTTCGGGCTTTACTTTTGTCGGAGCGTTGCGGGTATACTGATAAGCGAAGGTGTCTATCACAACGTTGTCGTAACCGGCCGCCGCAACGCTCCGGGCAATACGGTTCACAAAGGTTAGCATCGTCCCGGCGTGGCTGCCGTTTTCTTCGTCAAGCGCTTTGCACGCGGGGCACTCGCAGAAGCTTTGATTGTCGTTTTGCGTCAGAGAGAGTATCTGCAGCGAGGCGTCGGGGTCGTGCTCCCGTGAAAGCATATCCAGCACCTCTTGCTCCACAATACGGTATACGTCCTCGTTTGTCAGGCAGAGCTGT
>JAFSWN010000177.1 GCA_017450185.1 Clostridia bacterium | reverse complement strand
GCGTTCATGCCGTCTGTTGGCAAATCAGACTCCCCCTTTCGCAAAAAACGAACATTTGAATAACTGTTCAAATGTTATTATATGCCCGATTATTACGTTTGTCAAGTCTTTTTGCTCATTCTGTCTTCTTCCCGATTCCCCATCCCGCGCTTAAAGCTAAAGCGAACGTTTTCACAGCGTTCACAGTGAACATTTCCTTTTATAAAATATTGACTTTAGCTCTTACATTTGTTAATATAAATATTTGAAGCATTATAAATGAAGGTGAAATCTTGAGTAAAAGAGAAGATATCAGAAATATTGCGATAATCGCGCACGTTGACCACGGAAAGACCACTCTTGTTGACAAGCTTTTGAAGCAGAGCGGCACCTTCCGCGAAAACGAAGTGGTTGAAGAAAGGGTCATGGACTCAAACGACCTTGAAAGGGAAAGAGGAATAACCATCCTTTCAAAAAACACGTCGGTGAACTTTAACGGCGTAAAGATAAACATAGTCGACACTCCCGGGCACGCCGATTTCGGCGGCGAGGTGGAGCGCATAATGCTTATGGTGGACGGAGTTTTGCTGCTTGTCGACGCGTTTGAGGGCTGTATGCCGCAGACCCGCTTCGTGCTTTCAAAGGCTCTTGCACTCAAAAAGACCCCGCTTGTGGTCATCAACAAGATAGACCGCCCCGGAGCAAGGCCAGACGAAGTAATAGACGAGGTGCTCGACCTTTTCATAGAGCTCGGAGCCGACGACGACCAGATCGACTTCCCCGTTATTTTCGCCTCCGCGAGGGAAGGCTACGCAAGCTTTGATAAAACGGCGAGAAGCGGCGACATGAGGCCTCTTCTTCAGGCTATAATCGACGATATCCCCGCTCCCGAGGGCGATCCGGACGCGCCGCTGCAGCTGCTCTTCTCAAGCCTTGACTACGACGACTACGTCGGCAGGATAGGTATCGGCAAAATAGAGAGAGGACACGTCAAAACAGGCCAGCCTGCGGCGCTTTGCACCGCCGACGGAGAAGTTAAAAAGGTTAAGGTTTCAAGGCTCTATCAGTTCTCAGGCCTTGGCAGGACCGAGGCGCAGGAGGCGGGAGTGGGCGATATAGTGGCCGTTTCGGGCATAGACGGCCTTAACATAGGCGAAACGCTCTGCGATCCCGAACACCCCGAAGCGCTGCCCTTTGTTAAGATAGACGAGCCGACTCTTTCGATGACCTTTCACGTAAACGACTCCCCCTTCGCCGGACGCGAAGGTAAAATGGTTACTTCAAGGAACATCAGGGCGCGGCTTTTCAAAGAGGTCGAAACAAACGTGAGCATGCGCGTTGAGGAGACGGAAACCACCGACGCGTTCAAGGTCTCGGGCAGAGGCGAGCTGCACCTCTCGATCCTCATTGAAACCATGCGCCGACAGGGCTACGAGTTTCAGGTCTCGCGTCCCAAGGTCATTTTCAAGACGGAAAACGGCGTCAGGCTCGAGCCTATGGAGCTGCTCATCGTTGAAGTGCCCACCGACTACGTGGGCCCCGTTATGGAAAAGATAGGCGCGAGGCGCGGAGAGCTCGAAAACATGGGCACGCGCGACGGCGGCACATGCCACCTTGAATTCAAAATACCCGCCCGTGGGCTTATAGGCTACCGCTCGGAATTCCTCACCGACACAAACGGCTACGGCATAATGAACAACCTTTTCGCGGGCTACGAGCCCTACAAGGGAGATATACAGACAAGAGAGCACGGCTCCATAATAGCGCATGAGACGGGCGAAAGCACCGGCTACGGTCTTTTCAACACACAGGACAGGGGCAGGCTTTTCATCGGCCCCGGCGTTCAGGTGTACGAGGGTATGATAGTTGGCGAATGCTCCAAAAACGAGGATATCGTGTGCAACGTCTGCAAGAAAAAGCAGATGACGAACACCCGCGCGGCGGGAAGCGACGAAGCGCTGAGGCTCACCCCGCACTCGACTCTCAGCCTTGAACAGTGCATGGAATTTTTAAGCGACGACGAGCTTCTTGAGGTCACGCCTCATTCGCTCAGGCTCAGGAAAAAGATACTTTCAAAGGAACTGAGGATGAAACAGCAGTTCAGGAAGAATTGATTTAGGAGTTTGGAAAATGGACAAAAACAAAGTTGAAATAACAATAAGAAACCAGAGCTACACGATAATCACCGATGAAGCTCCCGAAAAGGTCGAAGCCCTCGCCGCCGGAATAAACACAATGCTCGACGGCGCGATGGCTTCGGGCAAGGTGACCCTCACGCAGGCGCTCGTGCTCGTTTCTCTCGATCTCGCCGAAAAAGCAAAGGGCTACAAAGAACAGGCCGAAAAATACAAAAGCCAGATAGCCGATTATCTTGAGGACGCCGAGCGCGCGATGACCGAACGCGACCGCTATAAGCGCGAAAACGAAAAGCTCAAAGAAAAGCTTTCAATCAACTGAAAAAACAGGAGAATGGATATGCCGTATTTTTCCGGCGAATACGACGTTGCGGTCATAGGCGCGGGGCACGCGGGGATCGAGGCCGCTTTAAGCTCAGCCCGCCTCGGCGCAAAAACGGTGTGCTTTACGATAAGCCTTGATATGATAGGCAATATGCCGTGCAACCCCTCTATTGGCGGCACCTCAAAGGGACATCTCGTGAGAGAGCTCGACGCCCTCGGAGGCGAAATGGGAAAAGCCGCCGACAAAAACACACTGCAGAACCGTATGCTGAACCTCGGAAAGGGTCCGGCCGTCCATTCGCTGCGCGCCCAGATCGACAGGCGCGACTACTCAAAATACATGAAACACGCCCTTGAAACGCAGGAGGGCCTTGACCTTGTGCAGGCGGAGATCACTTCCCTGTCAAAAAATGGTAATTCATGGGAATTGTTAACAAGACTTGACTGTCTTTATACCGCAAAAACCGTTGTTATAGCCACAGGCACCTTCCTCGACGGCAAAATATACGTGGGCGACAAAAGCTTTTCGTCGGGCCCCGACGGCACATTCCCCGCCGTCGGCCTTTCCGAAAGCCTTAAACAAAACGGCGTCGCTCTCCGCAGATTCAAAACCGGCACGCCTTCAAGAGTAAATAAGCGCAGCGTGGACTTTTCGTCGCTTGAACCTCAATACGGCGACGAGAGGGTCACGCCATTTTCATTTGATTGCGACACTCCCCCGAAAAACCTTCTCCCCTGCTACGTCACATACACAAACGACGAAACAAAACGCATCATAACCGAAAATCTCCACCGCTCTCCCCTGTTCGGGGGCGCAATAGAGGGCGTCGGCCCTCGCTACTGCCCGAGCATTGAGGATAAAATAGTCCGATTTGCCGAAAAAGAGCGCCATCAGATATTTATTGAGCCATGCGGACTTGAAACCGAGGAGCTCTACTTGCAGGGGCTCTCCTCTTCCCTTCCCGTTGACGTTCAGGATGCGTTCATTAATTCCATCAAAGGACTTTAGCTCGCTAAGGTGATGCGAAACGCCTACGCGATCGAATACGACTGCGTTGACCCGCTTTGCCTTAAGCCCACCCTTGAATTCACCGATTTTGACGGGCTTTTCGGAGCGGGACAGTTCAACGGGTCCTCAGGATATGAGGAGGCCGCTGCGCAAGGGCTTGTCGCCGGCATAAACGCCGTTCTGAAAACCCAGGGAAAGGAGCCGTTTATATTGGAACGCTCCAGCTCGTATATCGGCACTCTTATCGACGACCTTGTTACAAAGGGCTGCAACGAGCCATACAGAATGATGACCTCCCGCTCGGAATACCGCCTTGTGCTGAGACAAGACAACGCCGACATCCGTCTCACCGAAAGAGGCTACAAGCTCGGCCTCATCAGCGAAGAACGCTACAACAAGCTTCTTAAAAAGCTCGAGCTTATAAAAGCCGAAAGAAAACGCGTTGAAAACACCGTAATAGCCCCGAACGACGCGATAAACGAGCTTCTTGTTTCACGTGAAACATCGGCGCTCACAACGGGAACAAAGCTTGCGGAGCTCATAAAAAGGCCTCAGCTCAACTACGAATTACTCACTGAATTTGACAAAAACCGTCCCGATCTGCCCTATGAGATATTTGAGCAGGTGGAAATAGAGCTCAAATATGAGGGATATATCAAGCGTCAATACGCTTTGATAGCAGAAACGCACCGTTTGGAAAAGCGTCTGCTTCCCGAGGACATAGACTACAACCAGATAATCAACCTTCGAACGGAAGCCAGAGAAAAACTGAACCGGATACGTCCCATAAGCATCGGACAGGCTTCGAGAATATCCGGAGTCAGCCCCGCGGATATTTCCGTGCTGCTCATTTATCTCAAGGAGAAGAAGCTATGATCTCAAAAGAGCTGTTTTATTCCTCCGTAAATGAAATAGGGATTGTAATTCCCGGGGAAACGTTCGATAAATTTGACAAATACGCTTCGCTTTTAATTGACTATAATAAAAAAGTAAACCTTACCGCGATAACCGATCCCGACGCCGTCACGATAAAGCACTTTATTGACAGCCTTAATTTATTGAAATACGTCGATATATCGACGGGAGCAAAGCTGTGCGACGTAGGTACCGGCGCTGGATTTCCCGGCGTATGCCTTGCGCTGGCGAGACCCGATATAAAGGTAACGCTTTTTGATTCAATTAATAAAAAACTCGATTTTATTCGTTTTTTGCAAAATGAGCTCGATTTTGAAGCTGAAATTGTAACTTCAAGAGCCGAGGACGCCGGCAAATCGGCGCAATTCCGTGAAAAATTCGGCGTTGTGACAGCAAGAGCCGTTGCGGCATTGCCCAAGCTCTCGGAATACTGTGTTCCGCTTACCGAAATTAACGGAATTTTCGCCCCGATGAAAGCGCTTTTGAAGGAGGAAGAAAAAAACGGCGGTATATCCGCCGCGTCTAAGCTTGGGACAAAGCTCACGCAAGATCATATATATGATTTGCCGACCGGTGAAAGCAGAGAGATAATAATTTTCAAAAAAGTATCGCAAACTTTGCCAAAATATCCGCGCAGCGCTGCTATGATATCAAAAAACCCTCTTTGATACGCGAAAAAAATATATTTCGACATACACTTTAAGCTAATATTTTCAATTTGACCGTGATATTCTGTTAATGCGGACGGACAAGGACCGCAACGGAAATCACGGTGATTTTTTATGAAGAACGAAAAGCTGAAAACAGGCGGTCAAATACTTCTGATACCAACTGAGCATTTGGAGGAAAACCCGCTCAGATCGAGAACATATTATAATAATGCAAAGACCGACGAGCTCAAAAGATCGATAGGAGAGTCCGGGATAATAGAACCGCTGTGCGTATGCGCTGCAAAAAACGGAAAATACGTGATAATATCCGGCGGCAGACGCTTCAGAGCGGCAAGGGACCTCGGATTCAAGCTCTTACCGTGCGTTCTTTTAGAATCATCCCCGGAAAAGTCAGTTTTCACCTCGCTTACAAACAATTTAACGCACGAGCCGCTGAACTACTTTGAAATAGCGTCGTCATATGAAAAGCTCAAGGAGCATTTCGGGCTGAGCTACGAAGAAACGGCGTATAGGATAGGCGTGGACCCTAATGAAGTAATTTCAAAAATTCGTCTGCTCCAGATCCCGCTCCCGATGAGAAAAACACTGATAGAATACGGCCTGTCGCAAAAATACGCGTCCGTTCTCGTTCGTCACCCCGACAACCAAAAAGAGATCCTGCTGCGCCGCATAATCGAAGAAAGGCTAACGCTGTCGCAGACAAAGCTTCTTTCGGACCGGATGCTCAACCCAAGGCCGAAAAGCGGTGGAAATGTTCAAACATACTTCAAGGACGTAAACGTTTTTGTCAACACAATAGAAAAAGCCTATGAGACAATGAAAAACAGCGGCATAGGCGCAAAAATGCAGAAAAGCGAGCGAGACGGCAGCGTCTGCTATCAGATAAGCATTCCGAAATCGGTTTGACACCGGATATCAGAGCGAAAGCTCTTTTATCATACAGCCCATATCTTTCTCTTTCACACCCCAGGAACGGCCCGGATGAAGACTTCTTCGTCCGGGCTGTTTCACGTGAAACATTTTCTTAAATTCGTAATCGTTTGTTTTTATATAATGCGTTTTATATATTATTCAAAAAATGCTTGCGTTTTTTATAATATATGATAAAATATTTTTTATGCGGGAAAACGACAGTCCCGCAAAAAACCGCGGAGGTAATACAATGGCAAAAACCGTTGCGATTCTCAACCAAAAGGGCGGGGTAGGGAAGACCACAACCGCCGTCAACCTTGCAGCCTGCGTTGGTTATCTCAATAAAAAAGTGCTGCTCTGCGATATTGACCCTCAGGGCAATTCGACAAGCGGCTTCGGAATAGACAAGCGTAAAATAGAACGCTCCTCCTATAACGTCCTTCTGGGCGACACTCCGGCGGCTGACGCCGTTGTTAAAACAGAGTTCAAAAACGTGGACCTCATTGTTTCAAACATGGATCTTGCCGGAGCCGAGCTTGAAATAATCGACCGGAAGGGGAGGGAACGCCTTCTCAAAAACGCGCTCGTCCCTCTCTGGGAGCAATACGATTTCATCTTTCTTGACTGCCCGCCCTCGCTCGGGCTCATAACCCTCAACGCGCTCACAGCGGCCGACACCTTCCTTGTGCCGATACAGTGTGAATACTACGCCCTTGAAGGGCTTTCTCAGCTCATGTCCACAGTGCGTCAGATAAAACGCCTTTATAATCCGTATATAGAATTAGAAGGCGTTCTGATGACTATGTTTGACGGTAGGCTGAACCTTACTCAGCAGGTGGTTGAGGAAGTTAAAAAATTTTTCCCGAAAAAGGTGTATTCAACCGTTATTCCCCGAAACGTCCGTCTTTCTGAGGCTCCGAGCTTCGGACAGCCCATAATCTATTTTGACCGCTCGTCGAAGGGAGCGCAGGCGTATACGGCGTTTGCGGAAGAGTTTTTGAAAAAACAATAATAACCGGTTTTTGATTTTATATCGATCACAAATCCGGATCACAAATCCAAAATAAAGGAGGCGTTTTTATGCCGAAACAAAAGAAAACGGGCCTCGGAAGGGGATTTGATTCGCTGTTCCTCGATAATTCCGCCGAAGCGCTCACCGATTCGAGCTCCGTCAGCCTGAAAATAAGCGAGATCGAGCCCGACAGGAACCAGCCGCGATCCGATTTCAATGAAGAAGCCCTTGCTGAGCTTGAAAACAGCATAAGGGAATTCGGCGTTTTACAGCCGCTTTTGGTTCGCCCCATGAGCGACGGGAGCTATAAGATAGTTGCGGGCGAGCGCCGCTGGAGGGCCGCGAGAGCCGCGGGGCTCAAGGAAGTGCCCGTTGTTATAAGGTCTTTGACCGACGAGGAAGCGTGCGCGATCGCTCTTATAGAAAACCTGCAGCGCGAGGACCTCAACGCCATTGAAGAGGCCGAAGGCATATCGAGACTTATAGAGGAATTCGGCTTTACGCAGGAGCAGGCCGCCGCAAGGCTTTCAAAATCCCGCCCCGCGATAACAAACAGCTTAAGGCTTCTGGGCCTTCCCGAAAAAGCGCGTACAGCCCTCATTGAAGGGAAAATAAGCGCGGGGCACGCGAGAGCGCTGCTTTCTTTACAGGACGAAGAAAAGCAAAACGCCGCCCTCGCCAGAATCATAGCGGATTCGCTCTCGGTGCGCCAAACCGAAGCGCTCGTGAAGGCGATGAGCAAAGAACCGAAGGTCAAAGCCCCCAAGCTCAACAAAGACAACTACTTTAACGAGGTGCAGGCGTCTCTGACAAACGTGCTTTCGAGAAAAGTTAAGGTCACAGGCTCAAACAAGGGCGGAAAAATAGAAATTGAGTTCTTCAGCAAAGAGGACCTCGCAAAGCTTATCAAAGTATTTGACGAATAATACAGCAAAAAGGAGAAAAATATGCTTGACATTAAATTTTTAAGAGAAAACCCCGAGATCGTAAAAGAGAACATCAGGAAAAAGTTTCAGGACCAAAAGCTTCCTCTTGTTGACGAGGTGATAGCCCTCGACGAGGAGAGCCGCAAAAACAAGACCCGCGCCGACGTCCTTCGCGCCGAGAGAAACAAGCTCTCAAAGCAGATCGGCGGCCTTATGGCAAAGGGCGAAAAGGAAGAGGCCGAAAAAATAAAGGCTCAGGTGGGTGAAATGGCGGCTGAGCTCGCAGAGTGCGAGGCAAAAGAGCCCGAATTCGCCGAAAAAATAAGAAAAATAATGCTCATCATCCCCAACATCATCGACGACAGCGTTCCCGTCGGCAAGGACGACAGCGAAAACGTTGAAGTGGAGCGCTTCGGCGAGCCCGTCGTGCCCGATTTTGAGGTGCCCTACCACACCGACATCATGGAGAGCTTCAACGGCATCGACCTTGACGCGGCGAGAAGGGTAGCCGGAAACGGATTTTATTATCTGATGGGCGATATCGCAAGGATACATTCATCCGTTATCGCCTATGCGAGAGACTTTATGATAAACAGAGGCTTCACCTACTGCGTGCCTCCGTTCATGATCAGAAGCGACGTTGTTACGGGAGTTATGAGCTTTGCCGAAATGGAAGCCATGATGTACAAAATTGAGGGCGAGGACCTGTTCCTTATCGGCACCTCCGAGCATTCCATGATAGGCAAGTTCATCGACACCATCATAAGTGAGGACGAGCTTCCCATGGCTCTCACGAGCTACAGCCCATGCTTCAGAAAAGAAAAGGGCGCGCACGGCATCGAGGAACGCGGCGTTTACCGCATCCACCAGTTTGAGAAGCAGGAAATGATAGTCGTCTGCAAGCCCGAAGACAGCAAAGCGTGGTTTGACAAGCTCTGGAAAAACACCGTTGATCTGTTCCGTTCGCTCGACATTCCCGTGCGCACGCTCGAGTGCTGCTCCGGCGACCTCGCCGACCTCAAGGTGAAGAGCGTCGACGTTGAGGCGTGGAGCCCCCGCCAGAAGAAGTATTTCGAGGTAGGCTCCTGCTCGAACCTCGGCGACGCCCAGGCAAGACGCCTTAAGATAAGAGTGAACGGCAAGGACGGCAAAAAGTATCTCGCCCACACGCTCAACAACACGGTCGTCGCCCCTCCGAGAATGCTCATAGCCTTCCTTGAGAACAACTTAAACGCCGACGGCAGCGTGAACATCCCCGTCGCCCTCAGACCCTATATGGGCGGTACGGAAAAGATCGTTCCGAAGAAGTAGGCTGCGCTGACGCGCAGTAGGCTGCTTTCGCAGTAGGCTGCGCTGACGCGCAGTAGTCTGCTTGGGCAGTAGTCTCGCCTACGGCGAGTAGGCGGCTGCGCCGTAGTGTCACCTTCGGTGATTAGAATAACAAAAACCGGTTACATCTTTACTGTGATTAATAAGATGTAACCGGTTATTTTTTTTATTCACGCTAAACGCCTACTGCGCGTCAGCGCAGCCTACTGCGAAAGCAGCCTACTCGCCGAAGGCGAGCCTACTGCGCGTCAGCGCAGCCTACTGCGAAAGCAGCCTACTTCTTTATCTGCTCTTCGGCAAACTTGTGGAGCGCATCGGTGTCGCCCTCGCTCGCTATTTCGGAGGCTTTCTTTCTGCGCTCCAGAAGCTCCGCGTACATTACCTCTTTTTTCTTGCCGTTGAGGTCGTAGAAGAGCATCGGGATAATGCCCAGAGAGCCGGTAACGGCGGGGACTATGGTAAACATGGCGAACAGATAGAATTTTACGTAGTCGGGCTGCTCGGCGCCGGAGGTCCATGCTTCCTGATCGTAGCCGACGAACTTTTTAAGGGCGGTGGTGATGGTCCTTGAAACGGTATCGGCAAGCTTTTTGGCAAGCTGCTTGGCAACCGAGGTCATGGCCTCGGTGCGGTAGCCGTTTTTCCACTCGCAGTAGTCCATCGCTTCGTTGTACATCTCGGTACCGATGACCGAGCGAAGGCCGTAGAACAGCGTCCAGATGAACTCCCACGTGGCCATCGCGAAGAACATCGGCAGGGTCTTCCGGTAAAGACCGCCCTTGAAGGTCTTGGGATTAAAGCCGATGCACCCGAAGGCGAAAACGAAAATATAAAGGAAATTGCTTATGTAGTGGCTGACTATATAGAGGAAGCGGCTTGAGAAATGCCTTCTCATCCACGGGACGTATGAATACGACACCGGCGATATGGGCGCGGCGGGAATACCCGCAACCAGCTTCATTGAGGCAAATTTAAGAACGTCGATATAGTAGTCCGCCCTGTCGCCGCTTATGCCGAACGCCGAAAGGAAGTCCGAAAGGGCTATCAGCAGAACGGGCTTGTTGTTTATTATCGACTTGAACGACGATATTATAGACGGGGAATGGATGGACTGCATTATGCGCTCCTTTGAGTTCATAAAGAACCAGAAGCTCATCGCGCTTGACGCAATCGTACAAAAAGACCCCATGCCTATAAACGTGCCGCGCAGAAGCTGCTCGGTGGTCTTTTTTGAGCTTTTTATCACGTTTCTGTCGATAAGGTCAAGCAGGACCGTCATTATCTGGTCCGGCAGCTTTTCACCGAAAGTGCCGGAGGCGAAGTTTGCAAGGGTGATAAGCCGCGTCCGGTCGCTCGGATGGGGCGTTATTGTTGAAAGAAGTCCCGTTCTTGAGATCTCCTGGAAGGTGGCGACCTCCTGACGGATTATCTCGCCCGCGAAGAAAAAGATGAACTTGCCCATGTCCATAGCCGACTTTCCGCCGAAGAAAAGGGGCATGAACCAGTACATGAGAGTCATTATCGCGCCGGGGATCGCAAGCCCCATGAGATACGGACGGAACTTTCCCCAGCGGGTACGCGTTTTTTCAACAATGGCGGCGGTAAAGACGTCGTTTACAATGTCCCATATGCCGTTTACGCCGTTTACTATCGCCTGGTATCCAAGGTCTATCTTGACGATGTTGGTTATAAATCTTGTGGCGTAGCCGTTGATGTTAAGGCTCTGGGCGGCGTCCCACAGCACAAAGCCGACCGTTTCTTTTGTTCCTACATACCGACGGTTTTCGTAGACGTATTGCAATTCTTCATCGGAATATTCGTGTTCCTGTTCAAGGTTCTCGTCTGCCACTGCTGTTGTTCCCCCTCTTTTTTGGAGTTTTTATTGGAGCTCAAAAAACAAATAGTTATATAGATATTATCATATTATTATTTAGTTTGCAATAGCCTGAGAAATAAAAATATACTGCTGCGCGAGCCCCGGGAACGGATCGAAGCAGGAGGGGAGCCCTCCGGGATATATCTCGTCCATCGCTCTTTTAATGTGCCGGTCGACCGGGAACACCTCGGAAAAGCCCATTGAAAACAGCAGCGTGCAGTCGGCGACCTTCCGCCCGACGCCTCTTATTTCCATAAGCCCTTTTCTCGCGTCGTCAAGCGGACCCTTCGACAGCGCTTCAAGATCGAGCCTGCCCGACGCCACCGCCCTCGCGGCGGCAATTATGTAGGGCGCGCGGTAGCCTGCTCTGAGCACGTCAAGCTCTTCGGCCTCACACCGGGCAAGCTTTTCGGGCCCGGGAAAAGTAAAGCTGCCGCCGGGAAGCTGCGTTCCGAAGCTAAGACATAGAGTGTTTATTATGCCCTTTATCCTCGGGATGTTGTTGCACTGCGAAATGATAAAAGAGCACAGCGCCTCCCACGGTTCCTGGTTGAGAATACGCACCGTGCCGCTGCGCTCCATGGCGGTTCTGACTCTTTCGTCAAGGGCAAAGCTTTTTACGACGCTTTCATAGTCCCGCTCAAGATCGAAATAGCGGACCCATATTTTTTGAACCTCTTCGGGGCTCGACCCGTAGAATCTCAGCGCGCCGTTTTTACTTTCGACGGCGACGCTTCTCCCGTACGCCGTACCGCGCCAAAGCCCGTTTTCCTCTTTCCAGCGGAAAGCCTGTCCGCAGTCGAGCGTCAGAGAGAGGTTCATTTCCCCGAATCCGGAGACCTCCGTGTAATCGTTTTTTTCGGTAATTTTCACCGCGACCGTCCTTTTGTTTGATATGTTATTTTAAACAAAATTTTCAGGAAATTTTAGCTAAAAAATCTCTCCGTTTTGTATAAATGCAAAGGCGTGACAACAAGCTGTATATACAAAATTGTTGAAAAATATACATTGTTCATAAGTTAAAAACCTGAAAAACGTGTTAATCAGTGGGTTTTTGGGGCAGTTATAAACAGTTTGAACAGAGTTTTTAACAATTTGTTTCGACGCACTATAATACATTTTGTATATTTTTCTTTACTGTACAAAGTATTAAAATAACCTGTTTTTCTTTAAGATTTTTGGTAAAAACCTCTTATCGCGCAGTTTTTGAATAACGGCCGGAACACGGTCAATAATTACATAAAAGAAAAGATTAAGCACGATCGGAGGACATAAAAATTGCTCAAGGGGGTAAACAGAATGGTTTTGGAGATAAACCAGCCTGAGAACAAATACTTTGAAAAAATAATACTATTTGTCAAGCCCGAGTTCTCGGGGATGCAAAATGAAAAGCTTAAAAAGTATGCCGAACGGGCGATAGAGCAAAACGTCCGCCCACCCGCGAGCAGACAAAAAAAGAGCTCCGGCAGTCTGTGGAGATATCTCGCGCCGTTCCTCGCGGCGGGAGCCGGAGCGGGGATCATGGCGGCGGCGGAAATGATATTCAAATGAAAAAACAATATTCAATTCGTAATGCGTAATTAAGGAGAGTTTGGAGTCAAGAGTTACTTTGCTGACGGCTGTGGTCAGCCGTGCTACAAGGATGAAACCGTCGGTTTTCCGCAAAGCCGCAGATTCTATTAATTACGCGTTACGAATTATTCTCCTATTTTCCCACGCAGAAGCTCCTGAACACCTCGCTGACGACTTCTTCCGATGCTTTTTTGCCGGTCAGGGTCAGAAGCTCGTCTATCGCGCAGTCGATATCCACGTTGACGGCGTCGACGGTAAGGCCCGCGCCAAGCGCCGAAAGCGCGTTTTCAACATACGTGAGCGCGTTCCCGCAGCACCTGCGCTGGCGTTCGCCGGCAAGTATCTCTCCCGAAAAATCAAGCCCGCCCGCGCCGAGGATGCTTTCGAGCGCGGATCTTATTTTGTCTGTGTCGTCGTCGGTTTTGGCGCTGATAACAATATGATGGGTAAAACTGTTTTCAATCTTTTCTACGTCGGCGGCGCAGGGGAGATCGGATTTGTTTATCACGGCAAGGCAGGTCTTGTTTTTGCAAAGCTCAATAAGCTCAATATCCTCTTTTGACAGCTCTTCGGAGGAATCGAACACCGCTATAACAAGATCGGAATTTTCTATTTTATTTTTCGCTATTTCAACGCCTATGCTCTCAACAAGGTCGCTGGAATTTCTTATACCGGCGGTATCGGAAAGGCGCAGAACTATATCGCCCACCCTGACGGTCTCTTCAACGCTGTCCCTTGTTGTGCCGGGCACGTTCGTAACTATGGAGCGCTCGTAACCCGTGAGCAGGTTCATAAGAGTGGATTTCCCCGCGTTCGGCTTCCCGCAGATAACGGTGTTCACGCCCTCGGTGACGCTCCTGCCGGCGTCGTAGTCCTTAATAAGCTTCTGAAGGCTCAGCCTGACGTCCTCGAGCGTTTCTCCGAGCTTTTTGTTTTCAACAGCGGGTATGTCTTCGTCGGGATAATCCGCCCACGCCGCGAGCGCGGCCGAGCAGGAAACAAGCTGTGAACATACGGCGTTCACCTTTTTGCTGACGTTGCCGGAAAGAGTGTTCCTCGCCGCCTTAAGAGCGCTCTCGCCCTGAGCGGAAATGACCTTCATCACGCTTTCGGCCTGAGAGAGGTCCATCTTGCCGTTGAGAAAGGCGCGTTTGGTGAATTCTCCGGGCTCGGCGGGAACGGCTCCGAGAGAATAAACAAGGCGAAGTATCTTCTGAGTGACAAAAAGGCCGCCGTGGCAGCAAAGCTCCGCCACGTCCTCGCCGGTGTAGCTTTTTGGGGCGCGGTAAATAACCGCGACGCCGTCGTCTATATCGCCGCTTTCGTCAAAAAAGCTGCCGTAGGCCGCGCGGTACCCGGGCATGGAGGAAAGGCTTTTCCCGGAAATATTCTTAAAACACCTGTCGGCTATACCGACGGCGTTTTCTCCGGATATTCTGATTATTCCAATTCCTCCCGCCGCGTTGGGCGTGGAAACGGCGGCAATTGTTGTATTCACTTTGTTCACCACGTTAATTGTATAATATAGCGCATCAGGCATCAGGGATAATGCTCAGCTGCCGGCAGAGGAAACGATACAGCAGCGGCATTTTCCCGGCATAATTCCGAATTGTTCTTATCCAAACGCCTCAATAATTTTAAGCTTCGCCGTTTTCACCGCCTCGTCGATAAGCCTGTCCTCTTCGGGAATGAGGGCTTCGATCTCGCGGGCGTATTCGGGTGTGGGTCGCGTGCGAGGATGGCGCGGAGTGAACACCGTGCAGCAGTCTTCATAGGGTCTTATGGAAATGTCAAACGCGTCTATCTCGCGCGAAACGGAAACTATCTCGTTTTTATCCATGCCGATAACGGGACGGAAAACAGGCAGCCCGGCGCATTCGTCGGTGCACTTAAGAGCGTTTATCGTCTGGCTCGCAACCTGTCCGAGGCTCTCGCCCGTTATGAGCGCGTCGCAGCCCTGCCACTCGGCGATGCGCGTGGCGGTCTTCATCATTATCCTGCGCATCGTAACGGTGAACATCTCTTCGGGGCAGAAATCCCTTATCGCCTCCTGAATCTCTGTGAAACGAACGGTGAAGAGATTGACGCGGCCCGAATACTCCGAGACCTTTCCGAGGAGCTCGTGCACCTTTTCTTCGGCGAGCTCTGAGGTGTAGGGCGGGGACGCGAAATGCACGGCGGTGAGCTTAACGCCTCTTTTCGCCATCATATAGGCGGCCACAGGGGAGTCGATGCCGCCCGAAATAAGCACGCAGGCTCGTCCTCCGGTGCCGGAGGGCATTCCTCCCGCGCCTCTTAATTGTGTGCCGTGGACGTAGGCGAAGCGGTCGCGCACTTCAACGGTGACGGTGACGTCGGGGTCGCGCACGTCAACCTTTAGATGGCGGAACCTTGAAAGTATCGCGCCTCCGACCTCGTCGCATATGGCGGGGGAGTCGAACGGGAATTTTTTATCGGATCTCTTGGCCTTAACCTTGAAGGTTTTGGCAAACGTCAGCTCGTCCGCAAGGTAATCAGCCGAAACGCGGGTTATCTCGTTTATGTCCTTCTCGCACACGGCGGCGCGTGAAATGCCAACTATGCCGAAAACCTTTTTTATCCGGCGCACTGCCTCGTCGAGATCGATTTCGTCGTTTTCGGGCTCCACCGTTACGGTGGATTGGGATTTAACGAACCTGAACTCGCCGAGCCCCTTGAGCCTTTCTTTTATGTTCCTTATGAGTATGTCCTCAAAGGTCGAGCGGTTAAGGCCCTTCAGGGCAAGCTCTCCGTCCTTAAGCAGTATTATTTCTTTCATAACGACCTCATTTTTTTGATCTTAATCTCCTGCAGGCCTCGTTTACCGCCTGCGCGAATATTTTCAGTTCTTCTTCGGTTGTATAGCGGCTCATGCTAACCCTTATCGCGCTGTCTATCCTCTCGCCGGGCAGCCCCAGCCGCGTGAGCACCTCGCTGCGATGGCCCTTTTTGCAGGCGCTTCCCGCCGAAACGTAAATATTTTGTTCCGAGAGGAAGTTTATGAGCACCTGGGAGGGAATGCCCGAAACGGACATGTTCACAATATAGGGCAGACCGTTTTCGGGGGAGTTGACCGTTATTCTCGGATCATCCTCGAAAAGCTTCAGAAGCAGCTCCTTTTTTTGCTGAGCCGCATTCAGCGCGCTTTTAATATCGGGAAGCGCCCTCACCGCCGCGCCGAAGCCCGCTATGCCGGGGACGTTCTCGGTGCCCGAAAACAGCCCGCTCTCCTGGCCGCCGCCGTAGATGTGGTTTTTTATGTTGACGCCCTTTCTTATATAGAGAGCGCCAACGCCCTTCGGAGCGTGCAGCTTGTGTCCGCTCATTGTCACAAGGTCAACGCCTATCCTTCCGGGCTTGAAGGGAAGCTTCCCGAAGCCCTGAATGGCGTCGACGTGTATGAGAGCCGGGGCTCCCGCGCGCCTGACGGCGGGCTTTATGTATTCCACAGGGTTTATCGCCCCTGTTTCGTTGTTGACGAGCATCGCGCTCACGAGCACCGTTTTTGAGTTGAGCGCGCCCATGAGTTCCTCGGGAGAAAACGAGCCGTTGTTTCCCGGCATAAGGCGTATCACCTCAAAGCCCTGCCGCTCGAGCGCGTCCATGCAGCCCGAAACGCTCGGATGCTCGAGAGAGGTGGTGATTATCCGGTTGCCGGTCTTTTTTCTCGCCATCGCCGCTCCGAAAAGAGCGGTGTTGTTCGCAAGGGTGCCGGAATGCGAAAAATATATTTCATCCGGCATAACGCCCAGAACCGCGGCAACGTCTTTTTTTGCGCCGGCTATTATGTTTTTGGCGGCGTTTCCCTTGGAGTGGACCGCGCCGGGATTGCCGTAGTTTACGGTCAGCGCGTCGTTTACCGCCCTTACCGCCTCGTCGCAAACGCGGGTCGTGGCGGAATTGTCAAGATATATTTCCAAAACGTTTCAACCTTTCAAGATTAACTAATGTATTATACTATGAAAAAATGAAAGTGTAAACAGGTATTTTTTCCGTTTAGTTATCTTGCACAAAGAAATTTAAAAAAGTTTGTGCAAAACGCTTGACAAACGGTTTTTTTTGAGTATAATGTGTTTTGATCTCAAACGAAGGGAGCGTAAGAAATGAATTCTTACACCAAAGAAGAGCTTCGTCTGGAGGAAAAACTCATAAAAGAGATCTCCGGAATGAAGTTTTCTTTCAAAAAGCTCCGGAAGGTGATCGAGCTCGACGCGCTTATCCGATTCGTGAACAGATAACAACCGCCTAAGCTCCCCCTGAGGAGTGCGTTCTTTCGCGGATGACTAAATTCTGGAATCCGCTTAACATATAACAAATCGGCGTTCATCGCCTTAACATATAACAATCCGGCGTTCATCGCCTTAACATATAACAACACGGCGGCCTCCGCCTCAACATATAACAATCATCCGGCTTTTGCCGTTTTCAATATATCGCATTTTCTCATCTCCTCTTTTATAAAAGCAAAGACCCTCACAATAGCGGGGGTCCTTGCTTTTTTATGGCTGTTTATTTTAGTTCGTTTATTACGGCGTTATACAGTTCGTCGGACGTTTCGCATCTTATGGTTTCGCCAATATAGCCGTATCTGTTTTCGTTGTCAAAAAGCAGGGTCCTTATCCCCGCGTTTATCCCGGCGCCTATGTCTATATCCCTGTCGCCGAGCATAAGGCACGCGTTCTTTTCAAGGGCGTGTGTTTTTATTATATGCTCAATAGCGTCCGGCGCGGGCTTGTAGGCAAAGCCGTCCTCTCCGGTAACGAAGCCCGAAAAAAGCTCCTTGAGGGAATAAAGCTCAAGATATTTCACGGCCACCGTGTCGCGGTGCGTATACAGAAAATTTTTTCCGCCGCGCTCACAAATTTCTTTAAGTATCTCAGGGATCAGAGGGAAAGGAACGCCCCTCGGCTCAAGCTCAAGGTCGTTTTCTATGGCGTAGAATTCAGTTATTTCATCCGCCGACAGGCCGTAGCGCTCAAAGCCGAGGCGCAGGTTGACCTTAAAAAGGTCGTATATCTCTTTTCTGTTGTATTCTCTTCCGGTCCTCCCGCAGAACACGCAAAACGCCTCAACGGTGTGAGGATAGGTGTCGAAGAGCATGCCGTCGAAGTCCCATATAAAAAATTCGGAGCTCATTTTTTCACCGGCAGTTCACTTTCATTTTGAGATGCGTTTTTGATATACTTTGTCCACTTTATATAGCCGTAGGTGGAATTGGTGATATAACCGAGTTTCAGAATAAGAAGGACGTACTGTCCGGAGAGGATATTGATAACGCCCTCTAAAATGGCGTCTATGAACCACGCGATCCACTGCTCCCTTAAACGCAGCAGAATAAACACGCCGTTCACAATAGCTACAGCCGAAACGCAGGCGTCAAGATAGCACACTATAACTTCAAGCGTTCTGCTCCTGAAAAAGTCCGAGCCGAGGTCGATGGTGGTGAGATAATAGCCCACTCCCACTGTCCAGACAAAGATGGACGCTATTATAACAGCCTCCTGCCAGCCCTTGAGCGTGCGCACAACAGTCAGCTCCTCCTCTTTTTTGTCGGGGTGCCTGTGCCAGTTTATAAAGCTTATGATATCGCAGGGGAGCCAGAAGAACAGTGTTGAAGCCATGGTGGCGAAACGGTACATGAGCACAAGGCAAATCGCTATTTCCGTTATTTCAACAAACACCGAAACAATAAAATTCCACTTGCTCTGCTTGCTGATGAGCAGCTCACAAAGGATATTTAAGAAGGTATCGAGCAGATACAGCGCCATAATGATGAGCCCGTTTACTCCGTTTGCGCTCTCCTCAGGGAACAGCAGCGAAAAAACAGCGGCAAGCACCATAACGGAAAGGAACCAGATCTGCTCGTAGTTTGTAAAAAAGCGGCTGAACACGGTCACCACGCCAAGAGACACCGCCACAAGCAGCAACGCCATACCCGCGCCGAACAGCATTGCGTACGCGTCCGCATTTTTATCGCGATCCGCCTTTCTGAGCTCTCTTGCCGTGGGCTCGGAGCCGAAGGTAAGATATTCGCCGTTCCCGCTTGTGTAAACGTATCCCTCCACCTTCGCGTCTCCGGACAGCGCCGTATACTCGTCAAAGTCAAATGTGAGGGTAAGGCTGTAAGCGCCGTCAGCGGTAACGAACTCCACGGGTATGACCGTCTCGTCCCCGTGATCCGCGTCCTCATCCTCAGCTGCGCGGTAAAAGGTGTCGGTTTTTAAAAAAGTATAGTCTTCCGCGGAGCAAAAAAGCCTGATCCCGCCCATAACGAACGTGACAACGCATGCAATCAGGCAAAGGATGGCGCATACAGCTTTAATACGCACGGCAAGCTTAGAATTCATAAAACTCATACTATTCATAATGAGATCAAACCTCTCTCATACAGTTTTTGAAGGCTCATGAGTATTCCGATCTTTGCGTGATGCCAGGTAAGACCGCCCTGGAAATAAATAGCGTAAGGTTCTTTAATGGGGCCGTCGGCGGAGAGCTCAATGGACGAGCCCTGCACGAACGCGCCCGCAGCCATTATTACTTCGTCGCTGTAGCCGGGTATCGGATAGGGAACGGGCGTCACAAAGCTGTCTATAGGAGCGGCGCTCTGGATGCCGAGGCAAAAGGCCTCCATTCTCTCCCTGCTGCCGAGTTCTATGCTCTGGATGATGTCGTGGCGGCTCTCATTTGCGTCCGGAACGCACCTGAAGCCGAGGCTTTCGTATAGATTCGCTGCGAATATCGCGCCCTTGAGAGCTCCGGCGGTCACGTTAGGCGACAAAAAGAAGCCCTGATAAAGGTTCACCATCACCGAAAGCGAAGCGCCCACGTCCTGTCCTATGCCGGGAGCCGTCAGCCTGTAGTGGCACCGGTCGATACATTTCTGTTTACCTGCGATATATCCGCCTATCGGCGCCAGTCCTCCGCCGGGGTTCTTTATGAGAGAGCCCACCACCATATCGGCGCCAACGTCGGAGGGCTCGAGCTTTTCGGTGAATTCGCCGTAGCAGTTGTCCACCATAACGGTTACCTCGGGCTTTATGTTTTTTACAAAAGCGATAAGCTCGCCTATACTGCCCACGGAAAAGCTGGGGCGCATCTGATAGCCCTTCGAGCGCTGTATGGTTACGAGCTTTGTTTTTTCATTTATCGCTTTCGCTATATTATCATAGTCAAAACCGCCGTCGGGCAGAAGGTCAACCTGACGGTAGGAAACGCCGTATTCAGCGAGAGAACACGGACTTTTTCTGATGCCTATGACCTCTTCGAGAGTGTCGTAGGGCTTCCCCACGGGAGAAAGCAGCTCGTCGCCCGGGAGCAGGATAGCGGAAAGAGCGGTGGCGAGAGCGTGCGTGCCGCAGGTGAGAGCGGGACGCACCAAAGCGGCCTCGGTGTGGAACACGTCGGCGTAAACCTTTTCCAGAGTGTCCCTGCCCTTGTCGTCGTGCCCGTAGCCCGGTGTGCCGGAAAGGCATTCGGCGCTCACTCTGTTTTTCTGCATAGCGTGAAGCACCTTCGCCTGATTGAAGGCGGCGATTTCGTCGATCTGCAAAAATCTTTCCCAGAGCCCCGAAAGGACCTTTTCGCCCAGCGCGCAGACCTTTTCGGATATGCCGAGGAGAGCGTAAATTGAATTATCCATATTATTCTTTCTTTTCACCTGTGTTTTCGCACGGCGCGTCGGTCTTTTTTACGTCGAACCAGAATTCGACTCCGGTGAGGAGGTTGTTTACTCCGTATTCCTGTCCGTGCAGCTTCTGAATGGCGGAAACGATCGAAAGACCGAGCCCGAAACGGCCCTGAGAGCGCGAAAGAGACTTATCGGCTCTGTAGAACGAATCCCATATTTTATCTATATCCTTTTCCTCGATAGGCTTACCTGTATTGAATACGTTTATCCGGTAGGCGTTTTCGGTCTCTTCGCAGTATACCTTGATTATCTTTTCGTTTTCTGTGTGCGAAACGGCGTTTGAAAGATAGTTGTTGAGGACCGAGCTGAGAATTATTTTGTCGCCGTTGCCGTAAATACCCTCGGGAACAAGGTTTTCACGGGTTATGCCCTTTTCGGCGAGTATGCTCTCATTGCGCTCAAACCAATCCTCAACAAAGGATCGAAGCTCGAAATCCTCGGAGGAAAGCTCATAGGCTCCCGAGGAATATTTGGTTATTTCGAGCAGCTTCATTATCATCTCGTTCATGCGGGCGGATTCCGAAACGATGATGTCGCAGTAGCTGTCGGCGGTTTCAACGTTACCCGAAGCATAAAACAGCTTCGCGCCCTCCGCATAGCCCTGAATGATGGCAATGGGGGTTTTCAGCTCATGGGAGATCCCCGAAATGAAGGTCTGGCGAAGGTTGTCTATAGTGCGCTCGTTTTCAATATCCTCGGCAAGCTTTTTGTTTTGCGCCTGAAGATCTCCGAGCGCCGTATCGAGGGCCGAGGACATTTCGTTGATACTCTCGGAAAGGCTGTTCAGCTCAATAACGGAGCTTCCGGGGCATTTCTGCGAAAAATCGAGCCTTGCCATATTCCCCGTTATCTTCACCATCTCGTTTACGGGCTTGGTTATGCGCTTAAGGTAGTAGGATATAACCACCAGCGCGAGCACGAGCGCGAGCATGACCGAAACAAAGCTGACCCCAAGGCTTATTTTTGAAGTGGTGCTCACGGAGCTTACCTGCATATATACGTCGACCCTGTCGCCCGAATCAAGATACATATAGCAGTCGAGGAAGGTGACCTCGTAGTCTTTTCCGCTGTATTCCCTGACAAGATAGCCCTTGGAGTCGGACGTCTTGTTGCCGTATTTTGTTTCGTAATTGAGCATATAGCCCTTGTCGATCTCCTCGGCCTTCGACAGGTCGGCGGGAAGCTCGTCGATTATGGCAAGCGTTGAATAAACAAATTTTCCGTCCGCCGTGGTTATCTCAATATTTGTGTCGTAGCGCTTTTCGGTGTCGTTGAGCACTTCAAGGAGATTGCCGTCCTTATAAGCGGAGTTTATCTCTTCTGTGGCGATCCACAGCCTTGTGGCAGGCGTCAGATAATAGACCCACTCGGGAAGATTATTGTAGGCAACAACGGGTATCAAAACAGTGAGAAACATTATAAAAATAATGCCTCTCATCAGTCTTGAACGTATATTCTTATGTTTTCTGCGAGATTTCCTCTCAGTTGGCTTCATCTTTATTGACCTCAAGCTTATAGCCCGTGCCGTAGATGGTCTTTATGTGCTTAGTTCCCCATTCGCCGAGCTTTGTGCGAAGGCGAGCCACGTGTGAATCAACGGTCCTGACGTCGCCCTCGAAATCGAAGCCCCAGATATCGTCAAGCATCTGCTCTCTTGTGAACACCCTGCCGGGTGCTCCGAGCAGCTTTTGAAGGATGGAGTATTCCTTGAGAGTGAGCGAAATGCTCTTGCCCTCGAGCCACACCTCGTGCGCGAAGGAATCGAGCTTAAGGTCGTCCACCGTGAGCACCTTCATGTTGCCCGAGCCGCCCTCTCTGCGTCTTAAAAGAGCCGCGACGCGCTTCATGAGCACCGACGGCGAACAGGGCTTTGTGACGTAATCGTCCGCGCCGCAGTCGAACGCCGTGAGCTGATCATACTCCTGGCTTCTTGCCGTCAGCATAATAATAGGCACGTCGGAGGTCTCTCTTACCTTCCTGCAGACCTCCCAGCCGTCCATGTTCGGCATCATGATGTCGAGAATCAGCAGGGCGGCGTCGGGGTTTTCATTAAACAGCCTGAGCGCAACGTCGCCGTCGTCGGCAAGCAAAGGCTCATACCCCTCGGCGACGAGAAAATCGCTCACCAGTCGTCTGATAAGCTCCTCGTCGTCGGCAATGATTATTTTTTTCATAGTATCATCTCTTTCCGCGGTGTTCCGCGAATATATTATCGGCGGTGTGCCGCCGAGATCTGTTATTTTAACAGGCTCTTAAGCTTTTCGTTCTTTTCGATCACTGCCCAGAGGATAGTCCCGAGAATGAGAACGACGGCGGCTTCACCCGCCGCAACGCTCAGAGAAGCCGGAACGAAGGCCTTAAAAAACGTTCCCTCGCCGGTAAAATACGCGATCTCCGCTCCGATAAACAGACCGTTGAAAATTACGGGCATAAGCATTGACAGGAGCGGATATTTTTTTATTTTGACGTTTCTCAGCGCCCTTGTGCACAGAGCGGCAAAAAGGGTCGCCAAGGTTCCAACGACCATATCCACCGGGTTTATCGTGCTCGTTATATTTGAAACGAGGCATCCTATAGTCAGTCCGGGCACTGCCGCCGGACAAAACAGCGGCAGGATGGTGAGCGCTTCCGAAAACCGGAACTGGATCTCTCCGTAGGCAAGTCCCGCCGAGGCGGCGACGAAGGTGAGGACAGCATAAACGGCCGCGATGAGCGCGGCTTTGGTCAGATAGGCCGTTTTTGTATTCATTTGTATTTCTCCTTAGTTTTGTTTAATGTCAGGATGGTTTCGAACTGACAGGGAAAATCACTGTATTTTTTCCTAAATTATATTGTAACAGTACGGAACCTCATTGTCAACTGTAATATTTTTCGAGTTTCGCGATATCTTTGTCGTCAAGAGCTCCGTCCAAGATCAGAAGGTCGTCCATGCGGAACAGGTTCGGGAAATGCTTTTCGTTGTTTTCATATCCCACGTCGTTGCCCACAACAAAAACGGGAGCGTCGGCGCCGCACATGAACTCCTCGGGAATCGGGAAGGCGCGGATGAGCTCGAAGCCGTAGTATACCCTTATTTCTCTCTTGTTTCTGTCAACGCAGACAGCCGCGTGGAGCCAGCCGGACTCGTGCTCGTCGGGGAAGGGAGTGACGACCGAAAAATCGTCGTTTCCGTTTCCGAAAAGAACAACAGTGTCGCTGTTTTTCATAACGAATGAAAATCCCGTTTCACGGCGCTTCTGCCACCACCAGTCCTTGTTTGAGCAAACGACGCATTCCTCGAGCACGCTCTTTTCGGTGAGCAGCCACACTGCAAGGGTGAAGCTGCCGTCGCCGAAGGAAAGGTCGCCTGTCTGAGCGGCCCCCGTAACGCCGAACTCGCCGCAAAAAGAGCACACGCCGTTTGAATAATATTTTATGTTCCCGTGCTCGGTAAAGGAGCAGTTGCCGCTCTCGTCCTTTATTTCGTTTTCAAAAAACAATGCGAGCTTAAAGCGATCCCTGCCGAAAATATCCGCAAGGCCTCCCGGCGCGTCAAATGCGGGCGCGGTTTTCGTTTCGTGGGTCGAAACCTTGGGAGTGGTTTTTACGTAAGCTTTTCCGTACCACGGGAAAACGCCCTCGGGCACCTGCGAAGAGAAGCCGTCCCTGTTATATTCGGGGAAGTCTATGCCGAGCGCGTAGAGAACCGTTGCGGCGACGTCCACCGTTCTGGCAAAAACGACGTTGCTTTTTTCTATACCGACGCCGCTCACGCCCAGAAATACGTATTTTTCCTCGTCGGTGTAACCGCCGTGGCCGTGCCTTATGCCGCCGTGATCGGCTATGACTATAAACAGGGTCTCGTCGAAAATGCCCGCCTCTCTATATGCGCCGAGCACCTCTCCGATAAGAGCGTCTGTCTTCTCGATGCGCTCAATGTGTTCCGGGTTGCCGTAGCCCGCGTGGTGGCCCGCGCCGTCCACGTCGTCATACTGCACAAACAAAAACTTAGGCTTGTTCTTAACCTTTTCGATTATTATGGGGTTCAGCTCGTCGTCGTTATCGGCTGTCGCCATGTCCACGTCGACGTCGTGCTCCACTATGCCGTGGTTTATCGGGTCCCAGTTGCACACAGAGGCGAGATACGCGTCCGGGAACGCTCTTCTTATCCTCGTGAAAACCGAGGGGAATTCTTTATTGGTATATTCATGAGAGCTTATATAACCGTTTGTGAGCCCGTGCACAAGGGGAGTAAGGCCGAGAAGCATCGCGCCCCAGTTTTCGGCGCTTATTGTGGGGTTCATCGAAAGCGCGTCGTAAGTTGAGGCGCCGTTTTCAAAAAGGGCGTCCAAAACGGGGGTGTTTGCCTGTTTATTGAAATTGCCCATGCCGTCAACGCCGAGAACCGCGCAGTATTTATAGATTTTTCTTTCCATAGCTCTACCTCTTGAAACGTATTTCTTTTATTTACACTATTTTAAAAGATATCGTATAAAAAGTAAAGTAAAAGTTTTGTTGACAACGATAATTTTTAATATTATTATAATACTGATAAATTATATCCGGAGAGACAAAAATATGAAATACGCGCTCATCGGCTGCGGGAGAGTCGCGCCGAACCACATTAAAGCCGCCCTTAAAAACGGGCTTGAGATAATTGCCGTGTGCGATATAAGCAGCGACAATATCGACCTTCTTTTTGAAAAAACCGAGCTCACAGAGGAACAAAAGCAAAAGATAAAAAGATACGAAAACTACGTTGATCTCTTCGACGGGGAAAAGCCCGAGCTTGTCAGCATCGCCCTGCCCAGCGGTCTTCACGCCAGGTGCGCGAAGGAAGCGATAAAAAGGAACATAAACTGCATCATAGAAAAGCCGATAGCGCTGAGCATCGCGGACGCAGACGAAATAATAAAGCTCTCGGAGGAGCGCGGCGTTAAGGTGAGCGCCTGCCATCAGAACCGCTTCAACCTCGCCGTGCAGGAAATGAGGAAAAATCTTGAAGCGGGCAATTTCGGGAAGCTCTCAAACGCCGCGGTAACGATGCGCTGGAGCCGGGACGAGGGCTATTATTCACAGGCCTCCTGGCGCGGCACGTGGGAGCAGGACGGCGGAGCGCTGATGAACCAGAGCATACACGCCATCGACCTTTTAAGGTGGATGTGCGGCAACGACCTGAAAACCGTGTACGGCAAAACCGTCAACGTTTTTCATCCCTATATTGAGGCGGAGGACGCGGGAGTCGCCGTCCTTGAGTTTGAAAACGGCTGTATAGCCACGCTCGAGGGCACTGTGAACGTTCCGGGGGACGATCTTGAAGAGCACCTTACTCTCATCGGCAAAAACGGAGTGATGAAGCTCGGCGGAAAAAGCGCTAACGCCGTTGAATACAAATACTTTGATTCCGAAGGAACGGCGCAGGTGAACAGCCTGCTCGAAAAAACAAAAAACGTGTACGGCAACGGCCACACCTCGCTCTTTGCCGACGTTATCGACGCGGTAGAAAACGGCCGCGAGCCCTACGTTACCGCGCGCGACGGCAAACGAGCCCTTGAAACCGTGCTCGCCGTGTACCTCTCGTCAAAAACAGGCGAAAAGGTCACGCTGCCGCTCAACGATATCGGCACCGTCGACTTTATAAATATGTTTTAATATTTACGGATCCGTGATCACGGATCGTTAATAAAAAGGGGGTATCCGCGTGGACGTTCGTCCCGGCGACGTGCTCGAAATGAAAAAACAGCATCCGTGCGGAGAAAAGCGCTTCTCGGTGCTGCGTTCCGGCGCGGATTTCAAGCTGAAATGCCTTAACTGCGGACGCGAAGTGATGGTCCCGAGGGTCAAGGCGGAAAAGAACATCAAAAAAATCATAAGAGAAGACAGTAATGCTTGAAAAACTGAAACAGGTTGAAGAAAGATACATCGAAATAGGCGAAAATCTCTGCCTGCCCGAAACGGCTGCGGACGTTGAAACGTGCACAAAGCTTCTTAAGGAGCAGAAGGCTCTCACTCCCGTTGTTGAAAAGTTCAGGGAGTATAAGAAAAACAAAAGCGCCCTTGACGACGCGAAGGAAATGCTCTCCGACGCGGGCGACGACAAAGAGCTCAAAGCTATGATCGCCGAGGAAACAGAGGCTCTTCGTGAAAAAACCGAAAAAAACCTTGAGGAGCTGAAAATACTTCTGCTCCCGAAGGACGAAAACGACGACCGCAACGTCATCATAGAGATACGCGCCGGCGCGGGCGGCGAAGAGAGCGCGCTTTTCGCCGGAGTGCTTTTCAGAATGTATTCGATGTATGCCGAAACAAAGGGCTGGAAGCCTGAGGTGATGTACGCGAACGAAACGGGGCTCGGCGGATATAAGGAGATAAGCTTCATGATAACCGGCGAGGGCGCGTATTCGCGCTTTAAATTTGAAAGCGGCGTGCACAGGGTCCAGCGCATACCCGTCACCGAATCAAACGGCAAAATTCAGACGTCGACCGTCACGGTCGCCGTGCTTCCGGAGGCTGGAGAGGTGGACGTACAGATAAACCCCGCAGACCTGCAGATAGATACTTTTCGTTCCTCCGGCGCGGGCGGGCAGCACATAAACAAAACCGAATCCGCCATAAGGATAACGCATATCCCCACAGGCACGGTGGTGGAGTGCCAGGATGAGCGCAGCCAGTACAAAAACAAGGACAAAGCAATGAAGGTGCTGCGTTCGAGACTGCTTGAAAAAGAGCGCGAAAAACAGCAAAGCGATATCTCGGGGCAGCGCCGCCTGCAGGTGGGCACCGGCGACCGGAGCGAGAGGATACGCACCTATAACTATCCTCAGGGCAGAGTGACCGACCACCGCATAGGGCTGACCCTCTATAAAATAGAAGCGATCCTGAACGGCTCCCTCGACGAGCTGATAGACGCGCTCATCACCTCCGACACCGCCGAAAAGCTGAAAAACGCAGAAGCATAATGGATACTTTATATTTAAGGATAACCGATCCCGATAAACAAAAAAACGATATAGAGCGCGCCGCTTCTTTTCTTGCGAACGGCGAGGTAGTGGCGATCCCCACCGAAACGGTCTACGGCCTCGCGGCGAGCGCTTTTGACGCCGAAGCGGTAAAAAAGATATTCGAAGCCAAGGGCAGACCGCAGGACAACCCGCTTATCGTCCACCTTTCAAAGCCGGAGGACGCGAATAAAATAGCCCGCGACATACCCGAGAAGGCGTTTGAGCTTTTTCGCAGGTTTTCTCCCGGGCCGCTCACCGTGATACTGAAAAAAAAGGACGTGATACCCGATGAGGTGAGCGCGGGGCTTTCGACCGTTGCGGTGAGGATACCCTCCCATCCCGTGGCGAGAGCCGTCATCGAAGCCTCCGGCGTGCCTCTCGCGGCTCCGAGCGCAAACATATCGGGCTTTCCGAGCCCCACCTGTGCCGAGGACGTGCTTGACGACATGAACGGCAGGATAGCGGCGATAATCGATTCCGGCTCCTGCGAATGCGGTATTGAATCCACCGTGGTCTCTCTTGTTTCGTCTCCGGCAAGGCTGCTCCGTCCGGGCGTCATCACCGCAGAGCAGCTAAAAAGCGTTCTCGGAGAGATAATAATAGACGGCGCGGTGCTTCGCCCCATGAAGGAAGGACAGACCGCCGCTTCACCGGGGATGAAATACAAGCACTATTCCCCGAAGGCGAAAATCAGTATCGTTCGGGGAAGCCGGGATGACTTTTTCAAATATCTCGAACAACACCGCGCCGAAGCCGACCATGCCCTTATTTTTGAAGAGGACGCGCCGTTTTGCTCGCTGCCCTTCGTTTTGTTCGGCAAAGAAAACGAGCCGCTGACCCAGAGCGCAAGGCTGTTTTCGGCATTAAGGGAGCTTGACAGAAAAGGGGCGAAAAACGTTTTCGCCAGAGAACCCTCAAAAGAAGGCGTGGGGCTCGGCGTTTGCAACAGGCTCTACCGCGCCGCAGGCTTCCGGTTTTTGAACGATAAAAAAGTGATAGGCGTCTGCGGGCAAACCGGCTCCGGAAAAAGCACCGTCTGCGATATTTTCAGAAAAAACGGAGCCGAGATAATCGACACCGATAAAATAGCCCGTGAGATAGTTCTTCCGGGGTCAAAGACTCTCGCCGCGCTTGCAAATAATTTCGGAGATGATATAATAAGACCCGACGGCACGCTCAACAGGCCGCTTCTCGCCGAAAGGGCGTTTTCATCAAGCGAAAAAGCAAGGCTTCTGAGCTCAATAACGCATCCCGCCATCATAGAGATCAGCCGCGAGCGTATAAAAAACGCCCTGGATTCGGGGAAGAGCGCCGTTATAGACGCGCCTCTGCTGTTTTCGGCAGGCATGGATAAGCTGTGCGACGTCACCGTTAAGGTGACCGCTCCGGAGGAATTACGCCTCAGCCGTATAATAAAGCGCGACGGCATAGACGCGAATGAAGCGAAAAAACGCGCCACGGTCCAGAAGGAAGAGGACGCGCTCTCGGAAAAAGCAGATATAATAATAAAAAACTATCCTCCCCACAGCGCGGAGGAGCAGCTTAAAATATACCATCTTATTTGAAGGAGAATAAAAATGGACGCTAAAGAATTAAAGGAAAAACTCTGTTACGAGGCCCCTCACGCCTCAAAGAAAATGAGCGCCGACGATATAAGCGCCGCCGACAGCTTCTGCGAAGGCTACATGAGCTTTCTTGACGCCGCTAAAACCGAAAGGGAAGCGGTTGCGAAGGCGGTGGGGCTCGCCGAGATGAACGGCTTTTCGGAATACGATCCCGACGAGATATATCCCGCAGGCTCAAAGCTCTACTATAACAACAGGAACAAGGCCATTATACTTGCTGTGACAGGCAAAAAAGGCCTTAAAGAGGGCGCGCGCATAGTAGCCGCGCATATCGACTCGCCCCGTCTCGACCTGAGGCCCAACCCGCTCTACGAGACCGACGGAGAAGCTCTTTTTAAAACGCACTACTACGGCGGAATAAAAAAATATCAGTGGACGGTGATACCGCTCGCCCTTCACGGCGTTATAGTCAAAAAGGACGGCGCGACCGTGAACGTGACCGTCGGCGAAAGCGACGACGACCCCAAATTCGTTATAACCGACCTCCTCCCGCACCTTGCCGCAAAGCAGATGACAAGCACCCTCGCCGAGGGCATAAAGGGCGAGGACCTGAACGTGCTCGTAGGCTCGCGCCCGTTTGACGGCAGCGACGAAGCTCAGAACATCAAGCTCAATATTCTGAACATTCTCTTTGAAAAATACGGCGTCACAGAGGCCGATTTCCTCAGCGCGGAGCTTGAAATAGTTCCCTCCTTCAAGGCGTGCGACATAGGCTTCGACCGTTCGATGATCGGCGCCTACGGGCATGACGACCGCGTGTGCGCTTATCCCGCGCTTATGGCGGCGCTCGATTCCGACGTTCCCGAGCACACGATATTCTGCGTGCTCACCGACAAGGAAGAGATAGGCAGCGAGGGCAACACCGGGCTCAACTCGGCGTATATGGCATATTTCATCAAGGCTCTCGCGAAAAAAGAGGGGCTTGACGGAGAAGCCGTGCTTTCGCTCTCGAAGTGCCTTTCCGCCGACGTAAACGCCGCCTTCGATCCCGATTTCCCCGACGTTTTTGAGAAGAACAATTCCTCGTTCATCAACAAGGGAGTTGTCGTAACCAAGTATACGGGCTCCCGCGGCAAGGGCGGCTCATCCGACGCGAGCGCCGAATTCATGGCGGAAGTCCGCGCCATGCTCGACAAGGCGAACGTATGCTGGCAGATAGGTGAGCTCGGCAGGCTCGACGCGGGCGGCGGCGGTACCGTTGCAAAATATGTGGCCTCGCACGATATCGAGGTCGTGGACGTCGGCGTTCCGGTGCTTTCAATGCACGCTCCGTTTGAAGTTGTGTCAAAGCTCGACGTGTTCTGCGCCTACAGAGCCTTCTATGAATTCTTCAGATCGTAATGTATAAGGTAAACCATGAAGCGTTCGGCGGCGTTTTCGCGCTGCCGGCAAGCATAGCCGATAAATACCTGCTGCTTTCCTCGGGAGATCTCCTGAAGGCCGTCCTTTTCGCGTTCAGAAACGCCCACAGGGAATTTTCCGCCGACGACGTCGCCGAAGGAACGGGGCTCGCCCCGGCGGACGCGGCGGACGCCCTTCTTTACTGGGAGCGCGAGGGAATTCTCAAAAGCTGCGAGAAAAAAGAAGAGGAAAAAAGCTCTGCGGAGCAAGGCGCGGCCGATCATAAACCCGAAAAAGAGCTTTTCAGCGTAAAGCCCGCGAAGCTTTCGCACGATATGATAGCGGCCCGTATAGCCGAGGACGGGAACGTGAGAGTTCTGTTCAACGAGGCTCAGGAAAAGCTCAGCCGTACGCTCGGCGACGCGGATATGTCGGCGCTTCTCAATCTCTACGACTTTTACGGCCTCCCCACGGAGGTGATAATGTCCATATGCGAATACGCGCGCGGCCACAAAAAGGAGCGCAACATGGGCTATGTCTACAGCGTGGGAGTGGATTGGAGCAAAAGAGGGATCGACACGCTTGAAGCCGCCGCCGAGGAGCTGACGCAGCTTGAAAGAATAAACGAAAGCTGGGTAAGCTTTGCGAAAATGACCGGAATAAAAACCGGCGCTCCCACCGATTCCCAGCAGAAATATCTCGCGAAATGGCTTAATGAATGGAAGTTTTCGTTTGAGATGCTCTCGCTCGCATATGATGAAACCGTAAAGAACACCGGCAGGGCGGGTTTCCCGTATATGAACGGAATCCTCGATAAATGGAGAAAAGCGGGGGTCGACACGCCCGAAAAGGCAAAGGAACAGGAAATGAAGTTCCGCGAGGAGCAGGTGGAACGCGCTTCAAGGGCCGCGCCCGCAAAAAAACCGCAAAGCAAAAAAGCCCCCCTTCCACAGGGAGAGGCTTCCTACGATATAAACAGGGCTGTTGAGAAAATGAACACGTCCGTCCCCACTCTTAAAAAGAAGGAGAAGCGCTGATGGTATATTCCTCTCAGATAATCGAAAAGGCAAAAGAGATGCTCGCGCAGCGACGCGCAAAAGCGCAGGAGGAAAACTCGCGCCGCACAAGGGAGTTTGAAAAAAACAACCCCGAATACACCGCGTTAAAGCAGGAAATGATCGATTCCGTGAGGGAAGTGGTTTCGGCTTACGGCGCAAGTAAAGAGGATATGCAGAAGATCCTCCTCAGCCAGCGCAAGCGCAACGAAGACGCGCAAAGGGGCGTCAAAGAGCTGCTCAAAAAAAACGGCCTCCCCGAAAATTACCTTGAAACGCAGTATACCTGCCCGAACTGCCTGGACACCGGCATCGACAGGGACTCAAACGTCTGCCCCTGTTTTACCGAGCTTTTAAGAGAAGTGGCGTTTAAGGAGGCGGGGAAAAAATCGCCGCTGAAATTTTCGACCTTTGAAGATTTCAGGCTTGACTACTACTCCGATGAAAAGAACCCCGATTTCGGCTGCTCCCCGCGGGAAAGAGCGCAACAGCTACTGGAGCTTTGCAAAAGCTACGCCGAGGATTTCGACACCGACTCGCAGAACCTTCTTATGATAGGCGAAACGGGCCTCGGAAAAACGCATCTCTCGCTCGCCATCGCGGGAGAGGCGATAAAAAAAGGCTATAAGGTGCTCTACAATTCGGCTCAGAACATTTTTAACGAGCTTCAGAAGGAATATTTCGGCAGAGGCGAATCAAGGGAGCAGTTCGAGACGCTTGTGCTCGAATGCGACCTGCTTATACTCGACGACCTCGGCGCGGAATTCTCAACGCAGTTCACCGACGCCGCCCTGTACAATATCATAAACACACGCATAAACACCTCTCTGCCCACCGTCATCAGCACCAACCTGACGCTCAAAGAGCTTGAGGAACGCTATTCCCACCGCATTTCGTCGCGCCTTATAGGAGAATATCTGCAGCTTCGCATCTTCGGGAACGACGTGCGGCAGGTAAGGGCGGAAGTGGACTAATACAGCTTTTATCTTTTATCTTTGAACAAAAAATTTATCCGATGATTTTTTTGTTCTGCACCGTCGTCCGGTTTTTGCTCTTGCCGTACCACACGGCCTCTCTCGTATATTCCGGCAGGTCCGCGTACGCTTCGGGAACGAAAAGCACGCGGGTCTCTTTTTTTTCGGGATAGCGGGGAAGAGGCGCGAACGGGTCGTCGAAATAGGTCTTCCAGTCGTATAAAAACGTCTCTGCGTGCTCCTTTGCGAAGGGCACCGAAACGTCCGATTCCTGGTACCTGAAAAGATCCTCAAACAGCTCTTTGTCGTCGAAAAACTCAGCCGCGCATTTTTTTATCTCGGCAAAAAATCTTTCGCTGTCTGAAACGGCGCACATAAAGAACCCCTCCTCAAACGGAAGATATATGTCGCCGAAGCGCTCGTCGGAAAAATACATGTCGCTTTTGCCCTCAACAAAAGTGTCGAGAGTGGCGGTGACGTAGTAAAGCATATCCCTAAGATATTCGTTTTCGTTTCGGATATAAGAAAAAATCCGCATATAAAAATCTTTGTACGCCACGTTTTTCGCCCAGCGCAGATAAAAGGCTATGCACCTTATCATGCCGAAGGAGTGCAGAGCCCTCACGCACGCGCAGAGCCTGTTTATATCCTTCCACTCATAGCGGGTCAAAGTGTTCGTTTCAACAACTATCTCCGATTTCGAGCCGAATATCGTGTCGGAATGCGTTTTGCCGTGGGTCTGCCTGAGATTCGACTTCACGGTTTTTATGCCGAACCTTTTAATGACCTCGGGGTTGTGCATCGGCGCTGCGGGCAGAAGCTCGCAGGCGTGGATGTTAAGAAGCTCGTGCTGGCCGAGCTCAATCACGTCAAACAAGCTCTTGCAGAAGCTGTCAAAGGTCTCGCCGGGGAGAGCCATTATGAGGTCTGTAAACGTTATCATTCCGGCCTCGCGGTATCTTTTGAGCTCGGACGCGAATTCCTCGTTGGTTATGTTTTTTCTGCCGATGTTTTTGAGGACCTCTGGGGTAAGGCTCTGGCAGGCGATATCCACGCCCTTGTTGAGCCCCACCGAAAACAGCTTTTTATTGATATTGAAAATAAGGTCGTTTTTGTTTTTTGCGGCGATTATCTCGAACTTCTGGGGATAGTCGTATTTCTTTTTCAGCTCCACAACAAAGTCGATTATCTCCTCGTCCCTCGGGAAGATGCCGAAATTGGCGTCGGCGCACATGCAGTATTCCACCTTGTGCGAGGCCGTCCACTCAAGGTCCTTTTTGACCCTGTCCATCGAGATCTTCCTGAGAGGAGCGTCGTTGTCGCCCCATGAGCAGTAAAGGCATTTATAAGGACAGCCGCGGTTCGTTTCAACAACGGTGTTGAATTTAACGTTTCTGAGCCTGTCGTCGTTCAGGATAGGATCAAAATACCCGTTTGTGTAGGGCGAGGGGAAATCGTATACGTCTCCGGGGACGGCCTTGGGGGAAACAACCGCCGTTTTTTCGCTCCGGTAAGCGATGTTCGGAACGGTTTTAAGCTCACGCCCGTCCCTGAGCGCGCGAAGTATGCCGCAGAAGGTCTCTTCGCCTTCTCCGTACATAAGGACGTCTATCTGCGGATATTTTTCAAGATATTCCGTGTCCTCCGGGATCTGCGGGCCGCCGAACGCCACCGTACAGCCGGGGAACCTTTCTTTGAGTTTTTTTGCAAAAAGAAGATTATACTCGACGTTCCAGATATAGCTCGAAAACCCGAAGAGATAAGGCTCTTCGAGCTTATTCACGAGCTGCTCCGGATCGTCTTTAAGGAACAAAAGCTCCTTAAGCGCGTATTCCGCTCTGATATCCTCAAACTGCCAGGAGTAGGCTGCGATGGAGCCGATGGAATAGGGAAGATATACAGAATCCGAAAGCATATTCGTGGGCTGTATGAGATAAACGTTCTTCATGCTGTTTCGCCCCGCGATATATTTATCATATTATATAATAATACGTCAAAAAAATCAATTCTTTTGGAGAATCTCATATTTTTGTCCGTAAAACTTGCAATAATTCTTTTATTGCGATATAATATCCGAAAAAAATACCGGGGGGAAACAGAAAAAATGAACACGTTTGATTTTATCGAGCTTGAGAAACGCCGTCAGCAGAACAATATCGAACTCATTGCGAGCGAGAACTTTGTGAGCGAAAACGTTATGAGAGCGGTCGGCTCGTGCCTCACGAACAAATACGCCGAAGGCTATCCCACCGACAGATATTCCGGCAACAAGGGCCGCTACTACGGCGGCTGCGAAATAGTGAACGGGCTTGAGGAATACTGCTGCGCCAAATGGAGAGAGGTCTTTTCCACCGATTACCATGTAAACGTACAGCCCCACGCCGGTTCATCCGCAAACCTTGCCGCGTATATGAGCGTCCTCACCCCCGGAGATACGATACTTTCCATGGACCTCAACAACGGCGGCCATCTCACCCACGGAAGCAGCGTGAACTTTTCGGGCAAGCTTTTCAACATGGTGTTCTACAGCGTTACCCCCGAAGGATATATCGACTATGACGATATCGAAAAAAAGGCCGCCGAAAACAAGCCGAAGCTCATCCTTGCCGGAGCGAGCGCATATTCGAGGATAATCGATTTTGAGCGCATTGGCACGATAGCAAAATCCTGCGGCGCGTATTTCATGGTGGATATGGCGCATATCGCGGGGCTTATCGCCGCGGGCGAGCATCCGTCGCCCTTCGGAATAGCCGACATCATAACCACCACAACCCACAAGACCCTTCGCGGCACCAGAGGCGGGCTTATATTCTGCAGGCCCGAGCTCGCAAAAAAGGTGGACTCCGCCATATTCCCCGGCACTCAGGGCGGCCCGCTCATGCATATAATTGCCGGTAAGGCGGTCACCGCCGAAGAAGCCTGTACTCCCGAATTCAAGGAGTATATCAGGCAGGTCGTTAAAAACACAAAAGCCATGTGCGATGAGTTCATAAAGCTCGGCTACGACATAGTTACGGGCGGCACCGACAACCACCTTTTCCTTGTTGACCTCACCCGCACCCATCCCGACCTCTCGGGCAAGGACGTCCAGAACGAGCTTGACCGCCACGGCATAACGCTCAACAAAAACTGCGTCCCCGGCGAAAAACGCTCCCCCGCCAAGGCGAGCGGCGTGCGCATCGGATGCGCCGCAATGACCACAAAGGGCTGGAAGGAAGAAGACGCAATTCAGTGCGCGAGAAAGATAGACGAGATAATCGCCGGAATGGAAAAGGAACTGAGAAGGAAATAATTAGGCGAAAAAACCGCGGACTATAGGGTCCGCGGTTTTTTAAGAAGGAAACAAATGAAAAATTATCTGTGTGCTGTGATTTTATTATATACCGGAAAATCGAAAATATTACACAAATGTAATATTTGAACGGCTTTTTGTAATATTCGGATAAAAGAAAAAACGGCGCGACGCCGTTTTTCCATACTGATGATCAGTCGTCTTCTTTAAGTCTGTCAAAATACTGGCCGACGGTGGTCACTATCAGGATCAGCCACTCAATAAGGACCTGAACGGCTCCGGGTAAAAATTCCATAAAAATGCTCCTTTCTGAATTCTTGCTTTCCTAATATATTATATATTCAAATACCGGCAATGTCAATTTGCCTTTTTGTACATTTCGGCGCGTTACTATTTGTGCAGAATTCTGAATATCCTGCTCTCGCGAGGTTCAAGCTCAAAGCTAAGCTCCCTGCCGGTGACGGGAGTTTCTTTTTTTGTCCAGAGGTCGTATATCGAGAAAACGCCGTCCTCATCCGGGGTGAAGCTTACAGTCTGATTTTCATGCTTAAGGTTAAAAACGGCGTAAACCGCGTTTCCGTCATTGTCCACGCAGGTCCATATTGCCTTTTCAGCGTTTGAAACGATCGGGCGGTTGGCGCATGAAAACTGATTTATCTCAATAAGCTCCCTGTTTGTGATCAGCGAGAGCGTAAACTCGTCGTTCAGCCTCATCTCGCCGCCGAACATGAGCGGCGAACGGAATATGCACCACAGGTTCATCAACGTTTTCTGTTCGTTGGGCGTAAAGCGGCTCCTTCTTGCGCGGTATACGGGATCCTTTTCGTTGAGCTGCAAAACGCCGAGCGGAAGCATATCGCAGTCGGGCCAGCAACCGGGGGCAACGTGGGTATACCACTTTTCGCAGAGGCTAAACATACTGTCGAGCGCTTCGCTTCTGTCCCAAAAATCGCCCGACATACGCCACATATTGGCGTTTTGGCTCAGATGGAAGGCCTTTTCTATGGGCGCGGGGCCGGGGGAAAGGCTGAGCACCATATCCCTTTTGCAGGCGTCGATGGCCCTTCTGATCATCTCTATCTCTTTTTCGGCGGAATAGGGGTTATTTGGCAGAAACTCGGTGTTGGCGATATCGTCCACCTTTACGAAGTCCACTCCCCATGAGGCGTAAAGCTCAAAAAGGGAATCATAGTATTCCTGCGCGCCTTTAACGCGATAATCGACGCCGTACATATCGGGGTTCCAGGGACATATCGAATAGCCCTGGGCTATCATTCTCGCGGTAACGCCGGGGGTAACGGTGGGAGTGTTTCTGTGGACGGCCTGACGGGGCACTCCGCGAAGGATGTGTATGCCGAACTTGAGCCCCATGGCGTGTATTTTATCGGCTATCGGCTTAAAGCCCTTTCCGCCTTTTGCGGAAGGGAAGCGGTTCTCGGCGGGAATGAGGCGCGAATACCCGTCCATGCACAGATCGGCGAAATAGTGGTAGCTGCTCGAATCCGCCGTAGGCTCAAACCATTCTATGTCGCACACAACGTATTCCCAGCCGTACTGCTTCAGGTTGTCGCGCATATATTCGGCGTTGCCGAGCAGCTGCTCCTCGTTCACTCCGGCGCCGTAGCAGTCCCATGTATTGAAGCCCATCGGTGGAGTGAGGGCGACCAAATTTTTATCTTTCATATCCGTTCCTGCGTAATAATAATTCGTTAAAAGTTTACTTCTTCGTTTTCCTCGTGCAGGCCGGCAAAAATTTTGTCGTCCTCGAAGCGTCTGAAAAGCTCGTCATTGAAGACGTTGACGTCGGAGGTGTCAAGCGGGGCCTCAAATTTGGGTTCGGCGGTTTTTTTGTCGCGCTTCAGATCAAATACGGGCATCTCGGGCGCGTCGGGAGCGGTGAACTTCTTTCTGAGGGCCTCTTCCTCCTCTTTTCTGTTTTCGTATTCCTTTTCAACGTCGTCGGCATTTTTTCCTGCCGCTTTTTCTTTTCCGAAAAGCGAAAAGCCGGGATTTGAATCGTTTGTCTCGGGAACGCTGCGGCTCTTTTGACTGAGATCCGTAATAAACTCTCCCATTGATGAAAACGCGCTCCTGAGAGCTTCGGAAGCTATGAGACCGGACGTGTCGGCTTCCTTATCCTGATCTCCGCCGTTATTTTCGGCGTCCTTCGGCGCAAACAGGTCAAGTCCCGCAAGAACGTCCGAGCCGAGCCCGCTTTCATCCTCAGACGGCTCTTCCTTGTCTTTTCCGGGCTTCGGAGGAACGTTTCTCTTTTCAAAAATCTCGTTTACGGCGTCGTCGGTAGCCTTATCGATAACGCTCTGCTCTTCGGCGGGCGCCTCGGGCTCCTTGTCTTCGGCGGCAGGCTCTTCCTTTGAAGTTTCTTCTTTTGCACCGGAAGTCGCGGCGCCGTCGGGCTCTTCGGTAATATCTGTTTCGGAGGCTTTCTTTTCATCTGCCTCGCCGACCGTTTCAAAAAGGCTCTGAACGGGTTGGTCTTCCGCGGCAGACTCTTCCTCTCCTTCGGCTTCCGCCTCGGGCAGCTCGCCTGCTTTCTTTTTCGTAAGGGCGTCCTTCATCCTGTCGGCAAGCGAATTTACTCCGCCCGCTATTTTATTGTTTGAAATGAAAGCGGGAGAAACAAAGCAAAGCGCGAACCATGCTCCCTGAAGCATAACCACGGCCAGAGCGGAGGCGCTTCTGAACGCTCCCGTAAACACGAGCACAGCTCCGAGAATAAGGGACGCCGCCGCGCCGCCTATACATATGGCCTTTGTTATGGTATTTACAGAGCTGAGCTTGAGCGCGCAGGTGGCGCAGCGGCAAAGGCTCTCGAAGGAATCGGTGAACACCACGCTCGCGTTCTCACTGTCCGCAACCGCGTTTTTTGATTCGTCAAGCTTCTTTGCGGCGGCGGGACTTATGATCCTGACGCTGTTTTCGGGGATGCCGAGGAACTGCTCGGCGAAGGAATCGGTGATATTGGAATCGTTGGTCCCGATAAGAAGTGAACTGCCGCAGTCCACAAGGTCCCTGACGCCCTCTTTTATCTCGTCCTTAACGGTGTACTTCACGGCGAACAGGGCGGTAAAACGGCCCTCCATAGCAAGGTAGAGCGGTTTTTCGTCTTCCTTTATGAACTTGACTATGAGCTCCTCATCGGGAAGCTCAACGTTGTGGTTGACGAGCATATCGTGGTTACCGAGCAGAACGGTACAGTCGGAAACGTACGACGAAAGCCCGAGCCTGTCCTCATACACGGTGTCCTGCGAGCCGGGAAGCACGTCCACGTATTTTTCGATGTCGTCCTTAAACATCTTTTCCATCAGGGAACCCGTTCCGGCGCAGGTGGCGGCCGCCGCGAAGCGGGCCTGGTTGACGCTCACGTCCTTCGCTGTGAGGCAGTTTGTGATCTCAGCTCCGAAGATCTCGGACGCGTCGCAAACAACGTTATCTATTGAAGAAAAGGTCTTCGCGTCGTCAAAGCTCTGGATGAACGAGGATTTCACCGAAAGCTTTTTATTAGCGCGGGCGATATAATAGCCCGAAGCGGCGAGTCCGCACACGGGAAGGCACAGAGCAAGGCACAGAGTCAGCGCGGTCACCCCGCAAAGGAAGCTCTTTGTGATGATAAGAGCTATGAGCGCAACGATGAGCGAAACCCCGGCAAAGGCGGCTGTTATGCGCGAGCCCGGCATGCTCGAGGCCGCCGAGTTCGTTCCGGAGGCGGGGAAGTCGGTGATGAAGCGCGTTTTTCCGGCATAGACGGTGTTCTTTCCTTTTTCGCCGTCGCAGCCTATTCTTGCCTTGAGCTCGGGATCGGTCACCTTGCGAAGATACGCCTTGTCGCTCTTGGCGGAAACGGTCTTGAAGCACTGGCGCATATTATCGTGGTAGAACATCTTGCACAAAAGATAGGGAATGGCAACGATGACCGCCGCAGGGGCGAGAAGCTGATAAGCGTCGGCTATTTTAAGCTGGGTGAAAAACGAAGCGAAGCTCTGCACGACGGCGGAGCACATAAGCGCCAAAAGAAGCGTGTCGGCCTTCGGACGCAGCTTCAAAAGGGATATCGCTCCGTTTTTGAGCTCGGGGAACAAAAGCACGCACGCCACGACGAGCACCAAAAGATTTACCGCCGTGAGCGCGTTCACGCTGCCGCCGAAAACGGTAAAGAAACCGTTGTTGCCTCCGGCTGTAAGCTTTGCGATAACGTCGATACTCAAAAGGATGAGCCCGAGCGCGCCAAGGATGACGATTTTGGCGAATGTGCGCTGTTTTTCGTTTTTGATCGCGTCAAAAACCCTCCTGCGGTCGCTGTGGTCGGCGTATTCCTCGCATTTTACGGGGGAAAACGGCGTTTCGATGTGTGAGAACCTCGAAGAAAACTTCATGGCGAACTCGGGAAGAGAGATCGTTTTTTTCTTCTCGGTGAATTTTTCATCGGTGGCGTCAGAAGGAAGATCGTCGAGCTTTTCCTTGTCCCAGAAACGGAAGTTCTTTATCCGTTCCTCTCTCGATTTAGTGAGCTTGGCCTTGAGCTCCTCATCGGATTCTATTTCTTCCTTCGTCTTTTTGCCGATGCTGTCAAAGCCCTCCATCATAAGCTGGTCGGGATTCCTTCGCACGTCTTCGTCGGCGGTGCCGGCTATCTCTCTCAAAAGGCTGCCCTGCCGGGGTTCTATGTGCTTTGTGGGGGCGCTGAGAAGGTCGTCCTCCTCGGCTGACGCTCCGGAGTCGGGAACGTTGATAACAGCGGTGTCTCCGAAAGAAGCTTCATTTTCGGGGGCCTCGTCGGGAGTTATTCCGGCGCCCGCCATAGTCATCTGCTCGTCGGGATCCGCCGCGCCTATCATTTTTCCCGTTTCCGATGGCACGTGGATCCTGTCGTAGGTCTCTATTTTACCGGTATGGCCTGTGTGTACGGTCTCGGCTGCGTCCCGGGCGACAAAACGGTCGGTATATTTTGTTACCTCCGTCTCTGTCTCGCTTTTCAGCCTTTCCTCCCTGACGCTGACAAACTCCGACGTATCGGATTTGATGAAACGGCGCTTAGGCCCCTCGCTTTCGGCGCGCGGCTCCGGGATATATATAACGTCGCTCTCCTCCGGCCCGACCGTATGAACCGCAGCGGGCTTTATATTTCTCTCATTGATTTCCTCGCTCATTATCTGATCCTCACTATCTTCTGTTTTCTGCTGTTTTAAATATAAGCAACGCCGCGGCAACAGACGCGTTGAGCGAATTGATCCTGCCCTTCATCGGGATGGATATCCTGCCGTCGCAGCTTTCTTTTACAAGACGCGAAACACCCGAGCCCTCGCCTCCGATAACGAGAGCGACAGGGCCGCTGAGATCCGTTTCGGAATAGGGTTCGCCGTCCATATCCGCGGCATACACCCACACTCCGCGCTTTTTAAGCTCCGCAATAACGCTGCTTAAGTTTTTAACCCTCGCAACGTTCATATATTCAAGGGCGCCGGCGCTTGTTTTGCCGACGACGCCCGTGAGCATAACGCTCCTTCTTTCGGGAATGATGATTCCGTGGACCCCTCCGGCCTCGGCGCTGCGGATTATGGCTCCGAGGTTATGAGGGTCCTCTATGCCGTCGCATATAACGATAAAAGGATCCTCCGAGCGCTCCTTCGCCGTCTCGAAAATATCCTCGACGCTTTTATATTCACCCGCGCTCGCGAGCATGATCACTCCCTGGTGGTTCTGATGCCCGCACATATAGTCGAGCTTTTTCGGGTCGACCTCTTTGACCGGGACGTTCTGTTCTTTGCATCGGGCTATAATGGGAAGCAGCGCCCCTGTTTTTTCGCCCTTTTTCACAAGAAGGGAATTCACCGGCCTGCCGCTTTTCAGAGCCTCGCTGACGGCGTTTCTGCCGATAATGAGCTCGTCTTCAACAAACGGTTTTTTTGTCCTGTCGTTTTTTGCGTCCATTTCACTTTTTCCAAATATATTCTTTTCTCTTTATAGTTATACATAATATATTATATATAAAAATCTATATTTTGCAATAGAAAAACCCGCTGAAATAAAATTTTTAATTGCCTCGCAAAACCGGAAAAAGCTGTTTTGCGCCGGCATCATAACAAAACCGCCCGAGCGGCGCCTTCCGTAAGGAAGTGCGCCGCAGCTAAATTCGCCTAACGGCGATCTAAATTGCCCTGCGGCCAGCTAAATTCCCTACGGGAGCTAAATTCGCTGTGCGAGCTTACGGGCGAATTTAATTTAGCTGAAAACCGCAGGTTTTCAATTTAGCTGTGAGCGACAGTGAACAATTTAGCTGCGAGCGATAGCGAACAATTTAGCTTAATACTGTACCGGAAAAAGAATAACGAACAAGTTTTTTGTCTTTGAAAGTATATAACCTACTATGACACTTTCCAAATTTTGAAAGCTGTCAAGTGGGTCGATTTTTTACTTCCTTATGTCATGTCTCCCGACTCAGACTTTTTTCCGGCGCGTTTCTTTTCTTACTGCCGGTTACGACATCCCTCCCGCGACCTATTTCGCAAAAGACAGATGGTAAAATATTATTCATAACGCATAAGGGAATGATGATTTTGGAGGAAGTAAAAACAAAAGCTGCAAAAAGGGAAGAGGTTAAAAAAAGCGCCGGAAATATTTTGCGCTGGCTTTCGGCGGCGCTTGCCGGTTTTTGCCTTTCATCGGTAAAAATCGAGGGTGAGGTAAGCCCTTTTTCGGTCGCTCTTGCGGCAGGCGCGTGTGAAACTTACGTTTTGCCGTCGGCTGTCGGCGGTGCTTTGGGAGCTTTGGTTTTTTTTGAACCGCTTGCGGCGCTCAAATACGCAGGGACGCTTACGCTCGTCTTTATTATCAGAACCGCCGGTGAAAAGCACTCTCTCAAAGGGAAAGAGCAGCTTATTTATCCGCTCACGGCGTTTTTTTCGCTTCTCGTCTGCTCGGGGCTTGTTTCGGTTTTCAGCGGCCTTACAGCCGCGGGGCTCGTTGTTATTTTATGCGAATCCCTTCTTGCGGCAGGCGGCTCCTGTTTTTCACGAAGGCTTTTTACTATATTTCCTGGAGATATCAGGGGAGCGGGAGCGAGCGCGGCCGACACCGCCGCGGTGCTGATTTCAGGCTCCGTATTGCTTTTGTCGTTCGACGGCTTCCGTATTTCCGGGTTTTCTCCGGCTCATATGCTGGCTTTTTTGCTTGTGATGACGCTGTCGCTTTGTTCCGGCGGGGCTGTGGGGTGCGCAGCGGGCATATGCTCGGGAGCAATACTGGGCTTTTCGCCTGAATCAACATATTTAGCCTTTTTGCTTCCGGCGGGAGGGCTGCTTTGCGCAGTTGTGTCTGCCTACGGCAGATTCGCTTCATCCGCCGCTTTTTTCGTGCTCGGAGCGCTGTTTATCATTGTTAAGGGCGAAGCCGACGCGCTTTTCCCGATGCTTGCGGAGGTGCTCGGGGCGTGCCTTGCGTTTCTTTTGGTACCGAAAAAGCTCATGAGCCGCATTGAAAGCGCGGTTTCTCCCTTCACAAAAGAAAAATACGCCCTTGACACCGCTCTCATGCTAAAATCAAAGCTCAAACGGTCGGCAAAGGCAGTCAGGGACATTTCGGTTTACGTGAGGGCCGCTTCAAGGCTGAACGTTAACGCTCAAAACGCTCCGCAACAGACCGCCGAGATGGTAAAAGCGGAAAAATGCGCTTCCTGCATAAAAAAAGACGTGTGCTGGGGCGAATACGCAAAAACTACCGAACGGCAGTTCTTGAACACCGCGCAGCTTCTGGCCTTAAAAGAAGACCTGTCGCCGGGGGAGCTGCCGGAGCACATCAGAAAAGTATGCCGTGTTCCCGAGGAGCTTTTGTTTTCATTTGTAAAGAACTACTGCGAGGCTCTTGCAAGGGAGGGAGCAGCGAATGAGATTTCCGACGTAAAAACGGCGGCTGCGGAGCTGTTTGAAAACACGGCGGCGATACTTGACGACGCCGCCCTCGCAGCCGAAAACACCGCCTGCGCGGATCCCTACATAGGAGCCCTTGCCGCCGAGGTTTTCAGAGAACAGGATTTTAAGGTCAAAACGCTTACCGTTTCGGGAGCGCCGGGCTCAAAAACGTTTATGGAGGCGTTTTGTTCATACATACCTCCCCGCCCCGATTATAACCTGCTGCTCGAAAGGCTGAAACAAAAAACCGGGGTCGGCTTTATGCCGCCGGCAGCCGAGTTCAGCAAAAACGAGGGAACGGCGCTTTTCTTCTGTGAAAAGCCCGGCCTTTCGGCGCGCTTTCACAAGCTCAGCTCAAACGCTTCGGGAGAAAGGCTGTGCGGGGATACGGCGGAAGCGTTTTCAGACGGACGCGGAAATCTTTTTTTGGTGCTTTCGGACGGAATGGGAAGCGGAAAAAGAGCGGCGATAGATTCGCTGCTCGCATGTTCATTGTTTTCACGGCTCATGCGCGCGGGCTTTTCTCCCGAGACAGCTATAAGATCCGTCAACGGCGCGCTGCTGATGAAAAACAGCGACGAAACTCTCGCAACTCTCGACGTGCTAAAAATTGACCTATATACCGGAAGGGCGGTGTTCTATAAGGCGGGCGCTTCATTTTCGGTACTGTGCCGCGGCGGAAAAACAATGCTTGTTGAAAGGTCGTCAATGCCGCTCGGAATTATGAACGAAACAAACTTTGAAAAAAGCGAATCAACGCTTTGCAGGGGAGACGCGGCGATCATCACGTCGGACGGCGCGGGGATGCTCACGGCCGACTTCTATAAAGACCTTTTTTCAGCGAACAAAAACGCCGACGAGATAAGGCTCGCTCAGCTTATTATGAAGGAAGCCCAAAAACGCGCCCCCATAGGAAAGGCGGACGATATAACGGTTTTGTGCGTAAAAATAGTTTAAGAAAAGTATTGACAAGAGCTTTTTTCTGTGTTAAAATGCGTTTACAAATAAAGCAGACGGTCCTATCGTTTCACCCTGCGAATCTTGTTTTTCAGGGTCCAATACCAAAGATTTTTCTTTTGTGTTACGGCGCGGGCAGGTCTGTCCGCGTTTATTTTTTGAATTTTATATCGGAGGTGCTTTCGTATAGCTATCAAGGAAATGCAAATCAATGAGGAAATCAGAGACAAAGAGGTCAGAGTCGTTACCGACAACGGAGAACAGCTCGGCATTATGAGCACATCGCAGGCTCTTTCCATTGCAGAGCAGAAACATCTCGACCTTGTCAAGATAGCTCCTCAGGCAACGCCTCCCGTATGCAAAATAATGGACTACGGGAAGTACAGATTTGACGCCCAGAAGCGCGAAAAGGAAGCAAAGAAAAACCAGAAGGTCATCGAGATAAAAGAAGTGCAGCTGTCGCTTAACATCGACACTCACGACCTTGAGACCAAAATAAACCATGCCGTGCGTTTTCTTAAGGCCGGCAATAAGGTCAAGGTCTCCATACGTCTCAGAGGACGCGAAATGGCACACCCCGACAGAGGATTCGAAATAATGGAACAGTTTGCCGAGTCGGTCGGCGAATTCGGAGTTGTGGAAAAAGCCGCAAAGCTCGAAAACCGCAATATTCTTATGTTCCTTGCAGCAAAAACCTCAAAATAACAACACAGATAAATCAACAGGAGGAAAAAATAATGCCTAAAATCAAGACGAATTCCGGCGCGAAAAAACGTTTTAAGCTTTCCAAGAACGGCAAGCCCATCCGCGGTCACGCCTACAAATCGCACATTCTGAACAAGAAGACCACCAAAAGAAAAAGAAATCTTCGCAAGACCGCAGTCGCCGATAAGACCAACGTAAAGCAGATCAAGCGTCTTATCCCCTACAAATAATTCAGGATTTTTAACGGAGGTAAACAGAAATGGCTCGTATTAAAGGCGCGTTAATGACTCGCAAGAGAAGAAATAAAACCTTAAAGCTCGCAAAAGGCTACTACGGCTCAAAGAGCAAGCTCTTCAAAACCGCTAAGCAGGCGGTCATGAAGTCCGGAAACTATGCCTATATCGGAAGAAAGCAGAAAAAACGTGAATTCAGACAGCTCTGGATCACCCGTATTTCCGCGGGCTGCAAGGCCAACGGCATGAATTATTCAACGTTCATGAACGGCCTCAAAAAGGCCGGCGTCACTCTCAACAGAAAGATGCTCTCCGAGATCGCCATAGCCGATCCCGCAGCGTTCACCGCTCTCACCGAGCATGCAAAAGACGCTCTCAAATAATCATACTTTAAAAATGATTTGCCCCGGGTAAACCCGGGGTGTTTTTTTAATTTGAAAGAAATTAATTTGACAGGGAACCGCTCGTTTTTTATTAATAATATATCGTTTCGCGGAGTTACCCGCTATTTGCTGTTATTGGGAAATATTCAACCTTTTACACACTCTGTCTTCAAAAATCCCGTATTTTTCCTTAAAAGCCGGGAAGTATTTATCCCACAGCCCGAAAAGAGGTTTCTCAACAAATTTTCTTCTCAGAATATCTATGAGCGTGCAAACGGCGTAAACACCGAGAACCGATCCGAAAATATGGAGCAGCAAAAGCGGCCACGAAAGATAATAAGCCTTAGTTACCCGCAGCAGGTCTTTCCACAGAAACTGTCTCATGGCGTCTCCGCTCGTGTGGATGAGGAACACGCCGTAGGTAGAAGCGGCGATATAGTTTATTATCCTGTTATACGGAAGTTTGACGCTCTTAAAGAACATAAATGTGGTGAGCCCGTTTGTGAAGGGCAGGAGCTTATTTACCTCGTTAAGATAGAGAAGCGCGTTCGAGCCCTTATTTATCCCGTTGATGACCGTCGCCAAAGAGACCCCCAAAGAAAACAGCATAAGGTAGCCCCACAGCTTGCGTCTTTCAAACACCTTTTTCCGATAACGCCCGAAATAAGACCCGGTAAGATATAGAACGATGAACCATGAAAGATAATTCATTCTCACTCCGAGAAAAGCGAACGAACCTAAAAACACGTAAACGAACAGCGACAGTCCCAAAAGCCGCAGATGGTTTTTCTCGGTCAGGTTATTAATAAGGACGTTCAAAAAAGGAATGAACAGCAGAAAAACAAGAACGATCTGAGAAACGGAATCGTTGACTGTTTTCACCGGAAGCAGTGCGGAAAGAACGCTGCCCTTTGTGACAGCCTCTCTCCCCGTACAGAAGAACACGGCGTTTATCACAATTTTATAGAACATCGTTTCGCCCAGGAGCATCGCGTATTTTTTTGCCGTTAAATTCTTATTGCACATAAAGAAGCCTGTCATAAGCAAAAATCCGTTTATGGCGCTTTTTCCCCAAGTGCCGAGCAAAAGAAGCAATATTGAACGCTTTGCCCCGATATCGGAATATATAGGTCCTCCTTCCGAAAGAAGCCCGGAATTGACCACATAATGATGCATAACGATAAGAAGCATCATTATTATACGGTATAATTCAAGGTTTGTTTCTCTTTTGTCGCTTATCGGCGAAGATACTTTTTTTGTTTTCATATACAGGACCTCTCTGTGTCGAACGTCAGAAACCCGCGCCGCTCTTTACTATGTCTATGGCGGTTCGCCGTTCGTTTGAAAGCTTGATGTTCGTTTCGCCGTAGATTTCCTTCTGAAGAGCGATGGCGTCGGCAGGGTAGTCGACTATCCACACCCAGGCGTTTCCCTTATAATCCATACGGTTTTCCTCTTTAGGGAAGGTAAGGGTGCTTATTTCATAATCATACCATTTGTTTTTTATGGCTTTTGTCGCGAGCGATATGATATCGGTGGTGGAGCAGTCGGTCTTGACATACTTCCGGAGGGTGTTGATAATGGAGGTCGCCTGCGAAACGGAAAGCTCTTTCGTTTCGGCTATGAGAGAAGAAACAAACTGCCTCTGACGGCGCGTGCGGCTGACGTCGCCGTCGGTGTCGCACTTTCTTATTCTGCAGTACATCAGCGCCTGCTGCCCGTTAAGGAGCACTTCGTCGCCGTATTCGTTGAGTATCTGATATCCTTCGTTGCGGGCAACACGGTTCATTTCACGCATCTCATACTGCTTAACGGGGACTTTTATTCCGCCGAGTGCGTCGACAACTTCAATAAACGATT
>JAFSWN010000176.1 GCA_017450185.1 Clostridia bacterium | reverse complement strand
GTTGTTCGTTGAGATGCCCGTGCCGAACGCGCCGAGCGAATTCGTTATCATATACGCGAGCACGGGGCGGTTCGCAAACACCACCTTGAGGCTTTGGCTGATCTTCGGTCGTTCGATGCTCTGATGCACTCGCTCCTTGGCTATGGTCGAATACCACGTTATGATAACGCCCGAAACTATAACGGTCAGCGGCCCCACTATCATAAGCGACAGCTTAATCATTTCCGCACTGTCTCGTTCTTTGAAAATAACGCCGTTCGTTATGAAATCGAGCATGAACTCAATTATCATATCGGGTATCCTTGAGTAGATTATAGTAAAGTATTTCGATATGGCGAGCAGCCTGCGCCGGTCGGAGGGGTAGGGCGTTATCGTTGAAAGATAGCCGCTGATCGAAATGCCCTTGAAGGTCGAAAACGCCTCCATTATCATTTCCAGCGCCATATACGCCAAAAACTTCGGGATATAGTTCAGGTCGTTTATATGTTGCTCCGAGAAGATCGCGGGCAGCAGCCAGTAGAGCGACGCGAACACCGCGTAGGGTATGCCCGAGGCGAAGATATAAGGAATAAACTTTCCCCAGCGCGTACGGGTGCGTTCGATCACGCTGCCGATAATAAGGTCGTCAACAATGTCCCAAATTCCGCCAATGGCGTTGAATAGCGACTGCTTGCCGAGGTCGATCTTTAATATGCTGTCAACAAACAGGCTCTTGTGCCCGTCAATGTTAAAGCCGTTGTTCGCGTCAAAAAGCATGTAGCCGATAGTCTCCTTGCGTGAAACCACGCGCCTTTCAACGTCAACGAGCTTTCGCAGCTTTTTGTCGACCTCGCCGTCGCTTCCGTAGGCTGCTATCCTTTCGGCTTCATAAACGGCGTCCCTGTTCATACCGCGGCCTCCTCTCCCGTTTCATCGAGCAGGCCCTCCGCCTTTGCCTGAAGTCGGGTAAGAGCCACAAGCATTTTCCTGCGAAGCTCGCTGTCGGACATGCCGCTCTCTTTATATCCGAAGTATTCCTCGCTCGGCAATCCTCCGATATAACACTGCGTGTATTTTACAGGTATTCCCTTTTTGCATACGAACAGGTTCCATAAAAAGCTGAATGCCTGCAGCGCGATATAAATGAACGCGCCGTAACTTAAAGGCTGCGTGTCGAACTGCCTTTGGAATACGGAGTACATCGCTGCCGACAGCGCCGCGCACACAGGCATAACGGCATAAAGCGCTATAGTTCTCCCTTTGCCGTGCCTGCCGAGCGACGTTATGATAAAGATAAGGCAAACAAGTACCATAGCCGCCGAAATAAGCAGCAGTAAAACGCTCAAGGCGAGAAGGGGAGTGTTTTTTATCAGAAGTCCCACGTCGTCCACCTGCTCGGAAAACAGTTTATATATCCAAACGGCGTTAATATCCTTGCAAAGCGGCAAAAACAGCGCGCCCACGGGCAGGAGAGTGAACACTATCCTGAGTACGGCGAGCTTCGAGCCCGCGTAGGCGGCCTTCGCCCTGTCGATCTTCGGCTGGAATTTCGCGTGCTCCGCCTCGGCTTTTTCCGATTCCTGCAAAAGTATCTCGTTCGCCTTGCAGTAATTGAGGTTCACGCCGCATTCGGGGCATTCCGGCTTCCAGTCGGTAAGTTTCAATCTGCATCCGCAGTTCATGCATTTCGCCATAAAGATCACCGCGCGGTACCGTCGGCGTACCGTTCCTTCCTTCGGTTTTCGGATCTGCGCCTTTTTGTCAGAATATGAGCTTGAAGGTCGCCGTTTCAAAGGGTCTGAAGCTGTATTTTGAGGCGGCTATCGCGCTTTTGGGCTGCTCGAGAGACGTGAGGGGCAAAAGCGCCGTTCCCTTAGGCATTTTAAGCTCCGTTTCTTTTCCCGCGCTTTCCCAGAACCTCACTATGGCGCCTGAGCCGTCCTCGGCCCACTTGAGCGCGCTTAGCCTCAGGTTAGCGGGAAGCTCGGGCAGAGCGCAGAGAAGCTTTGCGGTTTCGGGAAGCTCAGAGGCCTCAGCTTTATCCTCCGGAAGCCATTTTCCGGGGGCTTTTATTTCGAGCGTGTGCCCGGTAAAGTTGAATTGTGCCGCAAGCGACGAAGCGCCTCCGTCGGAAAAGTCGCCTTCCCACGCGGCGATGGCGTAATCGCTCGAGTGCAGCCCCCGGTCGTTTGTCTCCGCGTAATTCGGGTCGTTCGTTGAAAACGCCCTCAATAGGCTTATCTGTATTTTTCCTTCATAAAGCCTTGAAGCGGGAAGCCCTCCCTTAAGGACGCAAACGCTGTATTGTCCGTTTGAAGCTCCCGCAAAGCCTAAGGACGGCCATTCGTCCAATATCCCGAGGCACTCTACGGGCTCCGGAGCTTCCCGTTCCATGGTCCCGAACGGCACCTCGCATATTAGGCGGTCTGGGAAATCGAAGTCCGGTTTGAACGACGCGAAGATCCTCGAATCTCTGCCGTTCCAGTCAAGGTCGGTGTGGAACCTGACGGTTTCTTCTCCGTTAAGAAGCGTAACGCTCTGGGTCCACTTAAGTATCTTTTCACCGTTTTCCCTGTCAAATTCTTCTCCCGAAAGGACGATGCTCGAGCCGTTTTCGGTTTTTTCGGCCTTCACGCTGTTTGCCGTGAGCATGCGGTGATCCGTTTCCGGTTCGCTCCTGCCCCAGGGATTGCCCACGTCTTTTCCTATGGCAAGGCATCCGGAGCCTTCCCCGAACGCTTTTTTGCAGGCTTTTTTATCGAAAATGCCGATGATTTTTTCATTGTCCGCGGTTATTCTGAACCGTTCGTTTTCAATAGCAACAACACCGTTCCCGGCGGGGACGCACTGTTTTTCTTCCGCCTTTTCGCATGGCTTCCACAAAAACGCTCTGCATGAAAACGGCGGTACCTGCGCCTTAACGCGGACCTTCGCTCCCACGCCCACGAGCGCGGGATATATTTTCGCGTCGAACGCCGGAAGGGGATCGGCGTTCATATCGAAGACCTCAAAGCTCTTTGTCCCCTCGGGTGCGTGCAGGCTTAAAACGGGGAAGTCGCATGAAAGAGCGGTCGGGTTGAAGAACACAGCCGTGTAAAAGCCCTCGGGGGCAGAAACGCCTTTTGACCTTAACAGCTCCTTCGAAGCGTCGTCATAAATCTGCAAAGCGCCCCTTCTCACTTCTCTGACGTACCGCATAAGTTCGTCGTAGGCGGGATCGATGTGCGTTCCGGTCACGCAGTCGTGGAACTGTATGAACGCCATTTTGTTCCACAGCTTTTCAATCTTTTCCGAAGGGTAGTCTCTTCTCGGCGTTCCCTTTTTATCGTAGCCTCCGTTAAGCCTTGCAAGCGAAGCGAGGCCTTCCGCCTCGATAAGCAGGTTTTCAAGCTCGCGGTTCGCTTTTTTTATCTCTACCCTCGATGTGTAGCAGCCGCAGCTCACGGGGTTCCCCTCGCGGCGCAGCTCCTTTTCGTCGTCGGTAAAATCGCCCGCTCTGAGCCTGTTCTCCTGCCCCGGACACCATTTTTCGTGGTTTTCCTCAAAGCCGAGATAATGGATCTCCATGCCGTGGCGCTTCGCGGCGTCTTTGAGCGGGCCGTAGAGGAAGCCGCCTATCCTCGGTTCCTCGGTGGTTATCATAACAAAGTATTCCTCTTTGTCGGTTTTAAGAAGCTCCTCCAAAAAAACGTCGGCGGACATATTGCCGTAGTAGGCGGACTGAAGCAGAGGCTTGTCGGGCCTCGTCATATCGTAGGAAACGTCGAAGCCTGTGCCCTCGCAAAGCTCGCATCCCTCGCCGCCGCAGGCCCTGCAGGCGGGGAGCTTAACGCAGTCCGCGGTCCTGAGATTCGGCTCAGGCGGCTGAAGGAAGCAAGAGTCAAGCACAATAAAGGTGCCGTCGAGCCCCCTCCAGAAGGGCTTGTTGTTTTTCATTACGCGGTCAAAAATTATAAGCGCGTCGTAGCCGATAGAGCGGAAAAACTGAGGAAGCTGAGAGGGAAGCCCGAAAATATCGGGGCAGATAGCGTATTTCGGGGAGTGCGAGAACTCTTTTTTGTAGTATTCTCTGCTGTAAAGATGGTTCCTCACCCACGATTCACCCTGAGTGAGATTGTAGTCGATGACAGCTTCTCCTCCTCCGGCAAGCTCGAGCAGGCCCTTTTTTACGAGCTCCCTGAAGCGCTCCTTCTGCTCGGGGTTCCTTTCAAGGAATTTTTTCACAACGAGCGACTGCTCTATCTGGTATTTTACGCCGTACTCTTCGGCGAAATCCATATATTCAAGTATCTGCGTTTCTTCAACGTCCGAATAGGGACGTATCACGTCGCCGCTGTCGGGGCGGCGCGCATGGTCCGTAAAGCATCTGAGCCACGAAGGGTCCATATGGTTCCTCGCGATTATATAAACCTGTTTCATAAGCGTTCTTCTCCTTTTGATGGCCTCGGTTCAATTATAATACGCGTCCTTGTGTTTTTCAAGTAAAAAAGAGCCCCTTTCAGTTCATAAGGGCTCTGAGTTTGATCAGTATTTGTTTTTCTCTGCGCGACACCTGCACCTGCGTCATGCCGAGAAGCTCTGCGGCGGCGCTCTGCGTCATTCCTTTTTCATATCGCAGCGCGATTATTGCACGGTCTCTTTCGTCGAGAGCGGCGACGGCTTTTTTCAGATCGAGCAGCGTCTCCAGCTTTTCGTCGGGCGCAGGGACGGGTATGTCGTTTTCTCCGTTTTCGTCCGTCGTAAGCGAAACCGCGGGTATGCACGCGCTTAAAAGCGAGGCCGCCTCGCACACGTCAAGCCCCGCCTTTTTGGCAATTTCTCCAACTCCCGGCTCCCTTCCCGTTTCATTCGCGAGTTCCTCCTTTATTTTCATAAGCGCAAGAGCCTTTTCCTTTGAGGTCCTGCCTATTTTGACGTCGCCGCCGTCGCGGAATATGCGCTTTATTTCTCCGAGTATCGCCGGTACCGCGTAGGTTGAAAACTTAAAGCCCAGCTCCTCCTTGAAGCCGCCCGCGGCTTTGACGAGCCCAACGCTGCCCGCCTGGAAAAGGTCGTCGTATTCCGCGCCCCTGCCGCGAAAACGGTTGGCGCAGGCGTGTACGAGCCCGAGGTTTTCTTCAACAAGCTTTTTTTGTTCTTCAGTGAGCGTCATTTTTCCCCTTGATATATTTAGTTATCGTCACCGTAGTTCCGGCCCCCGGCTTTGAACGCACGGTGAGCTTGTCCGAAAAGCTTTCCATAACGGTAAATCCGAGGCCGGAGCGCTCGTCGCCGGCGGTGGTGAACAGCGCCTCCCTCGCCTTTTTAACGTCCGTAATGCCGCAGCCTCTGTCTCGTATTTTTATCCTGACGCAGCCGTTTTCAAAGAAACACGCGTCTATGTATATAAGCCCCTCCTTCTCTTTGTAGGCGTGCACAATGCAGTTCGTCACCGCCTCGCTCACGGCGGTTTTAACGTCGCTCAGCTCCTCAACGGTAGGGTCCGCAAGAGCCGTAAAGGCGGCGACTGCGGCGCGCGAAAAGCCCTCGTTCGCAGATTTCGCCGGTATCACGAGCTTAAAGTAATTGAGTTTGTTCATCTTTTTTCCTTCCTTTATCAAATAAATTCAACAACGTTAATAAGTCCCGACATCTTCATTATTTTTTTGTCGCGCTCTCTGAGCCCCGTCACGCTTGTCCTGCATTCTATCGCCGAGCACTTTTTGTATCTGCCCATAACGAGCCCGACTCCCGACGAGTCCATAAAGGTGACCCCCGAAAAATCGAGTATCAGCTTCGAGGGCTTGCGTTTTATCAGCTCAAAATCTATTTTTTCTCTCATTTCTTTCGCGCTGTGGTGGTCTATTTCACCTGTTAAAGAGGCGGTCATTACGGAATTCGCGAATGTTATTTCCATGCGTGAGCTCCTTTCTATATCCTTTTATCTTTTATTTCTCATTTTTTCCGGTTAAATGAAAAAAACGCCATCACAATGATAGCGTTTTTTCTCTGCGAAGTTTGTCTTATTGCGCGGTCGTGTAAATTTCGGGGGATTTCATTATTCCGGTGCGTCTCACAACGTACTGATAGCTCCAGTCTTCGTTCCCCGTCCTCCATGCGCCGGGACCGTGGTGGGAGTTGAGGTCGTTCACTATGTGCAGCGGCCCGAACGTGTTGTAGCGGTGCAGGTAGAGGATAAGCTCAACGTCGTGCTCGCCGTCCTCAAGGCCTTCCACCTTCAGCTCATACGGCGGATAAATGATGCGTCCCGCGTCTTTGCCGTCCACTCTTACCTTGATGACTGCGCCCATATAATCCGAGACCTTAATCGTCATAGCTCCGTTTACGGCGTCAGCCTTGAAGCTGTAGGTAACGGTCCCGCCGTAGAAGGGGAGCCCCTGCTGCGTAAGGTCGCCGAAATAAAGCTTTTCGGGCAGCTTCGTTATAACGGCCTTCTCTCCGTCGAGGCGCACGCCGAAGCGTCCGGTTATGAACACGTTTTCAAGCCCGAAGGTCTTTCCGAACGGGTATGTTATTATAAGCTCGTTTTCGCCCCGCTTTATTTCGGGCAGCGAAACCCTGTCTATCGCGATATCGATGAAATTGCCCGTAACGGTGTTAGCAACCTTTTCTCCGTTGAATACTATCTGCGCTTTGTCAGCGCTTTCAAGGGCGAGCGAGGCTCCCGTCACGCTTATCTCGCTTTCAAAACGGAACTTTAACGTAACAAAGTGGGTAAGAGTCTCCTTTTCCATGACCCACGGCTGAACCACCTGTCCGCCTCTTCGCGGAAAGCCCAGAGAGTCGCGGCAGAGGTTGTCGAGGCGCAGCATCTCTTCCTCGGGGCGAAAATCCGCGCCGTCAAGGCTGAAGCTCGCCCTGTCGAGCACAAGAACGTTTTCTTCGTCAAGAGAATAGCTTTCGGGACGGGTGACGAAAATCGGGCTGCCCTGCGTTTCGGCGGGGAATCCGGCTTCTTTGTCCGTTTTGCCCGGAATGAGCTTCAAAAGCACCGAATCATAGCCGTATATTATGGTTTTAATAACGGTGTTCCCGTTAATATAGTCCGCGCCTATGGGAGAGATATCTCCGTTTTGAGTGTTATACATAACCGGAGAATAATCTCCCTTAAGGGTGATATACACGTGTTTCCTCGACGCGAGGTTTTTGTTTTTCGGCTCTTCGGTATGCGCAATGAACAGCCAGCGGCAGTCCTCGTCCTGTCTTAACTGGGTCACGAATTCATAAGAAGGCGAGCCGTCAAGATAGCTTATTCCCACCTCTCTCAGGCCGCTCAGTGCGCCGAGCACCGCGGAACGCGAGAAATTCACCTTTTCGCTTCTTTCATAAAGCCTTTCGCCTCTGTCCGAGGGGAGAGCGTTTTCAAGGCTCGGGGCGCTGTCAAGGAATATGAGCCTTCCGCCGTCCGCCCTGAAGTCCTCAAGCCTTTCAAGAGTTGTGCTCCTGAGCGTTTCGCAGGCGGGCACGATAACGGCGTCGTATTCCATCTCCCCCACCTTAAGAGGCGCAGAGCCCTTTTCGCAAAGGCCCGGGAACAGCGATTCGCTTATGAAATTGAAATCTATCTGCCCCGAAACGAGCCATCCGGTGAGGTTCCAAAAGCGCTCGTCCATATCGTTTCTCACGGCGGCTGTTTTGTCGTTTGCGCCCCAGTGCAGCCAGAAGCTCTCCACAGGGTGAATAACGGCAACTCTGATAACCGGCTTTCCTCTCGTGAGAGCGGTGTTCACTCTCGCGAAATGGTCCTCAACGGCGGAAAACTCCTTATACCACGCCGACTGATAGCTTATTGAAGCGGGGTAGTCGCGTTTCGCTTCGCCGCGCATCGCGTACCACGAAAGATGCGGCACTCTCACGGTTATACCGAGCGCGGCCTGCCAGTCCCCCTGATGACGGTAGGTCCTGAAATCGGTGTCCCAGCCCGTAACGCCGTACAGCTCCGACAAAACTCCTTCCTTCCCGAACTGGTGCGCGGCCGACTGCGCCTGCTTCGCCGTTGTAAATTCGTGGTTGTTGCAAAGAAGGTCGATTCCCGGAATGCCGAAGCCCCTGTATGACCTCATAGCCTCGCCGAGCGCGGCGGTCTGAGAGTGCAGGGTGGGCTCCTCCATCATGTGGCCGGTGAGCGCGATATTGTTTTCTTTGCACCATTTTCCCACAGTATCGGCAAAAGAATGCGCGAAAAGCTCGGCAATATAGTCGTGGTAGCGGTAGCGGTGCACGCTAACGCTGCCGTCCGCTTTTTCCCAGAACAGCTCGGGAAGGTAGTCGAGAAGGTCCTCTCCGTAAACGGCTTTATACCCCTCGGGAACGCTGTCGGTCCACGGAAGCGTAACGTCGGCGCCTTCTTCGGCGAGGCTTGTCCTGAGCGTCTTTTTGCGCGTAAACTGCGGCTCGTCCGTAAAAATGGCGGGTACGGTCTTGTCAAATTCGTCGCCCACGGCCTTTTTATAGCTCTCGTGCGTAACTTCAATAAAACGCTTGATAGCGTCCTCGCTCAGAGTGTCGGCGTAGGTCTGTCCGTTATACCACGACGACGGCTGATGTATTTCCAGAAGAGCGTACCATTTTTCGCCCTTCGCTTCGTCGTTTTCGTCTATTCTTTCATAGCCCTTCAAAAATCCGTTTTCGTCGAGCGAAACGTCGTAGCAGGCAATGGTTTTGCCCTTGCCGCTTCTGCCGCCCTCCGAGCGCGAATCGTTCACCGCCCAGCTTTCGGCGTTTTTCACGTTTGTAAAGAGCAGGCAGCGCGCGCGGTATCTTTCGTCCTTTGTAACGATGCCTCCCGCCGCGCCCGAGGGCCAGCGGTCCTCGTCGTAGAGCCAGGCGAGCATTTTCTCTTTTTTCGCCTTCTCCACGCACGCCTTGACAAGCTCCATGAAATCGTCGTCAAGATACTTGTTTTCAAGCCCCGTCCTGACGTGCATATGGAAGCCTCCGAGGCCCATTTCCTTAAAAACGTCTATCTGGCGGCACAGCTCCTCTTTTGTCAGAAACGAATTCCACGCCCAGAACGGCGTGCCTCTGTATTCGGACGTCGGATCCTTAAAAAGGGAATCGTCGAGTGTTTTTTCCGTATTCTTTTTGTAAAGCATAAGTCAGCCTCCTTTTTCCCGATTATATCACAGCGTTTTTGTATATTCAATGATAAAACGTTAATCTGAAAAATAAATATTACAATAACATATTGAAAAATAATAAAAAATATAATATTATAATAAATAAGTTCGGAATTTTATGTATCCGGATGGGTTCCGGGAGCGGCGCTTCCGGGAATCGAAAATAAAAAAAGGAGTGAAAACATGAAGAAATCATTGAAAATTTTGTTTTCCGTGATTCTCACCGTTGCGATGCTTCTCGCCGTCATGCTTCCCGCTTTTGCGGCTGTCGACACAGTGTCCGGCAGAAAGAGCCTGAGCATTGAGAAGGTTGAAAACACTCTCGGCGTCAAGCGCGCCCGCAGTGCTGTATCGCAGCTCACCGAAGCCCAGCTCAAGGGCGACGTCCGTGTTTCAATAGTGCTTTCCGATAAGGCGACTCTTGAAAGCGGTTTCCCGACCAAGGCTATAGCCTCAAATAAAAAGGCTGTCAGCTACCGTGAATCTCTGCTCAGCAAGCAGAACGCTCTTGCGAACAAAATTTCAAAAGAGATCCTTCAAGGTAAAAAGCTTGACGTCAAGTGGAACCTCACCCTTGCGGCAAACATCATTTCCGCAAACGTTCCCGCAGATTCCATACCGCTTATAGAGTCTCTCAAAGAAGTAGACAAAGTGGTTATCGAAAGACGGTATGAGCCCTGCGTTTCGGTTGAGACCGACGCCGAGCCCAACATGACCAACGCCTCCGGCATGACAGGAGCCTCAGCCGCCTGGGCAACCGGATACACCGGCGCCGGCAGCAAGGTGGCTATCATCGACACCGGTATCGACACCGATCACATCTCGTTCGACGCCGGCGCATTTGACTATGCCATAGAGGAAACGGGCAAAGACGTAGATCTTCTCACCGCCGACGAGGTCGCAGAGCTCTATTCTCAGCTCAATATCGCCTCCGCGATAGAGGACGCCGGAAACGACGTTTACCTCACCTCGAAGATACCCTTCGCCGCCAACTATATCGACGAAGACCTCGACGTTACCCACGATAACGACGATGAGGGCGAGCACGGCTCCCACGTTGCCGGTATCGCGGCCGCCAACCGCTTTGTTGCGGGCGAGGACGGCGAATATGAGAACGCTCTTGAATCCGTTCTCACTCAGGGCAACGCTCCCGACGCTCAGATCCTTGTTATGAAGGTGTTCGGCAAGGGCGGCGGAGCCTATGATTCCGACTACATGGCCGCCATAGAGGACGCCGTAGTGCTCGGAGCCGATTCCGTTAACCTTTCTCTCGGTTCCGCCGAGGCGGGCTTTGCCACCGACGAGACCTATCAGGAGATCCTTGACAATTTCAAGAACTACAACACCGTAGTCAGCATCTCCGCCGGCAACTCCGGCACTTGGTATGAAAACTCCAACTACGGAGTTCTCTTCGGCGAAGAAAACAATTTCGACACCGTTGGTTCCCCCGGCTCCTTCGCAAACGCCTTCACCGTTGCCTCCGTTGACAACAACGGCACGACCGGCGCTTATATCAAGGCTGAAGACCAGCTCATATTCTATTCCGAGACCTCCGGCTACGGCAACGAGCCCCTTGTTTCCGTCGCCGGCGAATATGAGTTCGTCTACATTGACAGCGTGGGCAGACCCGAAGAGTTCAGCGCCGTCAGCGAAGAGCTTGAAGGCAAAGTGGCCGTTTGCAACCGCGGCAAGACGTCCTTCTTCGAAAAGGCAAACGCCGCAGTTGAAAGCGGCGCCGTCGCCACCGTTATCGCAAACAACCAGCCCGGCGTTATCAATATGAACCTCACCGGCTATCTCTACAGCGCGCCCGCCGTTTCCATTCTTCTGAGCGACGGCGAATTCCTCAAATCCATCGCTGCCGATTCCGGCAGCTTCGATTGCGAATACTATGACGCCGACGAGGATGATTCCTTTGAGGAAACGGTCGACTACTACACCGGCACCCTCACCATAAGCGACAGTGCGGTAGTCAATCCCGGCGGCGACGTGGACTACTACACCATGAGCAGCTTTTCAAGCTACGGCGTTCCCGGCGACCTCTCTCTCAAGCCCGAAATAACCGCACCCGGCGGAAACATCTATTCCGTCAACGGCGCCGTTGACGGAGGCGAAGCCTACGAGAATATGTCCGGTACGTCAATGGCGGCTCCCCAGATCGCCGGTCTCTCTGCAGTAATGGCTCAGTATATCCGTGAGAACGATCTTGAAGCCAAAACGGGGCTTACCACCCGCCAGCTCACCCAGAGCCTTCTTATGTCCACCGCAAAGCCCCTTCTTGACGAATATGAATATTATTATTCCGTATTCCAGCAGGGCGCGGGCCTTGTCGACGTGAACGGCGCTCTTTCGGCAAAGTCCTACATCCTTATGAACGACGGTGATTACGCTTCCGACGGCAAAGTAAAGGCCGAGCTCGGCGACGATCCCGAAAGAACGGGCGTCTACAGCGTAAGCTTCACCATCAACAACTTCTCCGACGAGGACGTAAACTACGCTCTCGACGCTGATTTCTTCACACAGTATATGTACAACATAGGCCTGTGGCTGCGCGACTCCTCCACCGACGACCTCTATTCCATAGTCACGTGGTACGTCAACGGCGAAGAGCTCGACGACCATGCAGGCATGGAATATGACTTCAACGGCGACGGACTTTCCAATTCCGCCGACGCGGAGTACCTTCTCTCTTACGTTGTCGGTACCGTTGACAGTATCGAAAACGAAGAATATGCCGACTTCGACGGGGACGCAGATATCGATACCTACGACGCCTATCAGATACTCAACTATCTCAACGCCGTAACGGTAAACGCTCCCGCGGGCGAGTCCGTTGAAGTCACCGCCGAGATCTATCTTCCCTTCGGCGTGTATGAGTACAGCTATCTTGCCGATTACGGCACCGAATACGTTGGCGTTGACGACGTTAACGGCAACTACATCGAAGGCTACATCTATATTGACGAGGTCGACAGCCTTGACGGAGCCATCGGCGCCACCCATTCCATCCCCGTTCTCGGCTACTACGGCGGCTGGACAGAGGCGAGTATGACCGACAGAGGCTACGCTCTCGATTCCTACTATGACGTTGAAGACTACACCTACAACGACGAGCTCCAGGGCTTTATGGTCAAATACTCCGGCGAAAGAGAAGAATACTTCTTCGGCGGCAACCCCATTACCCTTGAAGAAGAATATCATCCCGAGCGTAACTCCATCAACGGCGCGAAGGGCGATATGATAACCGGCTACAACGCCTCTCTCATCAGAAACGTCGCCGGTTCGCGCGTCACCGTGACCGACGCCGAGGGCAACGACCTTGTCGAACCCATCTACGGTCCCGCGAAATACGGCTCGTTCTACTATACCAACGAGGGCAAATGGTACAATCTTTCAACCACCACCGATATCGGTTACAGTCCCTCCGACCTTGAAGAAGGCGACGAAATTATTTTCACCGTTTCCTATGCTCCCGAATACTACGTTAACGAAGACGGTGAAATAGATTGGGACGCTCTCGGCGAAGGCGCGAGCGAATCTATAAACGCCATCGTCGACAACACCGATCCCGAAATTTCCGACGTCTACTTCGAGGGCTACGACCCCGCCACACTTTCCTGGGACAGCATCAATGTCGAGGCGAAGGATAACCGGTATATCGCAGCGGTCATTCTTTACGACAGCGACGGACGGGTTATCGATATCGGCGGACCCGACTTCGAAGCTGAAGAGGGCGACGACTATTTCTACAGCGTCACTCCCGAAACGGTTCTCGAGAATGTCTGGAGCGAAGAGCTTCCGACCAAATATTATATCCAGGTATGCGACTATGCCGCAAACGTCGTCACCTACAAGGTGAACCTTGACGCCGAAGACCTCGCGGGCGACCTTGCCATCGATCTTCAGGAGCAGGCCACTCTCGTTGTCAACAACACCTTAGCTCTCAGTTATGAGGTGCTTCCGTGGGGCGTTGACGAGACCGTTTACTGGAGCTCCTCCGACGAAAGCGTTGCCACCGTTGACGAAAACGGCATCGTTAAAGGCGTTGGCGAGGGCGAATGCGACATTATAGCCGTCTGCGCTCTCGACGAGAGCGTTACTGCGTCCTGCCACGTTCTTGTTAAATACATAAACAAGGACCTCAACGCGGCTGTCTGGGATGAAAACGGCGAAGTGTGGCTCAGCGCCTTCAACACCGCTTCTCTTCCTTATTATGAAAAACTCACGGAGGAATCTCTCAACACTCCGATAGAGGCGATAACCTACGGCGGCGACGGAAACCTTTACGCCGCTTCCATCGACACCGACGAACTCCTTTCCGATCTGTATATCATCGATCCCGAGACCTTCGATCTTATAAGGGTAGGCGGTTCCGATGAGATATCCTACATGGATCTCGCTCCCGAATTCGCGTTCGGCGGCCAGTTCATCTATGCCGTCTACGGTCCCTACTTTGTCATCGTTGATCCTTCTTCCGGCGACTACTACGGCGTATTCGATCTTTCCGATGAACTCGGCTACGCCAACCTTGTGGGTATAGCCTATGAAGAGACCTATATCGACGAAGAAGATCCCACCGACGTCACCGACTACTACTTCCTTCTTGACGACTTCGGCGAGCTCTATGAAATAGGCGTAGGTCCCTGGCAGGGAAGCTTCGGCAGAACCAATCTCTACGATTGCGGCAACGTTGAGTATTATACCGACGCTCCTTATTTCAACTCCCTGTATTTCGACGGTGAGAGCCTGTTCTGGAGCAGATATGCCGACGACGCCACCGATATCATCAACGTTAACCTCGATTGGGATACCTACGAGATCGACGAAGTGTTCCAGCTCGGATACTTTGCCGACAGCGTATGGCCTGCGGCAGGTCTGTTTGAGCTTGTTTCCGCCGGCGAAGGCGACGAGAGCTTCAGGACCCACAGGAACACCGAAAAGGTCGCTGCCATGACAGGCGACGTTCAGAAGATCTCCTTCACGGGTGCAGCCAAGGGCAAGCTCAATGCCGATATCGAACCCGAAGAGCCCGAAGAGCTTGACGTTGTTTCCGGATTCACCGGAATGTTCACTCAGGAGGTTGAGATCACCGCAAAGGCCGACGCCACCAACGGTCTTTATGAAATAGCCTACGACGCCGATAAGGTCTCCCTTGCTTCAATAAGGAGCGCGGCGAAGTATTATGCCTTCGATAACAACGAGGAAGACGGCGTAATTACCTTCGGCTACATCACCAAGACCGGCTCGTCCTTCAGCGAGGGCGACGTTATAGCCGTTCTTTCCTTCGCCGCCGACGAGACCGATGACGGCGAATACACCGTCACCACAAAGCAGATTAACGACGAGCATCCCGAAGATGACGTTGAAACTGTCAAATGCCCCGTTAAACATCTGTACGGCGATCCCGAGTTCATCTGGACCGAGACCGAAGAGGGCGTTGAGGCCGTTCTCAGCATCAAGTGCCTTGCGCACACCGATTGCGAAACAAACGTAAGCATTGAGGCCGAGGTGGAGATCGCCGACGAAACGCCTGCAAACTGCACCTATCCCGCTGCAATAATCTTTACCGCAACGGCTGAGTATGACGGCGAAGTCTACACCGATACCTACACCCTTCCCTACGGTGAGGCTCTTCCCGAGGGCGGACATGAGCTCGAGTTCGTTGAAGCCACCGCCACCTGCGTATCCGCCGGTGATATCGCTCATTACGAGTGCGTATACTGCGGCGCGATATTCGCGGATGAAAACGCCGAGACCGAGCTTACCGCCGAAGATTTAGCCGTTGAACTCGGCGACCACAGCCTTCAGTTCGTTGAGTCCACCGTAACCTGCTCTTCCGCCGGCGAAACAGCTCACTACGAATGCGAATACTGCGGCGCGATATTTGCCGATGAAAACGCAGAGACCGAGCTTACCGCCGAAGACATAGCAGCCGAAAAGCTCGGACACGACTGGGACGAAGGCGTATACCTTGTTGAGCCCTCCTGCGTTGACAACGGCGTTCTGCTCATAACCTGCAAAAACGATCCCAACCACACCAAGATAGAATACGTTCCCTCGCTCGGCGGACATCAGATAGATGAGGAGAGCTTCACCGAAGCCGTTCCCGCCACCTGCACCGAGGACGGAACCCTCGCTTACTACACCTGCTCCGTCTGCGGCGCGTATTTTGCCGACGTTGACGGCGAAGTCGAGCTCCTGTCCATTGTTGATCCCGCCACGGGCCACGATTGGGAGCTTACCGAAACCACAGCCACCTGCACCGAGGACGGCGTTGACACCTACACCTGCGCCGTGTGCGGCGAGACCGAAACCGTTGAGGTTATCGCCGAAGGCCATAAGATCAAGGATGCCGAGGCAACCGAACCCACCTGCACCGAGCCCGGAACCATCGCGCATATGTACTGCATGGTCTGCGGAGCCATCTTCCTTGAGGAGGACGGCGAACCCGTTGAGGTGAGCGAAGAGGATATCCTTGTTCCCGCCAACGGACACACCATGTTAAAGACCGATAAGAAGGACGCCACCTGCACTGCCGACGGCAATATCGAATACTACACCTGCTCCGTCTGCGGCAAGGTTTACGCCGATGAAAACGGCGAGACCGCGGTCACAAGCATCGTTATCCCCTCCACCGGTCACGACTGGGATGAGGGAACCATCCTCAGCCCCGCCACCTGCACCGAAAAGGGACTTATAATGTTCGCGTGCAACAACGATCCTTCTCACGTTGTATTTGCCGCTATCGACGCTCTCGGACACAACTGGGTGCTCAAGAACGTTGTTGAGGCAACCTGCACAAAAGACGGCAGCGAGACCTACGTCTGCGAAAACGATCCCGCGCACGTTCGCACCGAGATCCTGAGCGCAACAGGACACAGCATGACCTACTTCGAGGCTGTTCCCGCCACCTGCGCCGAAGACGGCACGCTTGCCTATTATGAGTGCGCGAACTGCGGTCTTAAGTTCGCCGACGAAGCCGGTGAAGTTGAGCTTCTTACCGTTGTGGATCCCGCTAAGGGCCACGCCTGGGAGCTCACCGACAGCACAGCGGCCACCTGCACCGAAGAAGGCTCTGAGAGCTTTAAGTGCACCGTCTGCGGCGAGACCAAGACCGAAGCCGTTCCCGCCAAGGGACATGATTGGGAGCTCACCGACAGCACCGCTGCCACCTGCACCGAAGACGGCTCCAACAGCTTTAAGTGCTCCGCCTGCGGCGAGACCAAGACCGAAGCCGTTCCCGCTGCCGGCCATAAGCTTGAAAAGGTTGAGGCAGTCGCCCCCACCGCCGATAAGGAAGGCAATATTGAGTATTACAAGTGCTCCGAGTGCGGCAAGCTGTTTGCCGACGCAGAAGGAACTAAAGAGCTCAAGGCTGAGGAAGTTGTTATTGCCAAGCTCGATGATTACATGCTCGGCGACATGAATCTCGATAAGGAGATCACCGCGGAGGACGCGAGACTTGCCCTTCGTCAGGCAGTCAAGCTTGAAAACTTCGCTCCCGACAGCATCAATTTCATCAACGGCGACGTGAACTTCGACAATGACGTCACCTCCGACGACGCGAGAAGCATTCTCCGCGCGGCAGTCAAGCTCGAAGATCCCGCAACCTGGGTCAAAAAGTGATCCCGCGAAAAACAAAATGACCTGCGCCTCCCGTTTTCGGGAGGCACAGGAGCAAAAAAAAAGAGGCCGGCAGCGATGCCGGTCTCTTTATTCGATAGGAAATTGCTCGTTTTTTTCAGATAAAAAGATTATTACGCCCGCCGATTTCGCACTGACGGGCGACGGCGATGGCGGGATCGAAAGCGGCAACCTGCCTCGCAGACGCTGCTCCTCAGGCGCTTTCTTGTTTGTCAGATATTGTACATATTAGAGAGAAATGGTTTATTTTCCACATTCCAAAGGGTTTTATCGCTAAAAAATTAATGCGTCGCCTATCTGTGGAACATCGCCGAAATGTGTTGACGGTCAGCTTGCCGTTATGTTAGAATACGCACACCGCGCAGCGGAAAAATATGAAACCGGAGGATCATTTTCTTGGAAAACACTTCTCTTCCCTTTATCTGTAAACCTAAAAAAGCCAAAATGTTGGGCCTTGTTATCGTATTCGCATGGATCATTTTTTGGAACGTTATTTATCAGATCCTTCACGCAAAGGGCCTTACGCATCTCGGAGGCCTTGAGATCGTAAACTGGTCGTTCTTCCTCAGCGTTACCGTATTTTTTATGCAGGAGGAGCTGCCCTATAAAACGCGCTTCCTCACCACGCTTCTCGGCGGAGCCGTCGGACTGCTCATGGCTGCCGGAGTCGCAAAGGGCACCGCGCTTCTTATGGGAGCCGGAGTCGGCCACGTGGCCGCCGTATCGCTGCTTCTCATCGTCGCCATAGCCGCTCTTATTCTGCTCCAGCCCGTGCTTCCCTATCTTTTCAACAACGTGGGCTTTTGCTATTTCATCGTTTCGCTTATAAGCTCAAAGGAAACGGTCGTAAACCTTCCGAGCAATCTTCTTTCTCTCGCCCTCGGCTGCGTCATCCTCAACCTCGGATGCAGCCTGCTTCTCGGAGCCTACAAAAAGAAAATGACAAAAAAAGCCGCGTAAACAAAGATAATAAAAATTCAGCCGACAGTTTGGGCGGTGCAAATTAGGGATACTATAGCCGCAGCGGCGCACTTGTTTGTGAAATACTGCGTTGCAGAGGTCGGATATCCGTCAGGATTATCCGGCCCCTGCGCCTTGTCTTTCGCAAAAATTGCATCCGTTGCGGTGCGAAGCAGTTTTTCGCCAGCTATTTTTTTGTTCGAACAAACTGACCGGTATAGGGTAATCCTGGCGGATACCCTATACCGGTCGGAAAGTTCGGGCGGAAAAGAGCGGCGAAAAACCTGTATTATCCCTAATTTGCGCCGCCCTTGCTGTTTTTTTGATATTATTTTGATATTAGCTTCCTATTAAACTGAAAGCAGTCCCGCGTCAAGAACAAACTGCGATCCGGTGGCGTAGCGCGCCTTGTCGCTCGCCAAATAAAGCACAAGGTTCGCCGTGTCCTCGGGTTCTATCCACGGCACGGGCAGCAGGTTGCCCGCGCTTGCTTCGGCGATCTCCTCGGGCGTCTTTCCCTCCATCGCGGCAAGGCCGTCGTTCATCGGCGTGTTCACGCCGGTGGGATGTATCGACACCACGCGGATGTTATACGGCGCAAGCTCAATTGCCCTTGCCTTTGTAAGGCCGGTAAGCCCCCATTTTGAGGGGGTGTAGTGCGAAAGGCGGTTGCCTCCGCGAAGGCCCATAACGGACGAATTGTTGATAATTACGCCGCTTTTCTTTTCCATCATATAGGGAACAACTCTGCGGGTCACGTTGAACGGGCCCTTGAGGTTTATGTCGATCATCGCGTTCCATTCATCGTCGGTCATCTCGTGAACTTTAGCGTAGGCGCAGATGCCCGCGTTGTTGAAAAGGATGTCTATTTTGCCGAAGGCCTTTATCGTTCCCTCAACCGCGGCGGTAACGGCCTTATCGTCGCGCACGTCGCCCGCGAAGATCTCGCATTTTCTTCCCATTGCCTCTATTTCGGCTTTAATGGTTTTCAGCTCGTCGGAGGTGCCGAATTCATATTTCGGGTATTCTATCTGCTTTGCCACGTCAAACGCGGCAATATCCGCTCCCTCTTCAGCGAGCGCGAGAGCGGTGGCTCTGCCCTGGCCGTGCGCAGCGCCGGTTATAAACGCAACTTTGTTGTCAAAATCAGCCATTGTTTTTCTCCTTTTTCATTATGTTATAGTCGGCGAGAACGTCGTCAAGATCCACCTTGCAAACCGTGTTGAACAGGTTCGTCGCGTACATTATCCCCGCGAAAGCGAATATCGTAACGATAACGTCGTCGGAAAAACGCTCTTTGAGCCCTTCGTAAACAAAATCGGGGACGTCGTGCGGATCGATCGAGATCGCCGTGCCGAGAGTGAACAGCAGCTCTTCCGTTTCGGTGAGCTTCAGGTCTTCGGGATCGTCGCCGTTGTCTTTGAGGATCTTGTTGAAAAACGACCCGCAGATCTCGCAGTCGTTGCCGTTCGATATTGCGTAAGAAAAGATCTGCAGCGCGTGGTCGCCCAAAACGGGCTTTAATTCGTCGTAGAGCGTGTACCATTCCATATAGGCCTTGAACGAGGGGACGTTGTGCAGAAGCGTCCTCTTCATGTTCGTTATCCTGCCGTGTTTGCCTATCTGGTCGTCGTATTCGCGTTTTACTTCCTCGTTTGAGCTTTCATACTCGGTCATGGGTATATACGCCATAATATCAC
>JAFSWN010000175.1 GCA_017450185.1 Clostridia bacterium | reverse complement strand
CGACAAGCTTATTGAATACGCTTTCGGTGAATTTGAAGGAATGACGGCTGACGAGCTCAAGGGTGAAAAGGAATTTTCCGAATGGCTGTCGGGAGGCCCTGAGGCGAGAGCTCCTTTCGGCGAGAGCAACGAAGAGTTTCAGAAGCGAGTTTCAAGAAGCTTTTATGATATCGTGAACGGCGTCATAAAAGCCGGGACCGAAAGCGTTGTCATAATAACGCACGGAGGCGTTATTATGACAATAATGCAGATGTTCGCCGTTCCGCAGGCTCCCATGTGCGAATGGCTTACCCCCAACGGCTGCGGTTATACGTTGAACGTTATACCGTCTATCTGGGGAAACACAACAAAGGTGGAGGCTTTTGCCGAAATACCGCTTAATCCTTTTGAAGAAGATGAAGACGATGAAAGCATAAACTGGGATATCGAGATCGATCCCGATGACTTCAGGGGCTTTTACACCCCGGGAATGGAGTAATTATGATAACACAGGAACAAATCGACAGAATAAACGAGCTCGCCCGAAAAAGCAAAACTGAAACAGGGCTTACACCAGAAGAAAAGGACGAGCAGGCAAAGCTCAGAAAAGAGTATGTTGAGGCTATGAGGGCTTCACTGAGAGGCCATCTTGAAAACACGGTCGTCATCTACCCCGACGGAAGCAAAAAGAAACTTTCGGACTATAAGAATAATAAGTAAAAAAAACAGAGGGCGTTTATTTGCCCTCTGAAATTATTTATGGATTTATGAAAACTTATTTCCTTTGATCTCGGGGATAAAATCGAATATTTCGGAAGAATCGAAGGGAGCGGTATCAGTCTGATCGGGATAAAGCGACGGAACGAATTCCGCGCTGTTAGCTGTGGGCACGTCTGCGGCGAGCCTTGGATCGTGACTGTTTGGCCGCTTTTCTTTTTTTGCTTTATTTCTCACAATATCATCACCTGATGTATATTATGAGCAATTAGTATTTATTTATACGCCGAAAAACAATTTTTCGGTATTTTTCGTGCAGTGGTCAATAAGCTCCTGCGCGCCGATGCCTCTTAACTGCGCGATAAACTGGGCTGTATAAGAGATAAGCGAAGAATCGTTTCTGTGTCCTCTGAACGGAACGGGAGCCATGTAGGGGCAGTCGGTTTCAAGAAGAAGCCTTTCAAGCGGGACCTCTTTTGCGACCTCAACGCCCTTTTTGGCGTTCTTAAAAGTCACCGCGCCGCCGAGACCTATATACATACCGAGCTTTACAGCTTCTCTCATTGTTTCAACGCTTCCCGAATAGCAGTGCAGCACTCCCGACGGACGGTATTTTTTAATTAATTCAAGTGTGGGTTCGTGGGCCTCGCGGTCGTGGATGATCACAGGCTTTGAGTTTTCGTTCGCGAGAATAAGCTGCTTTTCAAAAAAGATCATCTGTGTTTCTCTCGAGGGCTCCGGCCAGTGGAAGTCAAGCCCGATCTCACCGACGGCGACGCATTTTTTGTGATTCAGAAGCTTTTGAATCGCTTCGATATCCGACAGCGGTTTATCTCCGCAGTCCTCGGGATGGATACCTGCGGCAAAATATACAAAATCGTACTGCTCAGATAAAACAGAGCTGACTAAGGACGTATTCAGATCGGTGCCGCAGTTTATCACAGCCCTGACGCCTTTTTCGGGAAGAGAAGAGAGGATACTGTCCATATCCTCTCTGAAGCTTTTGTCGTTATAATGAGCGTGCGAATCAAAGATATCAACAAGCATTTATCTCACCTTTGAGCCGACGGGAACGCTGTCGTCAACGAACATTACTTTAACGTCGTCTTCGCCGCAGTCGGCCGCGAGTATCATGCCCTGGCTCTCAACTCCGCATAAAACGGCCGGATTAAGGTTTGAAACAAGAATCACCTTTTTACCCTTAAGGTCGTCGGGAGTGTACCATTTCGCTATACCGGACGCAACGGTCCTTGTACCCGCTCCGTCGTCAAGAGTAAGCTTTAACAGCTTCTTGGCTTTTTTGACAGGCTCGCAGTCTACTATCTTTGCGACTCTGAGATCGACCTTTGCAAAATCGTCGATCCCTATTTTTGCTACTCCTTCGATCTCGGCTTTTTTCTTCGCGTCAAAAGCTTTTTTACTCATCTCTTCTTCTATTTCGGAGAGCATCGCTGCGGAGTCTATCCTTGCGAAAAGCGGAGTCGCGGTCCCAACCTTGTTGCCGAGCGGATAAGCGCCGAAGCTGAGGATGCTTTCATAAGTCTTTATATCGCAGTTGATTTGAGACAGGATCTTGTCGGAGGTTTCGGGCATAAAAGCCGAGAGCTCAATAGCGATTATCCTTATTGCCTCGAGAAGATTGTAAAGAACGGTTGAAAGCCTGTTCTTGTCTTCTTCATTTTTGGCAAGAGCCCACGGAGCGGTTTCATCAATATATTTATTGCTGCGTTTCGCTGCGTTTATAACGGCTTCAACTGCGTCTGCTATCTTGAATTCGGCAATGCCTTTTTCAAGAGCCGGAAGCGCGGATAATATGTCGGATATAAAAGCTTCGTCAAGCTCCGTTTTTTCACAATTACAGGCGATCACACCGTCAAAATATTTATTTGCCATCGCAACCGTTCGGTTGACGAGATTTCCGAGCGTATTCGCAAGGTCGGAATTGTATCGTTCGATCATCGTTTCATACGATATGGAGCCGTCGGTTGCATGAGGCATCTCGGAGAGAAGGTAATAGCGTACCGCGTCAACGCCGAAACGGCTCACAAGCTCATCGGCATAAATTACGTTGCCCTTAGACTTGCTCATCTTGTCGGAACCGAAAAGAAGCCACGGATGACCGTAGACCTGCTTCGGGAGCGGCTCGCCGAGAGCCATCAGCATGATGGGCCAGTATATGGTGTGGAAGCGAACGATATCTTTTCCTATGATATGAACGTCCGCAGGCCAGTATTTCCTGTATTTGTCGGAATTGTTTTCACCGTCATAACCGAGGGCGGTAATATAGTTTGAGAGCGCGTCGATCCAAACGTAGATAACGTGCTTGTCGTCAAAGGTGACGGGGATTCCCCATTTGAAAGAAGTTCTTGAAACGCACAGATCCTGAAGTCCGGGTCTTATAAAATTGTTGAGCATCTCTTTTTTACGGCTTTCGGGATAAATGAAGTCGGGATGGCTCTCGATATATTCCTCAAGCCTTTTCTGGTATTTTGAAAGCTTGAAGAAATATGCCTCTTCCTTTGCGTATTTAACTTCACTGCCGCAATCGGGGCATCTGCCGTTCACGAGCTGCGATTCGGTGAAAAAGCTTTCGCAGGGAACACAGTAGTGTCCTTCATAAGCGCCCTTATAAATGTCGCCCTGCTCATAGAGTCTGTTGAATATCTTCTGGACCGCTTTTTCATGATATTCGTCGGTGGTCCTTATGAAATGGTCGTAGGTAGTGTTGAGGAGATCGCATATTTCCCTGATCTCACCGGATACCTTGTCAACGTATTCTTTAGGGG
>JAFSWN010000019.1 GCA_017450185.1 Clostridia bacterium | reverse complement strand
GCCTGACGAACGGGGCCCATCGTGGCTTCAACAAGGTCGCTTGTGAGCTCGTTGAATTTCGCTCTGGTGAGAGTTGTTTCAAGATGCTTGGGGCCTGTGGCGTCGGCAGTGATGAAGGGAAGGCTTATTGTGGAGGTGGTAACGCCCGAAAGCTCAATTTTAGCTTTCTCTGCGGCTTCCTTGAGCCTCTGCATTGCCATCTTGTCGCCGCGAAGGTCAATTCCGTCGGTCTTTTTGAATTCATCGGCAAGCCAGTCGATGATTCTCTGGTCGAAGTCGTCGCCGCCGAGCCTGTTGTTGCCGGCTGTGGCAAGGACCTCCTGCACGCCGTCGCCCATCTCGATTATCGAAACGTCGAAGGTGCCGCCGCCGAGGTCGTATACCATGATCTTCTGGTCGGTCTCCTTGTCGATGCCGTAGGCGAGAGCCGCCGCAGTAGGCTCGTTGATTATTCTCTTGACGTCAAGTCCGGCTATTCTGCCGGCGTCCTTGGTGGCCTGACGCTGAGCGTCGGTGAAATACGCGGGAACGGTGATGACCGCCTCGGTCACCTTGCCGCCGAGATAGCTTTCGGCGTCGTTCTTGAGCTTGGTGAGTATCATCGCGGAGATCTCCTGGGGAGTGTAGCTCTTGTCGTCGATCCTCACTCTGTAGTCTGAGCCCATCTGTCTCTTGATGGAAGAGACCGTTCTGTCGGGATTGGTGATCGCCTGTCTTTTCGCGACCTGTCCGACCATCCTTTCGCCTGTTTTGCCGAAGGCCACAACGCTGGGAGTGGTTCTCGCGCCTTCCGCGTTCGCGATAACTACGGGCTCGCCGCCCTCAATTACTGCCACGCATGAATTAGTCGTACCTAAATCGATTCCTATTACTTTTGACATGATATATATCCTCCAAATCTTATTTTACTGTTTTTATATCGGGATCAGTTGGCAACCTTTACGGTCGCGTGCCTGATTATCCTGTCGCCCATTTTATAGCCCCTTTCAAACACTTCGGAGACGCTGTTTTCGGGAAGCTCGCTGTTTTCCTCATGCATTACTCCGTTGTGTATGTTCGGGTCGAATTCGTCGCCTTTTTCTCCGAAGGCGGTAACGTTCAGCGCTGAAAGGATGTCGAAAAGCTGGGTGAGCGTCATCTCAACGCCCTTTTTGTAGTTCGCGGGATCGGCCTGAGCGTTAACGGCTCTTTCGAGGTTGTCGGCCACCGGGAGGAGCTTGTTTATCGTTTCCGCCCTGACGTCGGCGTAAAGCGCCTCTTTTTCCTTCTGGGAGCGTTTGCGGAAATTGTCATACTCGGCAAGAGTCCTCAATAGCCTGTCGTTTGTTTCGGCAAGCTGCTTTTTCAGAGCCTCGGTTTCGCCGTCCTGCTCTTTTTCGGGTTCTTCGGCTGTTTCTTTCTCAGCCGCCTCTTGTGTTTTTATTTCGTTTTCTTTTATTTCCCCGGCTTCCTGTTTTTGCGTCTTTTTTGCTTTCTCAGCCATTCAGATCGTCCTTTCCGTATATATTGATGTTGCCGGATATAAGCTGTGTAGCCAGCTCGCCGGCGTATTTGACAAGCGGCACGGTCTGCCGGTAGTCTGTTTTTGCGGGGACCACGGCCGATATCACGCCCGCTTCGTTTCCTCCGGCTCTGTAAGGAACTGTGATAAGAGAGGCGTTCCTCAGCGCCGAGAATCCGTTTTCGCTGCCTATTTTCAGCTTAACGTCGCCCGAAGTGTTTTCCTTTAGCAGCTTGTCTGTAATTTCGCGTTTGCTGAAAAGCTCGAGTATTCCCGGAGCGTCGGAGCGCAGCGACGAAGCCGAAAGCTTTTCGTAGCCTCTAACTATCAGCTCCGTGCGTGAGCAGTCGGTTATCGCGTCGAAAAGGCTTACGATCAGCGGGGCGAGGTCGAGGGCTCTTTCTCCGAGCGAGGCAGCGATGCCCTGTACGCTCGCTTTGGTTATCGCGCCGAGCGTGCTGCCGATGAAATTTGCTGCGCATACGTTATAAAACAGCTCGAACAGGGAATAGTCCGCGTCGTTCTGCAGCTTTGCTATCCTGCTCTTGAATATTCCGGCGGAGGTCGAGAATACGACAAGCGCCGAGCGTTTGCCCATCGGCAGAAGCTGGATGTTGTTTATTACGGCGTCTGGCAGATAAGGCGTTGTGGCCGCTGTGAGCGAGCCCGTCAGCTCCGAAAGCGTTTCGCTTATTTCCGTAAGGATCAGCTTCGCGTCGCCCTCGAAATGGTCTACTCCGCTCGACAGCCTGAGCATCTCGCTTTGCGAGGGAGAGCAGATCTTGAGAAGCTTGTCTGCGTAGTACCGAAGCCCCTTGTCGGACGGGATGCGTCCGGCGCTTGTGTGAGGCTGCTCAAGGTAGCCCATTTCGGAGAGCTCCGCCATCTCGTTTCGTATGGTCGCCGATGAGACTGTGAAGGGGAGCGCGCCTACAAGGAATTTGGAGCCAATGGGGTTTCCGGTTTCAACGTAATACTCAACTATTGAGCCGAGTATCAGTTCCTTTCTTTTGGAAAGCTCCACCTAAAACGCCTCCTGCTTCGTTTTTTTATTTTGTTAGCACTCTAACGGGTAGAGTGCTAACTCTGTAAATAATATAGACCTTTTCGGCGGTTTTGTCAATAGTTTTTTGAGATTTTTTTGAAAAATCCGCGATAAATATCAATTGTTTTACGGTAATATTTTTTTTATATGGAAAAAAATGTGGACATTTTATATTTTTATGATATAATCAATAATGTATATCTATGTGTCTTTGTCTTTGACTCATTATTGTTACGGAGTTGTAATCTATGGAAGATTTATCAAAGCTTTGTTTTTTGTGCATGGAAGAAAAGGTCGGCGACGGCATATGTCCCCACTGCGGCAACGTTGACGTGTATGAGCAGGACGCCGGCCTTCTGCCCTTCGGCAGCATGGTCGCCCGGCGTTACTATATAGGAAAGGCTGTCGGCAGGTCCGCCGACGGCGTAACATATATTGCGTTTGACACAAAAGAAAACAAAAAGTGCAGCGTGAGGGAGTTTTTTCCTTCGGATATCTCCGTGCGCGACGTCGACGACGTTACGGTTTTGAGCGCGCAGGGCTGCGAAGCGGCCTATAACGAATGCCTTTCCTCGTTCCTCGAGCTTTGGAAAAAGCTCAAGCGCCTTAAGGGGCTTACCGCTTTAATAAACGTATACGATATATTTACCTCCGGGAAAACTGCTTATGCCGTATACAGCGAAACCGAGAGCGAAACTCTGCGCGACCGTCTTCTTTCCACCGAGGAGGGCTTTATGGAGTGGGAGCAGGCCCGCATAGTCTTCATGCCGGTGCTTTCAACTCTCGGAACGCTTCACACCTCCGGAGTCATTCACCGCGGAATAGATCCCGATTCGTTTATCGTCAGCTCCGACGGGAAGCTCAAGCTTTCAAATTTCAGCATCCCTCAGGTCAGGCTCGCCTGGAGCGGGCTCAAAACCGACATATCCGAAGGCTACGCGCCTCTTGAGGTTTATTCCGACGACGGAAACGTCGGCCCCTGGACAGATATCTACGCGTTCACCGCGGTTTTGTACCGTTCCCTTATCGGCACCACGCCGATACCTTCAAAGGTTCGCGCGCAGAACGATCAGATGATGATACCCGCCCGCTTCGCCGAAAAGCTCCCGCCCTACGTTATCAATTCGCTCATAAACGGGATGCAGCTCAATCCCGACGACAGGACGCGCAACGCCGAGCAGCTTCGAAGCAATCTCTCGGCTTCTCCGAGGGCTGTGAGCGCGTCGGCGCTTCTCTATCAGAACAAGAGCGGCGATCCCAGAACGGCTCCGGGCACAACCGCTCCGCCCCGCCCGAAAACGTACGCTCAGCCCGAGCCCGATCCCCGGAAGCCCGAGCGCCGCTACCAGAACGTCGACCGTCTCAGCGACGACGCTCAGAGGGCGTATGAGGAGCAGCAGAAGGCAGTTAAAAGAAGAAAAGCGCTCACCGGCCTGCTTATAGCCGTCATAGCGCTCCTTCTTGTGGGCATAGCGCTCGTCGTCAGCGCCCTTTGGGGCTCGTCCGGCAACGATCAGCCGTCCACGGAGGCAACCACTGAAGCGCAGACCGTTAATATACCGAATTTTGTGGGCTCGCTTTTCGATTCCATAGCGAGCGACGCCTACTACACCCAGTTTCTTCGCATAGTCAAACACGATGAGACCAGCACCACCGTTCCCGCCGGGCAGATAATGTATCAGTCCATACCCGTCGGGTCAACGGTCACTCAGGGCACCGAAATAATCCTCACCGTCAGCTCCGGGCCGAAGAAATTCACCGTTCCCGACGTTACGGGAAAAACCTACGAGGAGGCCATAGCCGTTCTGGCGCAGGAGGGCCTTGTTTGCATAAAGGCTTCAAAATACAACGACGGCACTCACGAAGCAGATAAGGTCGCCGAGACCTTCCCGCCGGCAGGCGCCGATATAACTCAGGGCGACGATATTCAGGTCATTCTCTGGTCCGCTCTTCCCGAGACCGAGCCCGAAACGGACGAAAACGGCGAAACAGTTGCCGCTCAGGCTTCGCCTGACGTTCCAACCGACGCGCCGGCAAACGACACCCCCAACGGTTGAGAATAAAAATGCACGATAAACCAGGTTATTTTAAATTACTCAAAGAAGACATAGAATGCATTATGGCGAGGGACCCGGCGGCCGCGTCCCTCGCTGAGGTATTTTTATTGTACCCGGGGCTTAAAGCCGTCCGGGCGCACAGGCTCGCGCACGCGCTGCACACTCACGGCTTTGTTTTTGCGGGCCGCATAGTATCACAGCTCAGCGCGAAAAGGACCAACATTGAGATCCACCCCGGAGCCACCATAGGCCGCAGGTTTTTTATTGACCACGGCACCGGAGTGGTCATAGGCGAAACCGCCGAAATAGGCGACGACGTCACAATTTATCAGGGCGTCACTCTCGGCGGTACCGGCAAGGACGTGGGCAAGCGCCACCCAACGATTGGCAACCACGTTATGATTGGCGCCGGAGCCAAGGTGCTCGGCCCGTTCAAGATAGGCGACAACACAAATATAGCCGCCGGAAGCGTGGTGCTAAACGAGATACCTGAAAACTGCACGGCGGTTGGTACGCCCGCGAGAGTGGTGAAGCAGAACGGCGTGAGAGTGGACTACCTTGACCAGATAAACGTGCCCGACCCCGTCATGCGCGAGATGGAGCGCCTTGAAAAAGAAATAATCGAGTTAAGACAAGAGCTTAACAAGCTTAAGGGAGAAAACAATGAGAGTATTTAACACGCTTACAAGACAAAAAGAAGAGCTTAAACCCATAAAAGAAGGGGAGTTCCGGATATACGCCTGCGGCCCCACCGTATACAATTATATACATATAGGCAACGCCCGCCCCATCTGCGTGTTCGACGTGCTTCGCCGCTATCTTGAATATAAGGGAAACAATGTGATTTTCGCCCAGAACTTCACCGATATCGACGATAAGATCATAAACCGCGCAAACGAAGAGGGCAGCACCTTTAAGGAGATATCCGAAAAATATATTGAGGAATATAAAACCGACGCCGCCGGACTAAACGTCCGCCCCGCGACCATACATCCCAAGGCCACCGAAAACATCGACGAGATAATCTCCATCATCGAGACCCTCATCGAAAAGGGCTACGCCTACGAGGTGGAGGGCGACGTCTATTTCAGCACCGCGAAATTCCCGGAATACGGCAAGCTCTCGCACCAGCCTCTCGACGACCTTATGAGCGGCGCGAGGATAAACGTCGGCGAGCTCAAAAAAGAGCCCATGGATTTCGCTCTCTGGAAATCGTCTAAGCCCGGCGAGCCCTCGTGGGATTGCCCGTGGGGAAAGGGAAGGCCCGGCTGGCACATCGAGTGCTCCGCCATGTCAAGAAGATATCTCGGCAACACCATCGACATTCACTGCGGCGGACAGGATCTCATCTTCCCTCACCATGAAAACGAAATAGCGCAGAGTGAGTGCTGCAACGGCGTCACCTTCGCCAACTACTGGATGCACAACGGCTTCATCACAGTCGACAACGAAAAGATGAGCAAGTCCAAGGGCAATTTCTTCACCGTGCGCGACGTTGCCAAGCAGTTCGGCTACGAGCCCATAAGGCTGCTGATGATATCCTGCCAGTACAGAAGCCCCATCAACTATTCCTATGATTCGCTCATGCAGTGCAAGACCTCTCTCCAGCGTCTTCATACCTGCCGCGATTCCCTTGAGTTCGCGCTAAAAACGGCCGGAGAAGGCGGAAGCGACGCTCTCGATGAAATAAACGCCGAGTTCAATAAGTTCAGGGCGCGTTTTTGCGACGCTATGGACGACGACCTGAACACCGCCGACGCCATAGGCACGGTGTTTGACCTTGTGAGATACATAAACAAGAACGTTCTCGTTACCCCCGCCCATAAGGCCGACGTTGAGGCGGCGCTTAAGGTGTTCGACGAGCTCACCGGCATCCTCGGCATTGTGTATAACGAGCCTTCGTCCGAAGAAAACGGCGACGACGCCGAAATAGACGCTCTTATCGCCGAGCGCGCCGAAGCGCGCAAAGCAAAGAACTGGGCCCGCGCCGATGAGATAAGGGACATCCTGAACGAAAAAGGCATCGTGCTTGAGGATACAGCCCAGGGAGTTAAGTGGCACAGGAAATAATTTAATTAGGAATTCGGAATGCGTAAT
>JAFSWN010000174.1 GCA_017450185.1 Clostridia bacterium | reverse complement strand
GAGAAACTGACCAAGCGAGGCTTAGTCAGTCCGATGGATTACTATCTTGAGAAACATGCTTTGAAATTGAATTGAACCGCCGTATGCCGAACGGCACGTACGGTGGTGTGAGAGAGCGAGATAAACCCGCCCTACTCGATTCAGTTTACGGTTACGGCGTCTTTTTCCGCGGCGCGCAAAGCGGCGCGCAGCCGAAAATTTTTCTTGAAGCCTTTCGTTTTATATGGTATAATAAATAAGATAATATCTTCGGAGGTGGGGAAATGAAAAAACTTTTGTGTGTTCTTCTGGCGATATCGGTGCTGTTTGTTTTTTCGTCCTGCTCCGAAGAGGCCGAGGCCGATCCGCTCACAGTGAACGGGACGCCGATAGACGGGGAGATATTCCGCTATTATCTTGACGAGGCGCTCGGGGACCCGACCGTCTTCGATAAGGGCGAGGCTGTGCAGTACGCCACGGAGCAGTGCATAAGATACGTGGCGGTGAATTCCGCGTTTGAGGCGAGGGGGCTTACGCTTTCGGCGGGCTCCGTTGCCGAAGTCAGCGAGCGGGGCAACGCCCTTTGGCGGTATTTCGGGGAGCACTACGAGAAGGTGGGCGTTTCGAAGCAGACCTTTATGAAGATAAGGACCTCGCTTGCCTATACCGAGGCGCTGAGAACCATGCTTTTCGACGAGGGCGGCATCAGCCCTCTGCCCGACGATACTCTGAAGGAGTATTTTTCGGAGGAATACGTCGCCTTCAAGGCGCTTTCGGGAGAGCTTTTTGACCGGGACGTCTACGGCAACAGGGTCGAGCTGACAGAAGAGCAGCTCACGAACGCCGTTGAGCGCTACAATAACGCCGCAGGGGAGATAAACAAGGGCGCGTCTATAGATTACGTTTACGCTTCTCTCATTAACAGCGGAAACGACGAGGTCCGCCAGTCGCTTGAAACTATCGTGATAGAGGACGGCGACCCTTACTATCCCGCGGGCTTTTATAAGAGCGTGAGGGAGATAGAGCCGGGAAAGGCGGACGTGAAGATATTCGGCGACAAAATTTATCTTGTGTGCCGGGTGGAGATACTTTCAGACCCCGACCTGTTCAAAAAATACAGGGACGTTTGCCTTAAGGCGGTGAGTGAGCCCTATTTGCAGAGCGAAATAAACACGATGTGCAACGCCTATGAATCGGTGCGCAGGAGCGGCGCGGTCGATAAATGCTATGACGCCGTAAAGGAAGGGAGACAATAAAAATGGATGATTTTAAGTTTCTGCTTGTTACCGACACCCACTATTTTGCCGAAAAGCTCGGCTGCAGCGGGGAAGCATATGATGAATTCATGAAATACGAACAGAAGTGCTTCGCCGAGACGCAGAAGATAAACGAGGCGGCGTTTAAGTTTCTGAACGAAACGGACCTTGCGGACACCGTGCTGATAGCGGGCGACCTATCGTTTAACGGCGAAAAGGAGAGCCATCTTGAGTTCATTGAGCTTCTTAAAGACCTCAAGGCCCACGGAAAGAAGATATACGTTATAACTGCAGGACACGACTGCAACGAGCATCCGTTCGCGTTTAACGAGGCCGGCAGGTATGAGCCGGAGGGCACGAAAAGGGAAGAGCTTTTCGATCTCTACTATGAGTTCGGCTTCTCGGACGCCATTGCCGTTGACAAAGAGAACCTCTCATACGTGGCGCAGCTGGCGCCCGGTCTCAGGCTCCTCGCGATGAACTGCGACGGCGACGCCGAACATAAACACACCTATACGCCCTCGCAGATAGACTGGATAAAGGAGCAGACCGCGAAGGCGAGGGAAGACGGGCAGGTCATGATAGCGATGAACCACTACCCGCTGCTCCCCGGAGTGCCGCTGTTTGAACTCATAGGCGGCGAGGCCGTCATGCGCGGCCACGACGCGATAACCACCATGCTCGCCGACGAGGGAGTGCATCTGTGCCTGACTGGACACATGCACAATATGGCGATAAACGAGAAGACCACCGAAAAGGGTAACGTATTTTACGACGTGTGCACAGGCTCTCTTATCGGCTGCCCCGCGGGCTACAGGCTCATCACGATGAAGGACGATTACAAAACCGTTGAGATAAAGACCTTCCCCACGCCCGACTTTGAATGGGATTTCGGCGGGCTTACCCAGGAGGAGTACTTCCGCCGCCAGTTCGACATGATGATAAACACTTATCTCACGTCGATGCGTGACGATCCCGCCCGCTTCCTCGGCAAGATCAAGGTGAAATCGAACAAGAATCTTGAAAAGATCGTCGGAAAGGCAGGCGCATATCTTAACAGGGTGACTGTGGGCAAGCTGTGCAGGAGGTTTTTTGTACGCTGCGACGACGGAATAAAGGACAGGCTCTTCATTGACCTCGCGAGGGATATAGTGCGAAACGCGTTCACAGGCAACGCGCCTTATGTGAAGGGCACGCCCGAATACGACGCTGTTATGGGAGTTTTCAGAAGGCTCGGGCCTGCGCTTAAGCTCCTCGGCAAAAAGATAAAGGTCAACGGACAGCCCGCAGATCTTATTGACATATTCGAGAAGACGATTGGAAAGTACGGGCTTTCGGATATAGACGAAACGCTGACGATCCGGTGAAAGAATATTGAATGAAAAAGAACCCGGCGGTTCCCGCCCGGTCCCATCGTAAAACCCGCAGATCAAAGTTTTTTATCCGGTAGCGCCGCGCCCCTGCGCGGTATAAAAATCGGCGTTGTTATGTTTATGTTTGGTAATCGATGAAAATAAAAAACTTCTATAATAATTCGTATTTCCCTGTACCGCGCAGGGGCGCGGCGCTACCGGGTTAGATTTTTGTCAGGTACAGAAGCGCTGAAAGAACCGGCAGGTTAGACTGCGGCGCTGCGGGCGGGGTCCCCCGGTTTCATATATGATCAAAACGCGCAGCGTTTTCCTTCTTTCATCTTTCCTCTTTTTTCTTTCATCATTCCTACACGAAGGGAGCCTTAAATTATGAAAATAGTTGTTCTCGATTCCTTTGCCGCGAATCCCGGAGACCTGAGCTGGGATTTTCTCAACAAATACGGGGAAACGACGGTATACGACCGCACGCTCACCGAGGATGAGGTAATTGAACGTTCAAGGGGAGCCGAAATAATAATCCTCAACAAAACGGTCATAACGAGAAGGGCCGTGGAGAGCCTTCCCGGATTAAAGCTCATCGCCGTGCTTGCCACGGGCTACAACGTTATCGACTGCGCCGCATGCAGCGAGCGCGGCGTAATGGTCGCGAACGTGCCTTCCTATTCCGGCTTCGCCGTGGCGCAGCAGACCTTCGCGTTTATTCTGGAATACGCGAACCGCGTCGCCGTCCATTCGGATTCCGTTTTGGCGGGCGGATGGGTAAACAGTGCGGATTTCAGCTATTTTGTGAAGCCTCTCTGCGAGCTTCAGGGGAAGACGATGGGCGTTATCGGCTACGGCAACATAGGCCGGAAGGTCGCCGAGATAGCGAAAGCGTTTGAGATGCGCGTTCTCGTGAACACCGCCCATCCCGAAAAATACCCCGACGCGCCGGTGGAATTCATGAGTCTTGACGAGATGCTGCCGCTGTGCGACTTTGTGTCGCTGCACGTCCCCATGACGCCCGAAACCGATAAGCTTGTGAATAAAGACTTTATTTCGAAGATGAAAACCGGAGCTTTCCTTGTGAACAACGCGAGAGGACAGGAGCTCAACGAACGGGACGTTGCAGACGCGCTCAATTCAGGCAAGCTCGGCGGCCTCGGAGCCGACGTGCTCTCAACCGAGCCGCCTAAAGCCGACAACCCGCTGCTTTTTGCCAAAAACGTGTTCATAACGCCGCATATCGCGTGGGCTTCGTTTGAGACCCGCACGCGCCTTCTTGACATACTCGACAAAAACGTCGCGGCGTTCCTTGCCGGCAGACCGCAGAATATAGTCAACGCCTGAATTTGCCGGTAAAGTAAGTCCTGAAAAGGCAAAAAATCGATATATCAGCGCCGCGCTTTTTGTTTAGCTGACATAAAAGTATTTTAAGACGATATAATTACCCGAAAAGCGGGCGGGGAACGACGGTTTTTTAGTTAAACATCCAAAAATATCCAAGTTTAGTTAAAAATTTAACAATTTGCTTGAAATGGTAAATTTTTCGGATATAATATAGAATGAAAAATAAAAAGTATTGATAACGGAGGAAATAATCATGTCAGTTAAAGTTGCTATCAACGGTTTCGGAAGAATAGGCCGTCTTGCTTTCCGCCAGATGTTCGGCGCAGAGGGCTACGACGTAGTCGCCATCAACGATCTCACCAAGCCCTCGATGCTTGCCAACCTTCTTAAGTATGATACCGCTCAGGGCGGCTATTGCGGAAGAATAGGCGAAGGCCTTCACACCGTATCCGCCGACGACGAAGCCGGTACCATCACCGTGGACGGCAAGGTTCTTACCATATATGCCAAGGCCAACGCCGCCGAGCTCCCCTGGGGCGAGATAGGAGTGGACGTTGTTCTCGAGTGCACCGGTTTCTACTGCTCCAAGGAAAAGAGCATGGCCCACATCAACGCCGGCGCCAAGAAGGTCGTTATCTCCGCTCCCGCGGGCAACGATCTCAAGACCATCGTTTTCAGCGTTAACGAGAATACCCTCACCGCTGAGGATCAGGTCATTTCGGCCGCCTCCTGCACCACCAACTGCCTTGCTCCCATGGCCAAGGCCCTCAACGATTACGCTCCCATCCAGAGCGGTATCATGAGCACCATCCACGCCTACACCGGCGATCAGATGATCCTTGACGGCCCGCACAGAAAGGGCGACCTCAGACGCGCCCGTGCCGGCGCCGCCAACATCGTTCCCAACTCCACCGGCGCTGCCAAGGCTATCGGCCTTGTTATCCCCGAGCTCAACGGCAAGCTCATCGGCTCCGCTCAGAGAGTTCCCGTAACCACCGGCTCCACCACCATCCTTACCGCCGTCGTCAAGGGCGACAACGTTTCCAAGGAAGGCATCAACGCCGCCATGAAGGCTGCCGCTTCCGAGAGCTTCGGCTACAATGAGGATCAGATCGTTTCCTCCGACGTTATCGGCATGCGTTACGGCTCGCTCGTCGACGCCACCCAGACCATGGTCATCGACCTCGGATGCGGCCTCTATGAGGTT
>JAFSWN010000173.1 GCA_017450185.1 Clostridia bacterium | reverse complement strand
GGGCGCCCGTTCAAAATCCGCCAATATCGTCGGCGCCACAATGAAGCTCAATCCTCACGGCGACCAGGCGATATACGAAACGATGGTGCGCCTCACTCGCGGCAACGAGACCCTTCTTCACCCCTATATCGATTCAAAGGGCAACTTCGGCAAGGCGTATTCAAAGAACATGCAGTACGCCGCCTCTCGTTATACGGAAGCAAAGCTCGACGATATCTGCGCCGAGCTGTTCGCCGACATCGAGAAGGACGCGGTGAAGTTCGTTCCCAACTACGACAACACTATGATGGAGCCTACACTCTTTCCCGTTAGGTTCCCGAGCGTGCTTGTGAACGCGAATTCCGGCATAGCGGTCGGCATGGCGAGCAATATCTGCTCGTTTAACCTTAAAGAGGTGTGCGAAACCGCAATAGAGCTTATAAAGGATCCAGATTTCGATTGCACCGAAACGCTCAAGGCTCCCGATTTTTCGAGCGGCGGCTACGTTATCTACGAGCCGGAGAAGATCCGCGAGATCTATAACACCGGGCGCGGCTCCTTGAGGGTGCGCGGTAAATACAGCTACGATAAATCGAACAACTGCATAGATATAACCGAGATACCCTCCACAACCACGAGCGAAGCGATAATCGACAAGGTTATAGAGCTCGTCAAGGCGGGAAAGCTCAGGGAGATAAACGATATAAGGGACGAGACCGATAAGACCGGACTGAAAATAACAATAGACCTCAAGCGCGGCTCAGACCCCGAAAAGGTCGCGGCCTTCCTTTATAAAAAGACGCCTCTCGAGGATCCGTTTCCCTGCAATTTCAACGTGCTCATAGGCGGCATCCCGATGACGCTGGGCGTTTCCGACATACTCAACGAGTGGATAGCGTTCAGGACCGAGTGCGTTAAAAACCGCACTCACTTTGAGCTTGTCAAGGCTCAGGACAGGCTGCATCTTCTCAAGGGCCTGCAGCTCATACTTCTCGATATAGATAAGGCGATAAAGATAGTCCGCGAGACCGAGGAGGAGAGCGACGTCGTCCCGAACCTGATGATAGGCTTCGGCATCGACGAAGTTCAGGCGGAGTACGTGGCGGAGATAAAGCTGCGGCATCTCAACCGCGAATATATCCTAAAGCGCCTCGACGATATCGAGAACCTTGAAAAGTCCATTGAAGATATGCAGGATATCCTGAAAAACAAAAACAGGGTCAAGCGAATTATTGTCGGCGAGCTTCAGGAGATAATCAAAAAGTACGGCAGAGACAGAAAAACCCAAATTATCTATGAGGATGAGATAGTCGACGCCGAGGACGCCGAGGAAATTTCCGACTATACCGTTATGGCGTTCTTTACAAGAGAAGGTTATTTCAAGAAGATATCTCTCCAGTCGTGGAGGATGAGCACCGCCGGGCACAAGCTCAAGGACGGCGACGAGATAATAGCCGAGATGGAGATAAACAACTCCGACAACCTTCTGTTTTTCAGCAATAAGAATCAGGTCTATAAGATGAAGGCGTCCGATTTCGACGAGGTCAAGGCGAGCACTCTCGGCGACTTTGTCGGCACCAAATGCGAGATGGACGAGGGCGAGACAGCCGTTTATATGGCCGTTACCAAGGATTATAAGGGCTATATGCTTTTCTTCTTTGAAAACGGCAAGGTGGCGAAGGTGGATATGCAGTCCTACGCCACTAAAACAAACCGCAAGAAGCTCATAAAGGCTTATTCCGACAAGTCCCTGCTGGTCGCGGCGAGATATATTACTGAGGAGAAAGAATTTGTCCTCACGTCCTCAACGGACAGAGTGCTGCTCTTCAATTCCGGCGCGGTCGCTTCAAAGAGCGCCAAGGACACCCAGGGCGTGAACGTGATGACCCTCAAAAAGGGACAGACCCTCAAAGCGGTTGACGATTACAACGAGGGAAGGTTTGCAAAGCCCTCGCGTTACCGCACGAAGACCCTGCCGTCCGCCGGAGCGACGCTATCAGCCGAGGATTCGCAGCTTTCGTTTATATAACAAAAAAGCCGGAGCGATCCGGCTTTTTTAATTAACGATTAACAATTTGCGTGTTGTTGCGTGTTGTGATTTTGTGCTGAGGCGGGTAAACGCACCCGGTAGCACGGATGGGCAACACGCAACACGCTTCGCGTGTCAATGATTAAAGATGAAAGAAAAAAGATGAAAGAAGGGAATTGCTCCGCAATTTTTGATTTTTATATAAAACAAACCAATAGATCCGGTTATCGCCGCGTTCTCGTCTGCCGCTTCGGTCGGTCTCAAAATCTGGTAGCACGGATGGGCAACAGCCCCCGTCCCCCTCTGTCTGCTTTGCAGCCATCTCCCCCACAGCGTGGGGGAGTCGTCCACATCCGTTTGCGGGCGTGGACGTGGGTATGCGACGTCGTGGCGGCGCATATCCCGGCGGCGTGCGCCTGAAAAGGTCCGCTATAGAAAAAGGTTTCTCGCCGGCTGTTCGGCGGGTCATCCTCCGCTTGGCTTCGGACGGCCACACCTCCACCCGCAAACGGATGTGGTCATCCGTGCAACCGGGTGCGATATAAAAGATTTATTACGAATTCCGAATTAATCTAAACTCTTAACTCTTAATCGCAAAGCACAACGGCAAAACAATAATTACGCATTACTCATTACGAATTCCGAATTATTATCATCCCTTTAACGAATATTCTATCTTCTTTCTGTTCTTATAATAAACCCCTTCATCTATCCCTTTGCTCTTAAGCAGTTCGGCGGCTTCCTTCAGCCCCTTCGAAACGCCTTTTGCGGTGTGCGAATCGGAGCCGAGAGAAAAATCCTTCCCTCCGAGAGATAAATACATGTCGATTATTTTTTCGTCCGGGAAGAATACTTCCCGGCCTTTTTCAACCGACGCGGTGTTGATCTCAAGCGTCTTATGTCGTTTTATTATTTCTCTGAGTATCGTCTCTATCGCCGGGTAGTGCTTTTTTATATCCGTTTTCCTTCCGTAGACAAGCTCGATGTATCTCAGCGGAACGGTCAGGTGGCTCAGAATGTCAAAATCAAAGGTTTTAACCGATTCGAGCATATCGTCAAAATACTGTTTGAGATATAGGTTTATAAATTCATCTTCAAGCTTTGAAAAATCTATGACCGAGAACGGCGTTTCAAAGTTTTTGACCCTCGAGGCGTGGATCGACAAAAGAACCGCGTCGTAAGAGTGCGCGCTCGTTATCTCACTTGCGAATTCCGGAGCGTAAAGAGGGTCGCCGAGCTCTATTCCGAACATAAGCTCTATGCTGCCGCCAAACCTTTTTTTTGCTCTTAAAACGTCTTTTTCACAGAGCTTAAACTGCTTAATTATATCAACGCTTTTGTGGTACTCGCAGTCGCAGTGGTCGGTAAAAACCACCCCCGAAAGCCCCGCGTCCAGCGCTTCGATTACGATATCCTCCAACTCGGCTGAGCTGTCGTGGGAGCGTTTTGTGTGAGTATGGCAGTTATAAAGCATGGTCGTCACCCCTTCGGAAGTATATTCTAATTCAGACGCGTTAATAATTCAAGAACTTTTTTGTTGCATTCTTATTAAAATATGATACAATATCAGTTGGTGATAAAGTGGATATTTTTGAAAAGCTCGTAAAAACTCTTGCGGATAAAAAGCTTAAGATAAGCGCCGCGGAATCGTGCACCGCAGGGCTGTTCTGTTCTTCTCTCGCCTCAGTTCCCGGCGCCTCCTACGTTATGGAATACGGCTTTGTCGTTTACAGCGAAAAAGCGAAAAGCGACGTTCTTGACGTTCCGTCCAAGGTGATAGAAGCATACGGAGTCGTAAGCGAAGAAACGGCAAGGTATATGGCCCAAGGCGCGGCAAAAAGGGCGAACGCAGACGCGTGCGTCGGCATAACCGGTTATGCCGGGCCTTCCTCCGATCCCGGATATCCCGTGGGAAGAGTGTGCTTCGGTTTTTATTTTGCCGGAAAAGTATACTCCGAAACGAAAGAATTCGGAGATATCGGCAGAAACCGGGTAAGGCAAGCGTCCGCCGTCTTTGCGGCGCAGCGCATTCTCGCTCTTCTAACCTGACAGTTTTGTTTGAAGGTGTTTTCTTGATAAAAAAATTAACTAACGTACAGATAATCGCAATAGGCTTTCTTCTTCTCGTCCTTGTAGGAACGGGGCTTCTTATGCTGCCGTTTGCTTCGGCGGAGGGAGAGCGGACTTCCTTTCTGACGGCGCTTTTCACCGCTGTTTCGGCTTCGTGCGTCACTGGGCTCGTGCTTGTTGACACCGCGACGCACTGGACCGTTTTCGGCCAGCTCGTCATCCTCTTCCTTATTCAGACGGGAGGCCTCGGCTTTATCACGATAGCCACGGTTTTTTTGTCGTTCGCGCGAAAAAACCTCGGGCTAAAAAACCGCGCCCTTATGGCGGAGAGCCTGAATTCGGATAAGATAGCCGGGTTGAAGGAAACGACAAAAAGAATTCTTCGCTGGACTCTCATTTTCGAGGGGGCGGGAACGCTTTTACTTTCCGTGCCGTTTATCAGAGAATTCGGAGCATTGAAAGGCCTCTATTACGCCGTTTTTCATTCGGTTTCGGCATTCTGCAACGCCGGGTTCGATCTTATGGGCGTAAGAGGGAGGTTTTCGTCTTTTGAAACGATGTCCGACGATATTATTGTGAATATCGTTTTTATGCTTCTTATAAGTATCGGCGGCATAGGCTTCTACGTCTGGGAGGACGTGCGGCGCAACGGCCTGAAATTCAGACGCTATGCGCTTCATACAAAGCTTGCTCTCACAGTCTCGGCAATTCTCACCTTCGGCGGAGCGATACTGTTTTTGGTTTTTGAGAGCGGGGGAGTTCTGACCGGGGTGCCTCTCCATAAGGCGATACTCAGAAGCCTTTTTCAGTCTGTCACCTGCCGTACCGCAGGGTTCAACACCATCGACCTCGGAGCTATATCGACCCCGTCGCTTCTGCTCTCCTGTTTTTTGATGTTCTCAGGCGGTTCCACCGGCTCGACCGCGGGAGGAATTAAAACGTCAACCATTGCGGTTGTGTTTATCTTTCTGTTTACGTCGCTCAGAGCAAGGCGCAGGCCGATGCTTTTCGGGCGTTCGCTCAGCGACGAAGCGGTAAAAAAAGCGTCCGGCGTCATCTGCTTCAACGCAGCCCTGATATTCATAGGCGCCGTTATAATAACTGCTGTTCAGAATCTCAGCCTCGGCGACGTGCTGTTTGAAACGTTTTCCGCAATGGGGACCGTCGGGATGACCACAGGCATAACGAGAACCCTCGCGCCGATCTCCAAATGCGTTATAATCGTCCTTATGTTTTTCGGAAGAGTCGGAAGCGTTACGCTCGCGTCCGCTTTCTTTGAAAAGCGCGCGGAACCGAGAGTTATGTATCCCGTTGAGGAAATAAGCATAGGATAAGGAGACAATACAATGAAATCTTTTTTAATAATAGGGTTGAGCACCTTCGGCTCTCATCTTTGCAAAATGCTCAGCTCTCTCGGCTCGGAGGTAATGATCGCAGATAAAAACAGCGACACGATCGAAGCCATGATGCCCTACGCCGTAAGCGCCAAAATAGCCGACTGCACCAATACCGACGTGCTCGAAAATTTCGGCGTTGACGAATTCGACGCCTGCTTCGTTTGCCTCGGAGACCATTTCTCGGAAACTCTCGAGATAACTTTTTCGCTCAAGGAGCTCGGCGCGAAAAAGGTGTTCAGCGAGGTAAACAGGGACATAGAATCAAACTTCCTGCTCAGAAACGGCGCTGACAGGGTCGTTTACCCCGAATACGATCTCGCGCAGAGGATAGCCGTGAGCGAATCCAACGACAGTATTTTCGACGCGATAGAGCTTTCGGGCGGCTACTGCGTATACGAGATATCAACTCCGAGGGGCTGGCACGGAAAAACTATACGCGACTTAAATATCCGCCAGCGCCATAATCTCAATATCCTTGCCATTAAAACGGACGATAAAATAAAGCCCGTACTATCGCCCGATTACGTTTTTAACGCCAGCGACCATATCCTTGTTATGGGCCATATCGACGATATAAACAAAGTCGTTTGAGCTTTTCGGTAATATCTACGGGGCAGCCGCAGTATATATTAAGCAGAAAAACGCCCGGAGGATAACATGGAAGAACAAAAGCTTTCTCTGCCACATACGCTTTTTATTGACAACAGGAAAAAACTCGTCCTGACGGGAGTCACCGACGTCGGCAGCTTCAATGAGGAAAACCTTTTGATACAGACCTCCCTCGGGGAAATAAACGTTGGAGGAGAAAACCTGCAAGTGACGAAGCTCAGCCTTGAAAACGGTGAAATGACGGTCGAGGGCAAAATTATTTCAGTGGCTTATTCAGACTCCGTGAAGAAAGCCGGCGGCTTTTTCGGCAAGGTGTTTTCCTGATGTTCGACGTCTCTCACGCGTTTCAGGTCTCGGTTTTTATCAAGAGCGCCGGGATGGGAGCTCTGCTCGGAGCGGCGTATTTTGTATTCATGCTTCTCAGACGCTCCGGGATTGCGGGAACCGCAGCCGTGGTCGTCCAGGATCTGCTGTTTTTCATTCTTGCCGCGATAGCTTCCTTCGCTTTTATCTTCGAAGTAAACGCCGGAAGCGTCCGTTTTTATATCTTTGCCGGAGAGGCGATAGGCTTTTGTTTGGTTTATATGTTTCCACTCAGATCCCTCGCCGTTTTTATCGGAAACAACGTTTATAAGCTGCGAAAAAAAACGTTTTTGCTCATTGAAAAAATAAATATGAAAAAAAACAAAAAAAAATCCCAAAATACCGAAAAAAATTCAAAAAAACTATTGCATAAAAGCTGATTGTTTATTATAATATAAAAAAATACTTTTATGCAGGGTTAATTTATGAAGAAAAAGTTTTTCAGCCGCCACAGCCGCATTTTGGCGCTGCTTACGGCATTTATTCTTGTTTTTTCTGTTGCTCTCGTTATGTATCTCAAATCCGATATCAGCTCGAAGCAGACTGAGCTCCGTCAGCTTCAGCAGGAGCTTGAAGAGGTTGAAAATCAGAATAAAGAAATAGAGCATCTTATCAATGAGGCGGATGAAGCTGAACTGTTCGAGCATCTTGCCAGAGAGCGCGGATATGTATATCCCGACGAAAAGATATTCTATAACGTCACCCCCGGAAACTGAGCTCGGGGGCTTATCTTTTTTATTCGGTATTATTTATCTGACGGAGGATATTTATAAAGATGCAGTCAAAAGTCGGCGAGATATATGAGGGGACCGTTACCGGGCTTACCGATTTCGGGGCCTTCATCAAGCTCCAAAACGGCGATAGCGGGATGGCGCATATTTCCGAGGTCGCCTCCGTTTACGTAAAAAACATCAGGGATTTTTTGAGTGAAGGACAGACCGTAAAGGTAAAGGTCCTTTCTGTAAACGACAATAAAATCAGCCTTTCGATAAAACAGGCCGCGCCGAAAAGTTATAACGAAAAGTCTCACTTAAGGAAGGGCAAACGCTCATTTTCCGGTAATCAAAGAGACAATAAAGAACAAACGGGAAGCGACGCTCCGGGCTCTATGTCGTTTGAAGATATGATGGCGAAATTCAAGGCCGACAGTGAAGAGAAGATATCCGACCTCAAGCGGTTTTCGGATAACGGGACTTCAAGAAGAAGAGGCAATAAATAACATTAAGGACGCTTTATGAGAGAAATCAACGTCAATTTGATCACTGAGAAGGTCGCCGAGTGTTTTATCGACGCAAACCTTTATCTTTCTTCCGATCTTGAAAAAAGAATAAACGAGTGCGCAAAGCTTGAAACGCGCGAAACCGCAAAAGAGACCTTCAGCGATATGCTCTCTAACCTCGAAGCCGCGAAGGAGCTTCAGATACCCATATGCCAGGACTGCGGGATGGCTGTCGTTTTCGCCGATATAGGTCAGGACGTACACCTGACCGGCGGAAGCTTTGAAGACGCCGTGAACAGGGGAGTGGCGAAG
>JAFSWN010000172.1 GCA_017450185.1 Clostridia bacterium | reverse complement strand
AAGAAGCTGATACTCGCCGCATTCGCGCTGGCGGTTCTGGCGGCTCTTGTTCTTGTTGTCCGTGCGGCCGTGCTCAACGGCAAAAAGCCCGTAGTGAACCTTGAACAGGCAAAGAGAGAGACCCTTACCGCGCACTACGACGCCGAGGCCACCATCCTCGCTCAGGATTCCGAGGAATACGGCATGAACATCTACGCAGTTTTCGTCGAGAACGACTACGACGTATACGGCCTCCAGAAGGGCCAGAGGGCCGTAGTGAGCTTAAATGAAGACGACAGCGTCACGGGCGTTGTTTCCGACATAAAAAAAGAGGACAGCGAGTCGGGCATCATATCGGTGCTTATGACCATCCTCTCGGGCGGCAGCTATTCCACTGCTTCGAACTACACCGTTTATATATCGCTCGACGATACGAACAACGTTGAGCTGAACACGCCCGTTAAGGTTTCGGTGACCACCGGCATCGCCGAAGACGCGGTGACGGTCCCGTCGGACGTGGTTTATAAGGACGGAGCGCAGTATTACGTTTGGGTATACAAAACCTCCGGCAAAAAGCTCAAACGTCAGGACGTGGTGCTCGGGCTCGAATCCGACGGAAGAGTGGAGATCCAAAAGGGCCTTTCCGAAGAGGATTTCGTGCTGAAAAGCGTCAGCGGCGAAAACACCGAGATTTATGAAAACGTAAAGGTCCGCCTTGCTACGGACGGATAAAGGGAGGACGCGGATATGAGCCGTATCGTTGTCGCGGGAGCCGGGCACGGCGGGCTGACCGCGGCGTATAACCTCGCGAAGGCCGGACACAGCGTTGAGGTCTTTGAAAAAAACGCCGAAGAAAACACCGGGCACGAATGGACCGACGGCGTCAGCATGTTTTCGTTTGACAAGGTGGGAATGCCGCGCCCCGACCTATCTCTTCTCGCCCCCAACAAGGACATGGTGTTTTATAACCCGAAAAAAACGGTCACCCTTGAGCTCGAATATCCGAAAACGCCTGATTTCGGCTTTATTGAAAGGCGCGAGCTCATAAAGTTTTTAGTGTCGCAGTGCAGACAGGCGGGAGTGGTTTTCCACTTTGAAACGCCCGTGCTCTCGGCGGTGTGCGGAGAACAGAGGGTGCGCGGAATAAAAATAGAGAGCGAAAACAAACAGAAAACCGTTTTTGCCGATCTTGTTATCGACGCCGCAGGAATGGACTCGCCTGTGAGAAAGAGCCTGCCCGAAAGATTCGGCATACCGAACGAGATACCGGACAAGGACGCGTTTTTCGTGTACCGCGGACTCTACCAAAAAACCGACGACAGCTATTTCGACCCCCGCTATAAGGTTTATTTCTTCCACTGCGGGCACCCGGGCATGGACTGGATGATAACCGAAGAAGACTGCATGGACGTGCTTATAGGGCAGTTCGGCGGCATCGGCGAAAAGGAGATCGAGGAGGGCCTTGCTGATTTCAGGGAGGAATACCCCTATCTCGGAGACAAGCTTTTAAGGGGCGGCTACGTGAGCAAGATCCCCCTTACGAGAACGCTCCCCAAAATGGTTTGCAGCGGCTACGCCGCCGTCGGCGACAGCGCGGGAATGACCGTTCCGCTCAACGGGTGCGGGATTGATTTAAGCATGCGCGCGGGCGGCATCCTCGCAAGGGCCGTTTCGGGAGTTACAGACGGCGACTACAATGAACGCGTATTATGGCGCTACCAGACTCTCTACTGCATTATTCACGGAAACAGCCTTGTTATAGTTTCCGCGCTGAGGGCTTTCCTTTCGACGCTTAAGGCAAGGAACATCGACTTCCTTATGGAAAAAGAGATTCTCTCGCAGGCCGAAATAGGCATGGCGAACGGCAGCATGAGCGGCGTTGATTTCTTTTACATAATGAAAAAGCTTAAGGCCATACTGCCGCAGGCATACCTTGTTCCCGCGGCGGCGAAGGCTCTTCGGGGCGTAATAAAGCTCAAAAAAATATCAACCTGCATCCCCGGTGAATTCAGCGAAAAGAAGCTTTCGGCGTGGCGGAAGATCTACGAAAGCATCTGACCTGCCTTTTTGGAGGAAAACATGAAAAAGAGAACGTTTTATATTCTTTCAGCCCTTTTGCTGCTCGCGCCGGTATTTATTATCTACGCCCTCGCCGCGGGGACGGACGCTACAGAGGCCGAAGAGCTTTTCCGCGCCCCGAACGACAGGGTTTGCTATTTAAGGGGCGACATGGACCTTGACGGCTCGGTGACGGCCGCCGACGCGAGGATCATACTCAGGTTTGCCGTCAAGCTGCAAAAGCCCACCGAAGAACAGCTTCCCTTTGCGAACCTCGACGGTCAGGCAGGCATAAGCTCCGCCGACGCGAGAAACGCGCTGAGGATAGCAGTCCGGCTCGATCCCGGCGCGCCGCACGTAAGCTGCGAACAGCTCGTTACGCAAGAGGCCACCTGCTATGAAGTCGGCATCACAGCCAACAAATGCGCCTATTGCGGCGACCTGTTCGATTTCGGCGTGATCCCGCAAAAGCAGCACACCTCCGAAGGCTGGATAAAGGTCAAAGACGCCACCTGCGCCGAAGCGGGGCTCAAGGAGCAACGCTGCATGTACTGCGATAAACGCATAAAAACCGAAGAAATACCACGAAAAAACCACATTTTCGGCGAAACGCAGTATGAGAGCGTGGCCGACTGCACCCGCATGAGAGAGGCCTATAAGATCTGCGTAAACTGCGGTTATAAGGACAGCTTCCTTGTCAGCCCCGGCTCGCACACGTTTGCCTGGCAGACCACCATGGAGCCAACCTGCACCGAATACGGCTTGAAGGAGATGCTCTGCTCCGTCTGCGGTGCCGTCGACAAGGATACCCAGCCGGAGCTTCTCACGCCGCTCGGGCACAGCGTGCCCGAATACTGGACTACTTCGATAATGCCCACGGCGACCGAGGACGGGCTCAGGATCAGGGCCTGTACCCGCTGCGGGGAAGTTATCTACAGCGAGGTCCTGCCGAAAACAGGCGGAAACTGATACTTTTTGAACGCCGAAAAAAAAATAACCAAAAAACAAACGGTCGGCTTTTGTACCCATTTGAGTATAAAGCCGGCCGTATTTTGCCTTAAAAAACACATATTCAAAATCAAGCCGTTTGGCGAGAGAGCCTTCGCCTGCTTCAAAAGCTCCGAATCGATTAAATCTCCGAGCAGCCGAAGGTGTTCACCAGAGCGTCGAGCCTTTTGCCTTCGGCGCAAAGCGGGCACGTGTGCGCGGGGCTCATGAAATAGTCCGGCAGGTCGTTCGAGCCGAAAACGCTGTGCACGGGAAGCCCCTCGCATTCGCCGATACGTGAAAAAACAGACGATATCCCGACTGCCGCGCCGCCGTAATATGCCACGGCTTCAACAGCGGACTGGGCCGTGTAGCCTGTGACGACCGACGCCGCGAGAATAAGCACGCTTTTATCCTTTATCATCACGGAGGTATTGTCTCGAAAATACAGCTGGCTGCCCGATATGTGCTCGGGAGTGAGCACACAGACGTTTTTACCTGCGTTTACGTGAAAGCGGTCCTGAGCGGAAAGCTCCTCGGCGAGAAAAGCGCCTATTACCTCGGTGTTGTCGAGGCACAAAACGGTGTCGACGTTTACGGAATACTTATAGTTTTCCGCGAGAAAGGCGGCTATCGCCTTCGCCTCTCTGAACGAAGCCTTGTTTGAGGCTACGTCGAGAAAATAGTTCATATGGCTGTGAGAAGTGGCGAAATGGCCCTTATAAACCGTAAGACACGCGTCGGCCTTCGGCGAAGTGATTTTGAAAAAATCGCCAAGCGGCATAGTCATCCCTCCGAATAAAAATCCTAAATAATAATATCAAATGGCGGTATCTTTGTCAAGAATCGGCTTATGCTCCTTCATCTATCCCGCCGCTGTGATCCGCCGGAACTGCAAAATAGGCGTAGAAGGTCTTTGTTTCATCATATTTCCCTTCCCCGTCCTTTGAGAACGATACGTCCTTAGAAAGTCTGTAAAGTCCCGCCGAGTAGCTGCTTGCAAGCGCGCCGTAGATATGGGACCAGTCGAGCTCCCATTCATACGATCCCCCTGAGGGTATCATGAGCGCCTCTGTCGTAAAAGTCCCGTCGTCGCCGAGAGACACCCACTCTTCACCGAGGAACACGTCTATCCGGTACTGCTGCCCGAACACGTAAAAGCCTTTGCCCTTATCACCGCCGTTTTGAGAAAGGGTGAGCTTCATTCCGGTGGGAGTGACGTTTTCCGACGAAAGCTCTATCCCCCACGAAGGATCGTTCGCATCTTCAAAGCCGTTTTCACCCTGTTTAAGATAAGCGCCGTTCAGAAACGCTTTGGCTTCGGCTCCGGAGAGCCCGAAGCTTTTAAGCTCGCCGTCGGCGTCGCCCAGCACTATTTGGCCGCCTTGAACCGTTATATCGTACAGCCTTGCGTCTTCTCCGTATGCTGAGCGGTCAAGCCGAACAAAGAGCTTGCTGCCGAGAGAGCTTTTCTCAAACGAAAGCGTTCCGGGCTCCGATAAAAACATATTCAGATAAAACACGCTGCTGTTCTGCTTTTCGGCGTAAAAAGTGAAAGAGTACAGCCCCGAGGTGGGTCCTAAGCCCAGATAACATTTCTCTTTTTTGCCGTCGCCGTCGATATCCCAATCGACCGTATCATATGCCAAACTTCCGTCAAGAAACGAGGTATACTCCGTCTGAGAAACGTCTGAGGATTGCTCGGGCCGTTTTTCTTTAGGATCGGTGAGAAGGCACACGGCGACCGCCAAACACGCGGCAAGCGCGGCGATTATTATCCAGAACGCCGGTTTTTTGTAGCTCAGCACGTTCTTTATTCTGTTCTTCACGTTCGTTTCGCCGAATGCCACCGGGCAGGCCGATATAAAGCGGCGCGAAACGCTCAAGCTGAGCAAAGCCCCGGAATAGGCCTTTAATTCTTCGCAGCCGTACTGCTTTATGACCTTTTCGTCGCAGGCAAGCTCGATATCGCGGCACAGAAGTATAAACGCGAGCCACATCAGCGGGTTAAACCAGTAAACCGAAAGAAGTATAAACCCTATCGGCTTATACCAGTGGTCGCCCCTTTGCACGTGCGCTCTCTCGTGCCTGAGCACAAACTCGCGCTCGTTTTCGGGTATGCCGAAGGGGATATAGATTTTCGGGAATAAAAGCCCGAGCACGAACGGCGAAGGAACCGCGCTTTCAAACACGTTTTTTTCGAGCTTCACCGCGTCGGCGACCTTTCGCTTAAGAAGAATAAAGCTCAGAAGCGCGTATATAAGCATCACTATCACGCCCGAAAGCCATATAACGGATATCACTCCGAGATGATCATGTCCCAACGAAGAGGCTCTTTCGCCCCCTGCATTGACAACAAAGGTATTTTCAATGACCGGCAGCGCGTCTTTAAGATCAGGAGCGGACGACGCGGGAGAAAAGCTCTTTTGAAAAAATGACGCGGTATCCGTTTTGGGAACAACGCTGAAAACGCTCTCGACCGAAAACGGCAGAACGAGCCTGAGAGCGACCATCCCCCATAGCACGCACCTTAAAAACTTCGGCGCTTTTTTGAATATAAGCCGGAAAAGGCACGCGGCCATCACAAGCCAGCCCGCCGTTACGCTCATCTGAAGAAGGGTCAAAAACAGATCCTTCATTTATTATCACCCCCGTAGGAGTCGATCATACGGCGGATCTCTTCTATTTCGCTTTCGGAGATATCTCTGCGCTTTGTGAAGGCGGCAACAAACGCCGGAAGCGACCCTTCAAAGGTCTTTTGGAGCAGCTCGTCCATTTCGGCGCGCTGGACCTCGTCCTTTGACACAAGGGACGAAACAACTGTGTTTTCGTTTTTGACCACTCCCCGTTCGCTCAGCCGTTTTATAACTGTGTAGGTGGTGGTCTTGCTCCAGCCGAGCTTCTCTTTGCACAGCTTAACGAGCCGGGTGCTGTTTACGGGCTCGTTTTCCCAGAGTATCAGGCAGAACCTGTATTCGCTTTCAAAAATCTTGGGCGTTGCCATAATGCGCCTCCTTACAAAAATAAATCTAACGCGTTAGACCTTCCATCGATTAAAGTCTAACACATTAGACCACACTTGTCAAGAGGTATTTTTTGGTTTTTCACTTGATAAATCAATAATAAATGTATATAATGAGAATGTATATTACAGAATCGGTGATGTTAATTTGGAACTGGATATAGAACTGTTGAAAAGCTATTGCAATAGAGATAAAATCCATTGGAGCGTTCATGCTTCCGAGCGGATACATCACAGAGGCATTGTCAAAGAAGACGTTGTCAATGCGATCAACACCGGCAGAATAATCGAACAATACCCCGACGCTTTTCCTTTTCCGGCATGTTTGATAATAGGCCTGAATCTGCGAAATGACCATATGCACATTGTTTGCGGATTTAACGGAACTAACGTCCATATAATAACCGCATACTTTCCCGACACCGATAAATTTGAAGCGAACTTTACTATAAGGAGGATAAGATAATATGACAGAACAGTGTTTTTACTGCAAAGGGAATATCAAAAACGATACTCGGACACACGTTGTTGATCTTGGAAAATGCGTTATCATTATCCGGAATACTCCATGCATGACCTGCGAACAGTGCGGTGAGTCCTACTATACTGATGACGTTCAGAAACGGCTCGATGAGATCATTAAATCCGTAAGCGGACTTATGACAGAGATCGCGGTTATCGAATATTCCGATAACGCGGCATGAGATAAAAAAACTGATTGGATGGATGTGATATCATGAAAAAGCTTCTTTGCGTTCTTTTGTCCCTTTTGTTCATCATTCCGCTCGGCTTCGGCGTAAACGCCGCGGAGACCGAAGAGGGCACGCTAAAATTTGTTGCCTACAACGTATCCGGCATACCTATCGTCGGCGATTTTCAGGGCTCCGGCTTTACCACAACAAAGCAGAGAGCCACGCTTGTGGGGCGTTACCTCAACACGCTCGACGTTGACTTCATCGGCACCGAGGAGGACTTTAACGCCCACAAATACCTTGCCGCCGAAATGGAAAACTATCCGAACCGCTCCTTTACGAGCGGGGGCCTTTCGCAGGGGCAGGGACTGAACGTTTTTTCTGGGCACAAAATATACAACCTTAACCGCGTCAAATGGGATTTTGAATACGGGACGCTTTCGGGCTCGATGGACGCCGTTTCAAACAAGGGCTTTGTTTACTGCCTGATGGAGCTTGCCGAGGGCGTTTACGTTGACGTCATAACAGTGCATATGGACGCGGGCTACGACGCTCTCTCGGTGAAGGCGAGAGCTTCAAACTTCCGGCAGCTTGCTGCCTACATAAACTCGAACCTCACTTCGGGAAGGGCGCTTGTTGTTCTGGGCGATTTTAACTATAAATTCCTCCGTAAGCTCGACGACGACCTCTACGGCAATCTTCTCGCTCCGACGGGCCTTAAGGACGTCTGGGCGGAGGTTTACAACAACGGCGGCTACGACGCGAACGCCGGGGGTTTCAACTATGATCTCTCCGGCGACAGCCTTGACCGCGCGCTTTTCAGGAGCGGAAGCTACATGACTCTGACTCCCGTTTCAAAAACGATGCTCTCGTTTAAGGGCGAAAACGGCGAGACCTACACCGACCATTCGCCGATGCTTATAGAATTCAACTACGTTCTTACGGGCCGTGAACCGGTTCCCGAGATCCTCTCCGAACCGCAGGCGGAAAACGAAACGCTCTTAACAATAAAAGAGATCATCTGGACGTTCATACGCTTCATCCAGATGATCTTGGGATTGACCGAGCTTCCCTATCTGATCGGTCAGGGCATCGACATTCTCGCCAACGGAAAGATGCCGTAAAAAATCAATATGTTTTTGACGCCGCGCCTCTGAAGTATTCAACGCTTTTCGGAGGCTCGGCGTTTTTTATTGTTTCGCCGGTGGTCCCGTCAACCGCGATATATTCCGTTATTCTGCCCGTTTCATACTCAAACTTCGTGAACGTAACTATCCCCTCTTCTTCATCGCAGCCGGTCTGGTAAACGAATCTTTTGCCGTTTTCAAGCCTCTCGTGATTGCCAAAGGTTACGTCGTATTCAAATTTCATTTCCAGTATCCTGTTTTGAGCTTCCGTTGTAACGCCGAAGTCCGTCAAATACAGAGTTTCGATATCGCCGTACTTCGCAACGCTTTCGCTTCTTTCTATGGAATCAAGATACGCTTTCGCCGCGGCAGCCTGATTTTTCCACATAAGCTCGCTTTGTTCTTCAGTGAGGCCGTGGAGGATCATTTTAACGTACCTGTCGGGGAAAAGGTCCTCTATCGACGAAAGATATTCACCTCCGTCGCGCGCCGCCTGACGTTCTGTGAGCTTATAGCCGCCGCCGGTTTTTTCAAAGGAATATACGGCAGGCACAACGCTGCCGGAAACGTCGGTGAAAAACCCGTTTTTGAAACCGAAAACGCGGCGATCCTCTAAAAGATATACCTTCACCGCGCCGTTCTTTTCCTTTGTGCCGAAAACGAAATGGCTCTCGGCGGGGAATTCGCCATCAACTGCGGAGTCCGGGTCCTGCGCGAGAGCGGCCCCGGCGACGGCGTCTTCAAGGTCCTTTTCAAGGCTTACCGAAGCCGGCGTTATAAACCCCGAATCAGGGTCGGCAATATTTCTGCCGATTGATATGAGGCCCGCCAGAAAGGCAATCGCGATAATAGCCGAAACGGCCGTGAGAACAATGACGGCCGTTTTCCGGTTTTTTCTTTTTCTTGAAAGCTCCTTGGCAAACTGATTGTTAAGTATGGAAAGCTGCTCGGATATCCTTTTCAAATCGGTTTTTTCTTCGTGATCATTCCGAACTTCTCCAAGCAATTCGCCAGCAGGGACCTCGAAAAGCTCCGCTATTTTTTCAAGCATAACGGCGTCGGGGACGGAATATCCTTTTTCCCACTTTGAAACGGTCTGGCGGACGACGCCGAGCTCCTGCGCGAAGGTCTCCTGCGTGTAGCCGTTTTGTTTTCTGTAATTTTTTATGTTCTGACTGAGCATAAAACAAATCTCCCTTGCCTTGTCGCAGCCGTATTGTACACCGAAACCGCGTCAAAAAGCAAGCAACGCAAATTAACATTTGCCTTGGCAAAGGAAAAAAACAATATTAATCGGAAACGTCTATGTCGGCTATTATCTGAATTTGATAATCCGGATAGAGAGAGCTTATTTCGTCGTACAGAAGCTCCATTGCTTCTCTTCTTTCCACGTCAAAGCTGAGCACCACGTCAAAGCGTACGGTTTTCTTTTCGGTATCCGCGTAAAAGCCGTGCAGCTGCAGCGCCCAGTCATGCTTCATCACCGTTTTCTGTATGGCGTTTCGCATCAGCGCCGCCTCGTCGTCCGAAGTGTTGTACGAGTATACGCCGATGCCGGTCAGAATAACACCGGTCTTGCGGAAAACGTCGGTCTGTATGCGGCGGGTGATGCGGTCAACCTCGTCCACGCTCAAATAATCCGGCAGCTCGATATGAACCGACCCGTAGTTTTTATCCGGTCCGTAGTTAAAAAGAGTAACGTCGTACGCGCCGCGAACGGCTTCCTCCTCACAGATCAGCTGCTTTAACCGGGCTATCGTTTCTGGATCCTCCCGCTTGCCTATGACGTCGTTCATCGTTTCGATCATCATTTCGATACCGGCCTTGATAATAAAACCTGCTATAACAACGCCCACGTACGCTTCAAGCGATATTCCCCAAACAAGGAACACAACGGCAGAAGCGAGTACCGACGCAGAAAGGACGGCGTCAAACAGCGCGTCGGAGCCGGAGGCTGAAAGCGCGCCGGAGTTGATCTTTTTGCCCTGCCGCTTCACGAACATGCCGAGGATAAGCTTAACAATGATAGCCACTGAAATGATGATAAGCGAAACCGTGCTGTAGTCCGCTTCCTCCGGTGTGATTATCTTTTTAACGGATTCCACCAGCGACGCAATGCCCGCGTAAAGCACGAGCGCCGCAACTATCATTGAGCTTAAGTATTCTATCCTGCCGTAGCCCAAAGGATGATTTTTATCGGGCTGTTTAGCTCCGAGCTTCGCGCCGATGATGGTAATAACGGAGGAAAGCGCGTCGGATAAGTTGTTGACCGCGTCGAGTATAACGGCGATAGAATTGGACAAAATGCCCACGAACGCCTTGAAAGCCACCAGCAGCAAATTCGTTACAATGCCGACTACGCTGGTTTTTACTATGGTTTTTTCTCTGTTCCCGGCGAGCGCGACCAGATCGTTATTCTGTTCCTGCATCTTTTTTCCTCTTTCAGCCAAGAAGCTCTTCAACTGCGGCGCGTACCTCCTTCATGTCCGCGGTGGGCTCGAAGCGGGCGAGTACCTTTCCCTCGCGGTCAATGAGGAACTTTGTGAAATTCCATTTGATATACGCCTTGTCGCCGAATTTTTTGTTGTTCATATCCGCAAACTTGTTAAGCGCGGCGTTCTTAAGCCCCTTGCCGAAGCCGGAAAAAGGCTTTTCCGTTGCAAGAAACGCAAAGAGCGGCTCCGCGCTTTCGCCGTTTACGTCGATTTTTGCAAACTGCGGAAAATCCGTGCCGAATTTCAGCGTGCAGAAGGAATGTATCTCCTCCGCGTCGCCGGGGGCCTGATTTGCGAACTGGTTGCACGGGAAATCAAGGATCTCAAAGCCCTTATCCTTAAGGTCGCGATACATTTCCTCAAGCGGCTCGTAGTGCGGCGTAAAGCCGCAGCCCGTGGCTGTGTTTACAATAAGCAGCGCCTTGCCGCTGTACTCCGAAAGGGATACGTCGTTCCCCGTTCTGTCTTTTACCGTAAAATCATAAACCGTTTTCATGAATAAATACCTCCATACGTTATTTATTTTGGATTTGATTGATTTAATAATTCGTATAGCAACGTATACAGCTCGCGCGCTTTTTCGGGCGGAAGATCAACGCAGCTCGCCGCTTTTAACGGTACTTCCTTTGCCCGCAGCTGCAATTCGCGCCCCCTGTCCGTCAACACGATCAAAACCACTCTCTCGTCCTCCAAGCTGCGCCTGCGCTCTATATATCCCTTCTGCTCCAGTTTTTTAAGAAGCGGTGAAAGCGTGCCGTTGTCAAGCATAAGCTTTTCTCCTATCTCCCCCACGGTCAGCCCGTCGCGCTCCCACAGGACCAAAAAAACAAGATACTGTGTATAAGTCAGCCCAAGGGGTTTCAGAAGCGGCATATACATATTCGTCACGTTTCGCGCGGCGGCGTACAACGGAAAACAGAGCTGGTTTTCAAGCTTCAACGCTTCGCTGTAATCGTATGCCATCGGCATCGCCTCCATAAGCATTTGATTCAAATATATTGTATCAAATATAATTCGGGATGTCAAGCGGTTTTTGTCGTCAATAATTTCCCGTTCATAAAATTAAATTTATTACTTGTTTCGATTCAATTTATAATTGCGCTGTATCATATTGCTGTATTTTGTCAGGAAACGATGAAAGGCAGACTTAAACGATGAGCAGCAAAACCACGCTTTTGATCTATAATCCCCGCGCGGGGAAAAGCCTTACCCGTCCGAAGCCTGAAAAACTTTTAAAAGCACTGGGGCCTATGGCTGATTCCACACATCTTGCTGTCACGGCATACCCCGGGCACGCGCGGGAGATCGCGGCAGTTGAGGGAAACAGGTATCAGACCGTGATCTGCTGCGGCGGCGACGGCACCCTTAACGAAGTGATCAGCGGTCTGCCCCAGGCGGGGCCGCGTCCGGCTGTCGGCTATATCCCCATCGGTTCCACCAACGATCTCGCCTCCAACGTGGGGATTCCTACGGATCTGCAGGGAGCGGCGGAGATGATCCGCAGCGGGCAGACCCACGGCTACGACGTGGGCACGTTCAACGACCGCTTTTTTACCTATATCGCCTCCTTCGGGCCGGGCGTTTCCGTCTCGTATGCCACGCCGCAGCGCGTGAAAAACGTGCTGGGCTACAGCGCGTATATGATCAACGGCTTCGGTTTTCAGGTCATCCCCACCATGCGGGCGTTAAAGCCCCGCCATATTCGGGTGGAGTACGACGGGAACGTACTGGACGAGGACTTTTATTTCGGCACCGTTTCCAACGCGCTGTCCGCCGGGGGCATGTTCCGGTTCAACAAAGACGAAGTGAAATTTGACGACGGTCTGTTCGAGGTGGTCCTGATCCGGCGGGTCAGATCGCCTCTGCAGCTGTTTTCTCTCCTGAGGAAAATGCGCCGCCACGAATACGACGGCGAAACGCTCGTCCATTTTCAGGCGGCGAGCATGCGTTTCGTTTTTGACAAACCGGAGGTATGGACGCTTGACGGCGAGAGCAGCGGCGAGGTGAGCGAGGTTTACATAGACGTCAAGAACGAAGCGATACGGCTTTTTAGCCCGAACGGCGCACATTTTGTAAAAGAAGAAAAGAAAGCATCATATGAACAATTACTTCAAACGTATTCTTAATTTTCTTGCGGCGTTCTCTTATCGCCTCAAAAACAAAAACGGTTCAACTTTATCGGAATCGAAGATAAACTGAATCGAAACCGGACGGTTCCCTGTTTTTTTCGATTACCTTTTACGACGTACAATAAAGTGAAAAGGAGCGGTTTATTCAGGATGAAAATAAAATTTAATTTCAAGCAATACGTCTGGATCTTCGTGATCGGCTGTTACGTAGGGTACGCGATCGAAACGCTGTGGTGCCTGATCCGCAACGGATACATCGAAAGCAGGAAATCGCTTGTGCTCGGCCATCTGAGCGTAGCCTACGGAATGGGCGCGGTGCTGCTGACGCTTATACTTGTGCGTTTCCAGAACTCTTCCGCATGGAAGATTTTCCTGATCTCTTTTTTGAGCGGCACGGTGACGGAATATATCTGTTCTCTCGGGCAGGAGATCTGCTTCGGTTCGGTCGCCTGGGATTACAGCGATGTGCCGCTGAACATCAACGGCAGAGTATGCCTGCTCTATTCTCTTGCATGGGGGCTTATTGGCCTTTGGTGGGTAAAGCTCGTTTTGCCTCTTCTGAACAAGCTTTTTACAAAGGTGCGTATGCCGTTTGAAAACGTTCTTGTAACGGCGTGTTTGGTTTTCTTTTGTTTTGACGCTCTGCTTTCCGCCGGGGCTGCGGTGCGAATGAACGAGCGTAAGGCCGGACTTCCGCCTTCAAACAGAATAGAAGAATTCCTTGACACGCACTTTGATGACGAAAAAATGAAAAAAATCTACGCGAACTCGAAAAGCGTAGACTGAAAAGGAGCTTATCCGGCATATGAAAAAGCATAAAATGCTGCTCAAGGTTATCGTCGCGCTGACGGGGATCACGCTGACGGTTTTGATACTGTTCTTTACGCCGCTCTGGGGGACGGCGATACTTTTGAGCTTTCTATGCGGCATGTGCTGCTATGAGCTTCTGGCTGCGACAGGAGCCGTTAAGGACCGCGCCGTGCTGATCGTGAGCATGCTTTGCGCGGTCGGCATGGCATGGCTGTGGTATTCCGGCACGCAGGCGTTTTCCCTGCCTTTTGCGGCGCTGACGCTTCTGACGGCGATCTTTCTTATCGACGTTTTCAGAAACCGTTTGGGAAACTCCAAAACGCAGTCGTTTGTTTTTCTGAGCGCGTTTCTTTTTCCGGCGTTTTTCTCCATGCTTATTCCGATTTTGGGTGGAGAACACGGCAGGCAGCTCGTTTTGATACCGTTTATCGCGTCTTGGAGCGCGGATACGGGCGCGCAGCTTTTCGGGCGATGCTTCGGAAAACGTAAGCTTGCTCCTGAAATAAGCCCAAACAAAACGGTGGCGGGCTTATGGGGCGGACTGCTGTTCGGCGTCGTGGGAATGGCGGTATACGCCGCGGTTATCTGCATCATGAAGCGTCCGGTGCACTGGCTTTCGCTTCTTTTGTTCGGGCTTGCAGGCGCCGCTTTCGGAACCGTGGGCGATCTGTTTTTTTCTTATATCAAACGGGAGCACGGGATCAAGGATTTCGGCGCGCTGATGCCGGAGCACGGCGGCGTGATGGACCGCTTTGACAGCTTTGTTTTTGCGGTTCCTTTATTTTACGCATACATGACGGTTTTTCCCGTCTCTTAATATCAATAACGGCCGGTTCACAGTTTGAGCCGGTCGTTTTTCAATATTTTTCACTACGCGGGAAGCTCCACGGTGAACACCGTTTTTCCCGACGTGCTTTGAACGAAGATCTTTCCTCCGTGCAGTGTTACGATCTTTTTTGCCACGGCAAGCCCGATCCCGTTCCCCTGTGTGCTGTGGGATTCATCCGCCTGATAAAATTTATTGAAGATAAAGGGAAGCGCCTCGGGCGGGATCGTTTTTCCGGTGTTCGTCACGCTCACGCGCAGCGCGCCGTTTTCCTTCGCCGCCGCAACGATGAAGGCGCATTTCGGCTCAGAAAACTTTATGGCGTTATCCAGCAGATTGATCCACACCTGCCGCAGAAGGTCCTCGTTCGCCCTTATAGTATATTCCTCAAACAGCAGCTCCGGCTCCAGATCTTTTTTCACCCATTTGTCTTCCAGCTGCAGCACGCAGTTCCGAAGCTGTTCCGAAAGGTTATACTCTTCCGTTTCACCGAGCACGGTCCTGTTTTCGATCTTAGTAAGATCCATAGCGCCGGTGGCCATCTGCGCCAGACGCAGGGATTCCTCCTCAATGATCTCCAGATATTCCTCCTGCTGCTGCGAAGTGATATTCCCGCGCCGTAAAAGCTTGGCGAATCCCGCTATTGAAACGATCGGCGTTTTGAACTCGTGTGAAAAATTATTGATGAAATCGGAGCGCAGTATCTCCGTTTTATCGAGCTGCTCCGCCATCCGGTTGAAGCTGTCCGTTATCTCGATGATGGTGGGGTGGCGGCTGAGGAGATCTCCCGTTTTGAGCCGCGCTTTGTAGTTTCCGTCCGCAAGCTGGTTTATGGTGTTGATGATCCTGTTTATAGGTCCCGTGAGGATGCGGCTGAGCAGGAATGAAACGCCCGCGCCCACCACAAGGCAAAAAAGAATAAACAGAAAAATCAGCAGAGGGCGGTTTATTTTGATACCGGACGCGACTGAAAGAAGGTCCGTTTTAACAAAAATGATGATAAACGCCGCCAGCATCAGCAAAAACAGCAAAATGACCGCAAAGGTCAGCCCCGCGAACAGGAGCGTCAGCGCGATACGGGAGGAACGTTCCGCTTTTTTATTCATTCTTTTTTCACCGCCTTGTATCCGAGCCCTCGCACGGATTCGATAGTAAACGCTTTCCATCCCTCAAAACGCTTCCTAAGCCTGCCTACGTGCACCGTTACGGTTTCCCATCCCGTTTCGCTGTCAACGCCCCAGATCTCATCCATAAGCTGAATGCGGGTGAAAATTTTGCCGGGGTACGACAATAGCTTATACAGCAGCAGAAATTCCTTTTGCGGCAGCTCCTGCGTTTCTCCGGTGGCGGCGTCCGTTACGGTAAAGCTGTCGTAATCCAGCGTCACGCTGCCAATAACGATCTTTCGTTCGCTGACTATCTTCGCACGTCTCAGCAGCGCCTTGATCCTGAGCAGCAGCTCGGTTTCGTCGATGGGCTTCGTCATATAATCGTCCGTTCCCACCAAAAATCCCCGATGCTTGTCGGTCGGCGTCTGTTTGGCCGTGAGCATCAATATGGGGACGTCGCTGTTTTGTTCTCTCAAAAGCGACGTAAACGCGTAACCGTCCATATGCGGCATCATGATATCGAGAACGATCAGATCGATACTTGTTCGATCCATTACGTCCAGCGCGTCCCTGCCGTTTTCAGCAGTTGATACGGTGTAGTTCTCCGCTTCCAGTACCGCCGTCAGCAGCCGCCTTGTGTTTTTATCGTCATCCACGATCAAAATATGGAACATACTGTCTCCTCCGATCCGTTACATGGCTATTATACTACAAAACAAAACTAAACGGAATATGAACCGTAAAAAAAATGAACCCTTGCCCCGCTGACCCGCACGATTATTTGGCGCTTACCGATTATTTGGCGCTTACCTCCGATCTGAAGAAATAAAGCAAAAAACCACCCGTCATGGGTGGTATCTATTAGTAAAACCGAACAGTCTGAACCTCGGAAGGACAAAATAGTTCGTATTATTCTCTAATGGTGACCCGGACGAGAATCGAACTCGTGTTACCGCCGTGAAAGGGCGGTGTCTTAGCCGCTTGACCACCGGGCCTTATTTGGTAGCGGGAGTAGGATTTGAACCAACGACACCCCGGGTATGAACCGAGTGCTCTAGCCAACTGAGCTATCCCGCCGATTAGCCGCGTTCCGAACGCTTGCTTATTATAAAAGAAAAAAAGGGATTTGTCAATAGTTTTTTTTCAAATCGTCAAAAATAGTTTGACGCCGAAACCATATACGCCGCCTTTGACGCATCCGCCCTTATCTGCTCGATAAGGCTTTCGGCAGAGGGGAATTTTTTTTCTTCGCGGATATAGCCTATTAGGCTTATTCTGACTTCTTTTCCATAGAGATCGCCTGAAAAATCCATTATGTGCGTTTCGCTGCGGACTCCCGAAGCGTTGAACGTAGGGCGCGAGCCTATATCGGTGACTGCCGGGAGGCGTTGACCGCAGAACTCCGCGATAGAGGCGTAAACGCCGCATTTCGGCACGATAAAGCCCTCGGGGAGAAGCTGGTTTACCGTGGGAAAGCCGAGAAGCCTGCCTCTTTTTTCGCCGGGAAGGACCGTGGAAACAAAGCTCAGCGGCCGCCCGAGCATCCCGTTCGCTTTTTCGATATCGCCGCTTTTTACGGCGTTTCTGACCGCGGTGGACGACACCGTTTCGCCGTTCAGGCGCACCTGTCTGCACACGTGCAGATTTATTTCGTATTTTTCGCACAGCTTCCGAAGCGTCCTCGTGTTCCCCGTCCCGTTTTTGCCGAAGCTGTAGTTATAGCCGCACGAAACAAACGAAACGTTGAGCTTTTCTTTAAGCACCTCCGAAACGAACTGCTCGGGCTCCATATCCCTTATATCGCAAAAATGAAGCTTAACAACCTCAAAGCCCATTTTTTCGAGAACGCGGTCCCTGTCCGCCGCGCTCATGAGGCGGGGCGCTTCAACGCCCGCAATGACCTTTGAGGGAGCTTCGTCAAAAAGCGGGACCAGAGGCGTTAGGCCGTTTTCCTTCTGCGAAAGAGCGGCTTCAAGAACCTTTATGTGGGCAAGATGAAGACCGTCGAAATAACCGAGCGCGGCGGCGCGTTTAATATTGTCACACATCTCCCGTCACCCTCAGAACAAAAAGAAAGCCGTCGCGTATCTCGCCGAGGCCGAGAAATACGTTTTTCTTTGAATATACGCGGTACATCCCCTCGCTTCTTTCCCCGCCGAGCCTGTCGGCAAAGAGCTCGCCGCCGTTTGAAAAGCGAACGGCCTGCTTATCGGTGACTTCAATGCTGCCGAAGCTCAAAAACGGAGCGTCGAGAGGTAAAAGCGCCATTTCGGGATTTTCTGCCACCTGCTCGGGCGTGAAACTGTCTTCAATAGAAAAGCCGTTTGACCTTGTGCGCCTTAAGGCTGTCATAACGGCTCCGCAGCCGAGCCTTTCTCCTATATCGGAGATAAGGGAACGGATATAAGTCCCCTTTGAGCAAGACACCCCGATCTCAAATTCGTTTCCGAAGACGTTTGTGAGATTCAGCTCATTTATTACCACCGTTCGGTATTCCCTTTCCACCTCAACGCCCTTCCTTGCGAGCTCATAAAGACGTTTGCCGTTTACTGATATTGCCGAATACATTGGCGGAAGCTGGCGTATCTCGCCGGTAAAGAAAGGCAAAACGTCCTCTATCTGCTCTTTCGAAACGTGCGCCTCGGTTTCGGTGAGCACCTTTCCCGTTATATCGAGAGTGTCGGTTGTGACGCCGCAGCGAAAACGCGCGGCATACTCCTTGCCGGAGTCGGGGATAAAATCAATAAAGCGGGTAGCCTTGCCCACCGCCACGGGCAAAACGCCCGTTGCCATGGGATCAAGAGTACCCGTGTGACCGGTTTTTTTCTCGTTATAAACTTTTTTGAGAAAGCTTGACGCTCTGAAGGAGGTCTCTCCCTCTTTTTTGTCAAGCACGACAAATCCGTTCATTTTTTATATAAGATCTGATATTTTCAGTTTTTCTTCCACTGCTGAAACGATTTTTTCCACCGCCGCGTCGGGGTCGGCGCCGAGCTGGCAGCCTGCGGCGTATTTGTGTCCGCCGCCGCCGAAAACGGAGCAGATCTCAGCAGCGTTCACGGGGTCTTTGGTGCGCACCGAAGCGTGGAACACTCCGCCCGCGCGTTCCTTTACGGTAACTCCTGCGTATACGCCCGCTATTGTGCGAGGTATTGCGTTTATGCCCTGAGTGTCGGCCTCAACGATGCCGGAGCGCTCATACATCTCACGGGTGATAAGCATGACGGCGCACCTGCCGCCGAAATAAAACCTGAGGGAATTCATCGCCTCTCTCTCGAATTCAACGTACTGAGGAGTTTTCGTTTCAAAGAGATCGGTGTTTATTCTTCCCGCGTCAATGCCGGCGTCGTAGAGATCGGCCACCGTTCTGAGGGTTTTAGACGTGGTGTTGAGGTACCTGAAGCAGCCGGTATCGGTGGATATGCCCACGTACAGCCTCTCGGCTATATCTTTTGTTATGGCAATTCCGGCCTTTCTGAAAAGGTCGAAAAGCACCTCCGACGCGGCGGCTGCCTCGGGAACGACGAGCGTTTCTTTTGCGAACAGCACGTTTGTGCCGTGATGGTCGATATTGAGGTCCACCCTGCCGCCGTAGAGATCCTTGAGCCCGTCGCCGAGAAGCTTTTTATCGCCCACGTCAACGGTGACGATATATTTTTCGTTAAACTCGGTGAACGCTTCGGGGACCTCGGCAAACTTAAGCGACTCGGGCACGTCCTTTATGACGCACCGTACGTTTTTGCCCCTTTGCTTAAGGGCGAGATAGAGCGCGAACATACTGCCCACCGCGTCGCCGTCGGGCGACGAGTGAGTCAAAATAAGGATATCGTCGTGTTCCGCGAGAGCCTTCGCGGCTCTTTCAAAGGATATAAGTTCGGTCATTTTCCCTGCAGCCTTTTGTTGTCTTCATCGAGGAGCTTAAACAGGTCGAAGCTCTTTTCAACGGTGTCGTCGGGAATAAACTTGATATCCGGGACCTTTCTTATGGTCAGCGCCTTGCCGAGCTCGCTCCGGACGTGTCCCTTCGCGGTTTTCTCGAGCACCCTGCAGGCCTCCTCGGCGGCGTCTATGCCGTTAAGGGAGCTTATATACACCTTGCAGAACGACAGGTCGTGCGCGACCTCGGTGCGAACCACCGTGAGCATGCCCTCGCTTACGCGCGGGTCCTTAAGGTCGCCTATAATCAGGCTCAGCTCGCGCTTTATGTCCTCGGCTGTTCTGTTCTGTTTATATGCCATAGGATCACTCCTTGTAGATTCGGGATCAGTTATCCCTGAATTCTTCGGTCATGAAGGCTTCAAGGATATCGCCCTCTTTTATGTCGTTGTATTTTTCAAGTCCGATACCGCACTCATAGCCGCCGGCGACTTCTTTCGCGTCGTCCTTTTCGCGCTTGAGTGAGGCTATGGAATCCTCGGCGATGACTATGCCGTCGCGCACGACTCTCACCTTGGCGTTGCGCACTATCTTGCCGCTCTGAACGTAGGAGCCGGCGATTGTGCCGACGCTCGAAAGCTTGAACACGCGCCTTATCTCGGCCTTACCAAGCTCAACGTCCCTGAACTTGGGCGCGAGCATACCCTTGATGGCGGCCTCAACGTCCTCGATGCAGTCGTAGATGACCGAATACATGCGCATTTCAACGTGGTCTCTGGCGGCCGCGGCGGTGGCCGTGGCGTCGGGGCGCACGTGGAAGCCGATGATGATGGCGTTTGAGGCGTTCGCGAGCATGACGTCGGATTCAACGATGGCGCCGACGCCTCCGTGAATAACGCGGACCCTTACTTCGTCGTTTGAAAGCTTTTCAAGGTTCTGCCTGATGGCCTCAACGGAGCCCTGGACGTCCGCCTTGACGATGATGTTCAGCTCCTTGAGCTCGCCCTCCTCGAGAGCCGAGAAGAGGTTGTCGAGAGTGACCTTCCTGTAGGCGCTGAACTGTTCGTCCTTCTGCTTCTGCTTTCTCTGCTCAACGAGAGCTCTCGCGAGCTTTTCATCGGAAACTGCGTCGAAGCTGTCGCCCGCCATCGGGACCTCCGCAAGGCCCATGACCTCAACGGGTACCGAGGGGCCTGCCTCCTTGACCTTTTTGCCGGTGTAATCGGTCATTACCCTGATACGGCCCACCGCGGTACCGGCAACGACGATATCGCCGTTTTTGAGGGTGCCGTTCTGAACAAGAAGGGTGGCAACGGGGCCCTTGCCCTTGTCGAGCTTGGCTTCGATGACCACGCCCTTCGCCGCGCGGTTGGGATTGGCCTTGAGGTCGCTCATCTCGGCGACGAGAAGGATGGATTCAAGAAGCTTATCGATATTTTCATGCGTCTTCGCCGAAACGGGCACGCAAATGACGTCGCCGCCCCATTCCTCGGGAACAAGGTCGTATTCGGTGAGCTGCTGCTTAATTTTGTCGGGATTCGCGCCGGGCTTATCCATTTTGTTTATCGCCACGATGATCTGTACCTCGGCGGCCTTTGCGTGGTTTATGGCCTCGATGGTCTGAGGCATGATGCCGTCGTCTGCCGCGACGACGAGCACTGCGATATCGGTGGCCTTCGCTCCGCGCGCGCGCATTTCGGTGAACGCCGCGTGGCCGGGAGTGTCGAGGAAGGTGATATAGCTGCCGTCCACGTTCACCCTGTAGGCGCCGATGTGCTGCGTGATGCCGCCGGATTCGGTGGCGGTTACGGATGTGTTGCGTATAGCGTCGAGGATGGAGGTCTTGCCGTGGTCAACGTGGCCCATGACCACAACCACGGGGCTCCTTGTTTCAAGGTCCGCGTCGGTGTCCTCGGTGCTGTCGATTATCCTGTCTTCAATGGTGACGACGACTTCCTTTTCAACCTTGACCCCGAGATCCATCGCGACTATCTCGGCGGTGTCGTAATCGATCGTTTCGTTGATGCCCGCCATGATGCCGTAGCCGAACAGCTTTTTGATGACCTCGGCGGCGGTCATTTTGAGAAGCGCGGCGAACTCGCCCACGGTGATCTCATCACCCACCTTGATAACAAGCTTGCGGTTGGCGCGCTCTTCGGCGATCCTCTTGAGGCGTTCGGCCTCGGTCTCTTTTTTGCGGAAGCGGTTGTCTTTTTTGTTGTACTGCTTTGATTTCTGCTGAATCTTTTGCTTCTGCGCGTCGCCCTCGCGGGATTTTGAATTATAGGACGACATATTTTCATATTTCTCGTTGTACTTATCGAGCTCAACTCCGCCGGCGCGGGTGTTGACCGTCTTGCGGTCGCCCTTCGTCCTGGCCTGCACCGTACCGTCGTTTTTATGCTCCTTCTTCTTGAAGGGCTGAGGATCCGAGGGCTTTGCGGGAGCCTTCGGCGCGCTCTTCTGAGCGGGCGCTGCGGCGGGGCGCTTTTCGGCTGCCGGAGCGCTCTTTGCGGAAGCCGCGGCCTCTTTTGCCGGAGCCTTTTCCGCGGGAGAGGCCTCGGCTTCCTTTTCGGGAGCGGGCTTCTCGGCCTCGGGCTCGGCGGCGGGCGTTTCTTCGGCGGGAGCTGCCTCGGCGGGCTTCTCCATTGCAAAGAACGCGTCAAAGCTTTCAACGCTGTTTTCCTTTGTGAGGACGTCGAAAACCACGTCGAGCTCTTCGGGGGTCAGAGAGGTCTGCGATTTTTTCGGAGTATCCGAAAACCTCGCGAGAAGCTCGATTATTTTTTTGCTGTTCATATTGAAATCTTTAGCGAGTTCGTGGATCTTATACTTTAATGCTACTGCCAAGTTGATTACCTCCTGTCAGATCAGTTTGTTTATGGCGGCGCTTAAATTTTTATCTTCAAGCGCGAAAATGCAGCTTCTTTTTCCGAGACGGGCTTCGGTCTCGTCCATTTCACAGGGCATTTCGGCGAGCGAGCCGGAATAACCGAGAGCCTCGAGCTCCCTTTTGTGGGCGGGCGACGCGTCGCTCGTGAGCAGCACCAGAACGGCTTTGCGCTTTTTCACCGAGCCAATAACGGCGTCGCGGCCTATAAGCAGCTTTCCAGCTCTGCGGGCAAGACCGAGCATTGAAAACAGCTTATCCATTGTTTATCGCTTCCTCAAGAGCGTCGTACACCTCGTCGGATATCCTGCCCCCGAAGGCCCTTTCGAGCTTTTTTCCCTTTCTCGCGAGCGAGAAGCATTCGTTTGAGAGGCATATATACGCTCCCCTGCCCGATTTTTTGCCCGTGGGGTCCGCCGTTATCTCCCCCTCGGGAGTCCGCACGATACGGATTAGCTCTTTTTTCGGCTTCATTTCGCCGCAGCACACGCATCTGCGCAGCGGCACCTTTTTCTGCTGCATAAATCTGTCTCCGTTTGTTCAGGATCAGAGCTGGATCATCGGCTGATAATCGCCGTAGTAGGGCTTGATGTCGATCTTCCAGCCTGTAAGCCTCGCTGCGAGGCGCGCGTTTTGGCCCTTGTTGCCTATGGCGAGCGAAAGCTGGGTTTCGGGCACCGTAACGCGGCAGATCTTGTTTTCCTCGTCCAGTATTTCAACGCTGACTATCTCGGCGGGAGCGAGAGCCGCGCTTATATAAGCGACGGGAGATTCACTGTATTTTATTATGTCTATTTTTTCGCCGCTCATCATTTCGATGACCTTGTTGACGCGCGAGCCCTTGGGGCCGATGCACGAGCCGATGGGATCCACGTTCTCGTCGGAGGCCCAGACTGCTATCTTTGTGCGCGAGCCCGCTTCTCTGGCTATGGACTTTATTTCAACGGTGCCGTCGTAGATCTCGGGGACCTCCTGCTCGAACAAACGCCTCACAAGGCCGGTGTTCACGCGCGAAAGGATGACCTTGGGGCCCTTGGGGCTCTCTTTGACGTCCACAACGTAGATCTTTATATAGTCGCCGTCGTGCAGCTTTTCTCCGGGTATCTGATCTTTTTTGGGAAGGAGAGCCTCGCTGCCGCCTATTTCAACGTTCGCGTCGCCCGTCTGCGGGTTGACCGACACCACCTTGGCGGTGACGAGCTCTTTGTTTTTGCTCTGGAAGTTTTTGAGCACCTGCTCGTGCTCTATCTCTCTGACGCCCTGACGGATTATGTGCTTGACGCTCTGGGCGGCTATTCTGCCGAGGTTCGAAAGCTTCAGGGGTATTTCTATCGTGTCGCCGAGAACGGCGTCCTCTTTATATTCCTTCGCCTCTTCCTCGCTCATCTCAACGTCCGGGTCGAGCACGTCCTCGACCACTTCTTTCCTCATGCAGATGTGCAGCTCGTAGTTTTCGTCGATCTCGCAGTAGACGCCCGACTTAACGCCGAATTCCTTTCTGGCTGCCGTTGCGACGGCGCCGCAGAGCTTTTCACAGAGAAGATCGGCGTCGATGCCGTTTTCTTTTTGGAATATCATTATTGCGTCGCGTAATTCAGTGTTCATTTTTTTTGCTTCATCCTTTCCCTTATATCAGAATTCATCATCGAAGTCGTCGAGCTTGACGCTCGAATACTCGTTCTTTTCAAAATCATGCTCGCCGCCGTTTTCAAACGTGACGGTTATTTTGCCGTCGTCGTAGCCCGACAAAACGCAGTGGTGCACCTTTTTGCCCTCAAAACCCGAACGCAGCTTGAGTATCACCTTTGAGCCGAGGTACTTTTCAAAATGAAAGTCCCTTACAAGCTCCCTCTCGATACCCGCGGAGCACACCTGAAGCGAATAGCTCTCGCTTATCGGGTCAAGCTCGTCGAGCGGCGCGTCTATCGCGTCGTTCACGGCGACGCAGTCGGGTATATTCACTCCGCCCTCCTTGTCGATGATTATCCTCAGGTAGCGGTTGGCCCCCTCCTTAACGTATCTCACGTCCCACAGCATGAGACCGAGACCTGTCACAAGGGGCTCGGCGAGCTCCCAGACGGAGCTTACAACATTGCCGCCCTTTTTCTTTTGTTCCATACTTTTGCGGGTCACGACCTTTCCAAACCAAAACAAAGGAGCGGGTCGCCCCACTCCGAAATTACAAGCCTAACATAGTTACAAACGTATATTATCACAATATAAATAAAAATGCAAGCTTT